>JAUYEI010000105.1 GCA_030691385.1 Azonexus sp.
GTATCGGGAATTGAAAGCGCTGGGCGCGTCAGGAATTGTGGCGCGTCGGGTGGCTGGAAATGCTCGCCGCTATTGGCGAAACGCCGACCGGCTATTGAAAACGGTACTGACCATCGCCTACTTTGATCGACTCAGGGTGCCACGACTCTCATGACCTCAACTTCTCGAACCGCCCGGTGCGGACCCGCATGCCGGGTGGTGTGGCAGGGGCGCAGCCTATAATGGCTGCCCCCTATGCCGATCCGGAGATTGAAATGTCGCACGATGCACACCTGATCGAATCCGAAGCCTCGTCCGAGACCGTCTTCAAGGGCGCTTTGCTCAACGTCCGCAAGGATCGCGTGTTGCTGCCCAATGGCCAGGAATCGATCCGGGAATATATCGTTCATCCCGGCGCCGTCGTCATCCTGGCTTTTTTGCCCAACGGCAACCTGCTCTTCGAGCGCCAGTTCCGCTACCCGCTACGTCGCGTCTTCCTCGAGTTGCCGGCTGGCAAGATCGATCATGACGAAGCCATCATCGACACCGCAAAGCGCGAACTCAAGGAAGAAACCGGCTACGTCGCCAGCGACTGGGAATACCTCGGCGTGATGCACCCGTGCATCGGTTATTCCGACGAACGCATCGAAATCTTTGCCGCCCGTGGTCTGCACCTGGCCGGTGAGAAACAGCTCGACCACAACGAGTTCCTTGATGTCGTCGAACTGTCGCCGGCTGAAGCCAGGCAGGCGGTCTGGGACGGCCGCATTACCGATGCCAAGACCATCACGTCATTGTTCTGGCTCGATAAGCCCTGAATCCGAAGCGCTTAGCACTGATGGAGTGTGACTTCCACGGTCAACCGGAAAAAGTGGCCAAAACTGAAATGTCGCTTTCGGCGTGAAATCGGATTCCAAAAGCAAAACGCCCCGGCATGACCGGGGCGTTTTTGCGTGAGACAGTCAGCGATCAGCCGCAGGTGCCTACTGCGCCACAGGCTGTACAGAAATCACAACCATCCTTGCGGATCATCGTATGGTTGCCACACTCGCCACAGAGCTTGCCTTGCGTCGGCAGGACCTTGTTGCTGGTCGAGTCTTCCGGCGCTTCCAGGATGCCCATCTGCTGCAGCGGGAAGCCGCTTTCGTCAAGGATGCCGAGCATGGCGTAGCGGTGGATGATGAGCTGGGCGATGTAGGCCACGGTGGACGGGAAGGTCTGCTGTTTGCGCGAACCCGGGACGAAGGCCATGAAGTCGCCGAGCGGCTCGGAGTAGTCGATCAGCTTGCGCAGCTTCATGCCGATCCAGGCCGGATCGAGGACGCGCATGTCGAGTGAGAGTAACTTGGACAGGCCGTCGAGGGCGCGCGGGTAGTTACCGGAGAGCCACATCGAATAGGGGCGGGTGACGCCGTCCGGCAGGGTGATTTCCTTGAGACCGAGGACGAAATCTTCACCGGTCGACGGGTTGTTGATATCGACCGTCCACGACAGCGTGCCGTCGGTACCGGTCTTCGGCTCCTTGGCGCTGAACAGGGCGTCCTTCACCGGCGTCGGGCCTTCATGCTTGAAGGCGCCGAGCTGTTCGCAACGCCAGGCGATGACCTGGGCCATGGCAGAGACCACGGACGGCACGCGCTTGCGTTCGCCGTGCGGCGGCATGGGCATTTCGAAAGCATCGCCCGGTGTCTTGGCCAGCGCTTCGAGCTTCATTTCCAGCCAGGCGTGGTCCTTGGCGCGCATGTCCATGGACAGCGTCTTGGCGACGGCGCCCAGGCCGCGCGGTTCGGCCGGGCCGTTGGCCCAGACTTCGAACGGCCAGGCACGGCCTTCCGGTTCGACGTGGCCGACAAACAGCGCAAACTTGCCGATCGGCGAGTCGAGCATGTAGGTCCAGCACAGGTTGCCTTCCGGCAGGTTCGGGCGGCCCGGCCAGCGCAGGCTGGCGAGCACCGGGGCCGGCAGGTTCTTGATCGACAGGCGGCGATTGGCGTCGGAAACGAAATCCTGCGGCGATTTGGCTGTGGCAGCTTCGGCCTTGGCCGGCTCGCTGCTGGTAACGGAGAGCACGGAGCCCAACACGCTGTTCGGACGGTAAGTGGCCAGACCCTTGAGGCCGGATTTCCAGGCGCTCATGTAGAGATCCTGGAAGTCTTCGTACGGGTAGTCGGCCGGCACGTTGACCGTCTTCGAGATCGACGTGTCGATGAACGGAGCGACGGCGGCAACCATGTCGCTGTGCGCCTGGGCGGAGATTTCCAGGGCCGTGACGAAGTATTCCGGCAGCTTGCTGACGTCGCCACCATGATGCTTGTACAGGCGCCAGGCGTAATCCTCGACTGAGTATTCCTTGATCGTGCCATCCTGCATGCGCTTCTTGCGGTTGTAGGTCCAGGAGAACGGCGGCTCGATGCCGTTCGAGGCATTGTCGGCGAAGGCCAGCGAAATCGTGCCGGTCGGTGCGATCGACAGCAGGTGCGAGTTGCGCAGCCCGTGCTTGCGGATCTCGGCCTTGACGTCGCCGGGCAGGCGCGAAGCGAAGTTGCCACCGGAGAGATAGAGCTCGGCGTTGAAGAGCGGGAAGGCGCCGCGTTCCTTGGCCATGTCGACCGAATACAGATAGGCCGTGTCGCGCATGAACTCGCTGATGCGGGCCGCCATGGCGCGGGCTTCCGGCTTGTCGTAGCGCAGGCGCAGCATGGCCAGCGCATCGCCGAGGCCGGTGTAGCCGAGGCCGACGCGGCGCTTGTTGGCGGCTTCCTGCTGCTGGCGTTCGAGCGGCCAGTGGGTGGCGTCGAGCACGTTGTCGAGCATGCGGGTCGAGATGCGGATGACTTCGGCAAAGGTGTCGAAATCGAACTCGGCCTGCTCGGAGAAGGCGTCCTTGATGTACAGCGTCAGATTGATCGAACCCAGGCAGCAGCAGCCGTACGGCGGCAGCGGCTGTTCGGCGCAGGGGTTGGTCGCCTCGATCACTTCGCAGTAATTGAGGTTGTTGTCCTTGTTCATGCGGTCGAGGAACAGGATGCCCGGCTCGGCGTGGTCGTAGGTCGATTTCATGACCTGGTCCCACAGTTCGCGGGCGCGCAGCTTGCGGTAAACCCACATGCCGTCCTCGCGCTGATAGGCGCCGGCAGCGCGCATTTCGGCATTCGGCTCGGCGCGGTGCAGCAGCTCGACCTCGCCGTCGGCATCGACGGCTTGCATGAACGGGTCAGTAACACCGATCGAGATGTTGAAATTGGTCAGGTCGCCCTTGTCCTTGGCGTGGATGAAGACTTCGATGTCCGGATGGTCGCAGCGCAGCACGCCCATCTGGGCGCCACGGCGGGCACCGGCGGACTCGACGGTTTCGCACGAGCGGTCGAAAACGCGCATGTACGACACCGGGCCGGAAGCGCGCGACTGGGTACCCTTGACGCGGGCGCCTTGCGGCCGGATGGAGGAGAAATCGTAGCCGACGCCGCCACCGCGACGCATCGTTTCAGCGGCCTGGGCCAGTGCGGTGTAAATGCCGGGCTTGCCATCGGTGTTTTCGACGATGGAGTCGCCGACCGGCTGCACGAAGCAGTTGATCAGCGTCGCCTGGAGGTCGGTACCGGCGGCGGAATTGATGCGGCCGGCCGGAATGAAACCGTTTTCCTGGGCCCACAGGAACTTCGATTCCCAGTGGGCGCGACCGGACTCCTGCTCAACCTGGGCCAGGGCGTAGGCAACCCGGCGGCGCACGTCGTGAACATTGGTTTCCTTGCCCTTGGCGTACTTTTCGATCAGCACTTCGGCGGAAATTTCCTGCTCCGGCAGCGGGGCAAATTGCGGTGGTGCGGGAATGTCTGTCAGCGAAAGCTGTTCGGCGATTTTGCTCATCCAAGGCTCCTCTACAAAATTCGGATTTTTGTGGGTTATTAATTTTCGAATGTTGCAAAGCTACTAGATATAGTGCTCCAGGGCAATATCTTGACTAGATACAGTGTTTCGTGTCTTCGGTTTTGTTGATGCTGTTGGTGTAAAAAAAGCCCGAAAAAACAAAGCCCCGGCTCCTTTCGGTAGCCAGGGCCGGGCGGAAAATATTTTTGTTTAGAGGACCAAAAGCGTCTGTGCGTGGTGCGCCATCATCCATTCTTCATTGGTCGGGATGACCAGCACATCGACGCTGCTGTTGCCGGCGCTGATCGCGATATCGTGGCGTGCGTTAGCTTCCGGGTCGAGGCGAATACCCAGCCATTCCGACTGCAGGCAGACGCGACGGCGGACCTCGGCGGCGTGTTCGCCGATGCCGCCGGTGAACACCAGCGCATCGAGGCCGCCGGCAGCGGCGGCGAGCGAACCGAGTTCGCGGGCGATGCGGTAGCAGAACAGGTCGACCGCCTCCTGCGCTTCCGGCTTGTCGCTGGCGAGCAGGGTACGCATGTCCTGCGAGATGCCGGAAACACCGAGCAGGCCGGATTCCTTGTAGAGCATCCTGGTCATGTCCTTGACCGACAGATTCTTGGTCTCCATCAGGTGGAGGATGACGCCCGGGTCGAGGTTGCCGCAGCGGGTGCCCATGAGAAGGCCGTCGATGGTCGAGAAGCCGAGCGTCGTGGCGACGCATTTGCGATTGACCATGGCCGCCATGCTGGCGCCGTTGCCGAGGTGGGCGACCACGACGCGGCCATTGGCGCGGTGCGAATGCTGGGGCAGGGCGCGGGCGATGAATTCATACGACAGGCCGTGGAAGCCGTAGCGCTTGATGCCTTCTGCGGTCAACGCCCGGGGCAGGCCAAAAGCCTGGGCGACGTCCGGCTGGCTGCGATGGAAGGCGGTGTCGAAACAGGCGACTTGCGGTACGGTCGGCAGCAGGGCCTGCAGGGCGCGGATACCGGCGACGTTGTGCGGCTCATGAAGCGGGGCGAGCGGGATGAAGCCGGTCAGGTGTTCAAGGACCTGGGCGTCGACAATGGTCGGCTGCGAGTAGAGGTCGCCACCATGGACGACGCGGTGGCCGGCGGCGACGATTTGCCAATCCGACTGCGTTGCCTGGAACCATTTGAGCAGGGCGTCAAATGCCTGATCGTGGCTGACCTGCTCGCCGGCGATGCCCTGGTCGGCAATCTTCTGGCCGGCCTTGTCCTTGGCGAGCATTTTCGTGGCGCTGGTGCCGATGCCGTCAATCTGGCCGGAGACTTCGGCTTCCGGGGAAAGCGGGTGGGCGAGGGGGAATAGGGCGAACTTGATGGACGACGATCCGGCGTTGATCGTCAGGATGCCTTGCTTCATTTAGACGGTTCCAGTTTTGCGGTTGTGGTGGGCGATCAGTGCAGCGATGACGCACGATGCGGTTCGGGTCTCTGCGGTATCGGCCCGGCTGGTCAGCACGATGGGCACCTTGGTGCCGAGCACGATGCCGGCGGTCAGGGCGTTGGCCAGGTATTCGAGCTGCTTGGCGATCATGTTGCCGGACTCGAGATCGGGCACGACGAGGATTTCGGCGTGGCCGGCAACCGCCGACTTGATGCCCTTGGTCTTGGCGGCGACGATGGAGACGGCGTTGTCGAAAGCCAGCGGGCCGTCGAGGATGCCGCCCTTGATCTGGCCGCGGTCGGCCATCTTGCACAGGGCGGCGGCATCCAGAGTTGACTGGATCTTCGGGTTGACCGTCTCGACCGCCGACAGAATCGCCACCTTGGGTTCCGGGATGCCGATGATGTGCGCCAGTTCGATCGCGTTGCGGATGATGTCGGCCTTGTCTTCCAGCGTCGGGGCGATATTGATTGCGGCGTCGGTGATGAGCAGCGGGCGGTGGTAGGTCGGCACGTCCATGACGAAAACGTGGCTGATCCGGCGCGAGGTGCGCAGACCGTTGGCGCGGGCGACGACCTCGCCCATCAGTTCGTCGGTGTGCAGGCTGCCCTTCATGAGCGCCTCGGCATCGCCGGTACGGACCAGCGAGACGGCCAGTGCGGCGGAGTCGTGGCTGTGCGCGGCATGGACGATGCGGATGCCGGAGAGGTCGATGCCGAACTCCTCGGCAACGGCGCGGATCCTGTTCTCCGGGCCGACCAGGATCGGTTCGATGATGCCGGCCTGGAAGGCCTGGACCGGTCCCTTGAGCGATTCCTCATCGCAAGGGTGGGCGACGGCGGTGGGGATCGGCTCCAGCCCCCTGACGCGATCGAGCAGGTGAATGTAACGCTCGTGCTTGTCGTCGATGCGAATCTCCGGCATGTGCACTTTTTGCAGGCGGGAAACCTTTTCCGTCGGGGCCAGCACTTCGGCTGTGCCGCGCACGACTTGCAGGCCTTCCTGGTTGGTGCAAACGCAGTCGAAGATGACGTGCTTGTTGTGATCGAATTTCTGCTTGGCGGTGACGGTGATCGTGATCGTGTCGCCGATGGTCACCGGGCGCGAGAAATGCAGCGACTGGTCGACCAGGATGGTGCCGGGGCCGGGAAACTGGGTGCCGAGGACGGTCGAGATCAGCGAGCCGCTCCACATGCCGTGGGCGATGACTTCGCGGAACAGGCCGCTTTCCGAATAGCCCGGGTCGACGACCGAGGGATTGACGTCGCCGGTCAGGATGGCGAACAGCTTTACATCCTCGGGCATCAGGGTTCGTGTCAGGCTGGCTGAATCACCGACGCGGATTTCGTCGTAGGTCTTGTTGACCAGATAACGCTGCTCGCTGCTTTCATGCATGGTCATGCTCCAGGTAAATGGTCAGGCTGGTCGCGGCCTGCTGCGCCGGTCATGTGCCGCATTGGCCGGCGGAATGTCGATATCCAGTTCGGGGCGCAACCGTGACAACTGGTCGACGACCCATTGGTTGGCTTCGCCGGTGAATTCCCGCGAAATCAGCGGGGCGCCGGACCAGGCTTCGACGAAAAGTGCAACGGCGGCCGAGCGGCTGACGCCATATTCGCAATGGACCAGCATCGACACCTCGTCCGCGGTGTTGTGCAGGTTCTGGACGAAGGTGGAAATCTGCCGGGCCATCCGGTAATCGAACAGGCCGGGCATCGGTGCCGGCAGGTATTCGTCGGCCGGCACGGCATCGTAGAAAGCCAGGCGCAGGACGTGCTCGAAATTGGTGTGCAGATTGGCTTCCGGGGTGCCCGGATCGGTAATCGAGATGACCGCCATCGACGGTTTGCCGATGAGCGACTCGGCCAGTTCGCGCGAGGCGAAATACACTTTGCTGATAGTCATTCCATGAACACCGGGTCGGAGAAAACGAGGGTCCCGTCCTTGCGCATCATGAGATTGTCGGCCTTGATGAGGTCGGGCAGGGCGCCGTATTCGGTCGAAAAATCTTCCACCGCCTTGAGCGACTCCTTGAGTGCATCGGTCCACCCCATGGGCGTGACGACGAGGTGGTGCAGCGCGATGCGGCCCATGTCCTGGGCCAGGTTGCGCCACATCATGCAGGCGTCGAAATACGAGGCGGACAGCTTGGTCGCCACTTCGGCGGCGTCGCCAGAACCGGGCAGCGGGTAGAGCCGTTCGACTTCGACGACATGGAACGGAAAGCCGCGGCTGGAACGGCCGACGGTGCCGTGGTCGGCGTAGACGATGGGGAAGTGTTCGCCGGTCGGCCGGTCATCGGCGGTGTAATAGGCATAGTCGGTGGGCGAGGAGAGCACCTTGTAGACGCGTTCCTGGCCATCGACGGTGTCGGCGGCGAGGACGATGGTGCTCTCGCCACGGCCGATTTCCTGCCTGCCGCGCAACAGCGGATGATCCGGTACGGGATCGGGGAGTAGTCCGTCAATGTCAGGCATCGAATTCTCCGAAATCGTTTCAAATTGGCGGAGATCTGCTCCGCCAATTTGAAATTTTGCCCTTTTTTCCGGTTGACCGTAGCAATCGCTACAAAACTGCCTTAAGCGACGATATGGGCGCCGGCGTCGACGTAGATCGTCTGCCCGGTCATGCCGGACGAGCCGGGCGTGCACAGGAAGGCGGTCAGGGCGCCGACTTCGTCAATGGTCACGGTGCGGCCGAGCGGTGCCTTGGCGGCATCGTTTTCGAGCAGGGTGTTGAAGTTGGCGATGCCGGAAGCGGCACGGGTCATGATCGGGCCCGGCGAAACGGCAAAAACGCGGATGCCCTTGGGGCCAAGGTCGTAGGCCATGTAGCGGACAGCCGATTCAAGCGCCGCCTTGATGATGCCCATGACGCCGTAGTTGCGCACGACGCGCTCGGCGCCGAGGTAGGACATGGTGATCAGCGAACCGCCGTGCGCCATCAGCGGCTCCATCGCCTTGGCCATGCGCAGGAAGCTGTGGCAGGAAATGTTCATGGCCGAGTCGAAGCCGGCTTCGGTGGTGTCGATGACGCGGCCGTGCAGGTCGTCGCCATTGCAGAAGGCCATCGAGTGGATGGCGAAGTCGAGTTCGCCGAATTCGTCGCCGCATTGCTTGATGGCGGCTTCAAGGCTGCCTTCCTCGGTCACGTCGAGCTTGAGAAAGAGCTTGGCGCCCAGCGCCTCGGCCAGCGGTTGCGTGTATTTGGCCGTCTTGTCGTTCTGGTAGGTCAGGGCGATTTCGCCACCCAGGGCGCGAATGGCCTTGGCCACGGCGAAAGCGATCGACTTGTCGTTGGCAACGCCGGTAATCAAGCCTTTTTTGCCGGCCAGCGGCAACAGGGCATTGGTGTGAACGAGGGGGGATTGTTCGTTTATTGTGTTCATGCTGTTCTTCCTTCCAGATTAGGTCCAGGAGTATTGCGCTGCACCATGTTTGGGCGAATATCACCGTTTTGTGGTGTTTGGTTTATGTTGCGATGCAGCACCATTGTTGCACATTCCGGTTTTTCGGAGTGTGACAATCGCCCGGCAGTTGACCTTGGACAAGAAAACGAAACATCCGGGTGCTAGTCTTCAGATGTCATAGGCAATTTTTTGGGAGATTGTCGTGGGATTCAACGAGATGCATGCTGAAGCGGTCGCCGGCGTTGTTGACCGGGTGATCAACCGCTATCGACGCGACCCGACCTGCATGTTGCAGATCCTGCGCGAAGTCCAGGAGGCCTGCGACTGGGTTCCCCCCGAAGCCATTGACCGCATGCAGGCCATGCTCGGCGTGCCGCGGACCAAGATTGAAGGCGTTGCCGGTTTTTATTCCTTCATTTACACCGAGCCGCGCGGCAAATACCGGGTGTTGTTTTCCGACAACATCACCGACCGCATGCAGGGCAACCGGGCGCTCATGGAGCGGCTGTGCGGCAACCTCTGGGTCGAGCGCGGCAAGGTTTCCGAAGACGGCCTGGTCAGTGTTGGCAAGACGGCCTGTACCGGCCTGTGCGACCAGGGGCCGGGCATGCTGGTCAATAACTATGCGATTGCCGGCCTGAGCGCCGAACGCATCGACGAAATCGCCGAACTGATCCGCGGCAAGGTGCCGCTGGCCGAATGGCCGCCGGCCTATTTCAGGATCGAAGACAACATCCGGCGCGCCGATATCCTGCTCAACGCCGACTTCAAGCCCGGCGAAGCCCTGCTCGCCGCCCGGGCGCGGGCGCCGAGCGATGGCCTCAACGCCTCGAACATGCGGTCCTGGCGCGAAGGCCTGCCCAGCGGCATCGGTGGGCCGGGTGCGACGCTCGATGAAATCAAGCGTTCCGGCCTGCGCGGCCGCGGTGGCGCCGGTTTCACCACCGGCCTCAAATGGGAAGCCTGCCGCAATGCGCAGCTCAAGGCCGGTCACCAGCGCATCGTCGTCTGCAATGCCGACGAAGGCGAACCGGGCACCTTCAAGGATCGCGTCCTGCTCTCAAAATGCCCCGACCTCGTTTTCGAGGGCATGACCGTCGCCGCCTACGCCATCGGCGCCACGCGCGGCTTCGTCTATCTGCGCGGCGAGTACCGCTACCTGCTCGATCACCTCAATGCCGTGCTGGCCAACCGTCGCCGCCAGAATCTGCTCGGCAAGGACATCTGCGGCCTGCCCGGGGCGGATTTCGATATCGAGATCCACGTCGGCGCCGGTGCCTACGTCTGCGGCGAGGAGTCGGCGCTGATCGAGTCGCTCGAAGGCAAGCGCGGCACGCCACGCAACCGGCCACCTTTCCCGGTGACCAACGGCTATCTCGACCAGCCGACCATCGTCAATAACGTCGAAACCTTTGCCGCCGCGGCGATGATCGCCCTCAAGGGCGGCGAGTGGTATGCCGGCATCGGCACCAAACAGTCGGCCGGGACGAAGATCATTTCGGTTTCCGGCGATTGTGAGCGGCCCGGCATCTACGAATACCCGTTCGGCGTCAGCATCCGCCAGGTGCTTGAGGATTGCGGCGCGACCGACACGCAGGCCGTCCAGGTCAGCGGGCCGTCCGGCATTTGCGTCGCCGAGGATGAATTCGACCGCATCATCGCCTTCGAGGACATCCCGACCGCCGGGGCCTTCACGATCTTCAACAAGAGCCGCGACATGTTCGAGGTGGCGCGCAACTACGTGCATTTCTTCCAGCACGAAAGCTGCGGTTTCTGCACGCCGTGCCGGGTCGGTACCTCGCTGCTCAAGAACCTCATGGACAAGCTGCACTACGGCAGCGGTTCGCCCTACGACTTTGCCGAAATCGAGAAGCTCAACCAGTTGCTGCAATCGATGAGCCATTGCGGACTCGGCCATACCGCCTGCAATCCGGTGCTCGACACCATTGCCAAGTTCCGCCCGGCTTACGACAAGCGCATGATGCAGCAGGACTTCACGCCAGCCTTCGATCTCGACCGCGAACTGTCGGCCGCCCGGCAGATGACCGGGCGCGACGATGCCGGGGCGCACCTGGCGACGGAACACGGAGGTCAATCATGAGCCATACCTTTACGCTCGACGGCAAGGTCGTCCCCTTCGTCGACGGGCAGACCATCATCCAGGCAGCCAGCGCGGCCGGCGTCTTCATTCCGCACCTCTGTTACCACCCGGAATTCAAGCCGCATGGCTCGTGCAAGCTGTGTACGGTCAAGGTCAATGGTCGGCACACGGCCTCGTGCACGATGCGCGCCGCGCCCGGCATGGTCGTCGAAAGCGAGACCGAGGAAATCAACGCCGAACGCCGCGCGCTGACCCAGATGCTGTTCGTCGAGGGCAACCACTTCTGCCCATCGTGCGAGAAGAGCGGCAACTGTCAGTTGCAGGCGACGGCCTACCATCTCGGCATGATGTCGGCGCACTACGATCACTTCTTCCCAAATCGCGCCGTCGACGCCTCGCACCCCGAGGCACTGCTCGACTTCAACCGCTGCATTCTCTGCTCGCTCTGCGTGCGGGCCAGCCGCGATGTCGATGGCAAGAACGTCTTCGGGCTGTCCGGGCGCGGCATCAAGACGCATTTGATCGTCAATGCCAAGTCCGGCCAGTTGGCCGACACCGATTTCACGCTGGCCGACAAGGCGGCGCAGGTCTGCCCGGTCGGCGTCATTCTGAAAAAGCGTCAGGGTTTCGCCGTGCCGATTGGCGAGCGCAAGTACGACAAGGCGCCGATTTCCGAAACCGCCGAAACGACGGAGGGGCGCTGAGATGACTGCCAAGAAAAAGCTCAAGGTCGCCACCACCTCGCTGGCCGGCTGTTTCGGCTGCCACATGTCCTTCCTCGATATCGACGAACGGCTGTTCACGCTGCTTGAACACATTGAGTTCGACCGTTCGCCGCTGACCGACATCAAGACCTGCAGCCCGGACTGCGACATCGGCATCATCGAGGGCGGGCTGTGCAATGCCGAGAACGTCCACGTCCTGCGCGAGTTCCGCAAAAACTGCAAGATCCTGATCGCCATGGGCGCCTGCGCCATCAACGGCGGCCTGCCGGCACAACGCAACCACCTGCCGCTGACGACCATCCTCGAAGAGGTCTATCACACCAGCCCGGGACTGAAAAACGGCATGATCCCGAACGACCCGGAGCTGCCGCTGCCGCTCAACCAGGTGCACCCGATCCATGAAGTCGTCAAGATCGACTACTTCATGCCGGGCTGCCCGCCTTCGGCAGACGCGATCTGGAAGGTGCTGACCGACCTGTTGGCCGGCAAGGAGCCCGAGTTAGGCCACGGCTTGATGCATTATGACTAGAAAAAATCTCACCGCAGAGACGCGGAGACGCGGAGAGTACGCAAAGCGAGAATTGTTTTTCCTCTGCACCTCCGCGCCTCTGCGGTTCACAGAATTGCTGGAGGCAAGATGACTTACCAACTAGAAACCGCCGCCCATCCCGAAACCCTGCGCCGCGTCGCGATCGACCCGGTGTCCCGGGTCGAGGGCCACGGCAAGGTGACCATCCTGCTCGACGACCAGAACAAGGTGCATCAGGTTCGTTTGCACATCGTCGAATTTCGTGGCTTCGAGAAATTCATCCAGGGCCGGCCGTACTGGGAAGTGCCGGTCATGGTCCAACGCCTGTGCGGCATCTGCCCGGTGTCGCACCATCTGGCGGCATCCAAAGCGCTCGACGTCATCGTCGGCGCCAAGAAGCTCACGGCGACGGCCGAGAAGATGCGCCGGCTCATGCACTACGGCCAGATGCTGCAATCGCACGCGCTGCACTTCTTTCACCTCTGTTCGCCCGACCTGCTCTTCGGCTTCGACAGCGACGTGACCAAGCGCAACATCGTCGGCGTCGCCATGGCCCATCCGGAAACGGCCAAGCGCGGCGTGCTGCTGCGTCGGTTCGGCCAGGAGGTCATCCGCGTCACGGCCGGCAAGCGCGTCCATGGCACGGGCGCCATTCCGGGCGGCGTCAACAAGGCGCTGACGGTGGCCGAGCGCGACGAACTGCTCAAGGACATCTACCACATCGTCCAGTGGTCGCGCGACGCGGTGCAACTGATCCAGAAGGTGCACACGCAGGACCCCGGGCTGTACAACAGCTTCGGCATTTTTCGTTCGAATTTCATGTCCATCGTCGGCAACAACGGCGATCTCGACTTCTATCACGGTACGCTGCGCGCCCGCGACGATAACGGCAAGATCATCTTCGATCACGTCGATTACCAGCAATACAACCAGTACATCGAGGAAGAAGTGCGGCCGTGGAGCTACATGAAATTCCCGTACTTCAAGTCCATCGGCAAGGAACACGGCTGGTACAAGGTCGGCCCGCTGGCCCGCGTGCAGAACTGCAACCAGATTTCGACCCCCTTCGCCGAACACGAGCGCAAGGAATTCGTCGATTACGCCGGCGGTTCGCCGATGCACGCGCCGCTGGCCTACCACTGGACGCGGATGATCGAGATGCTGCACGCCGCCGAAGTGATCAAGGAATTGCTCCACGACGATGACCTGCTGGGCAGCGACCTCATGGTCCAGGGCGAGCGCCAGATGGAAGGCGTCGGCGTCATCGAGGCACCGCGCGGCACGCTGTTCCATCACTACCGCGTCGATGAAAACGATCTCGTCACCATGGCCAACCTCATCGTGTCGACGACCAACAACAACCAGGCGATGAACGAAGCCATCCGCCACGTCGCCCGGCGCTACCTGCACGGCCGCGAAGTGACCGAAGGCCTGCTCAACCACATCGAAGTCGCCATCCGCGCCTTCGACCCCTGCCTGTCCTGCGCCACGCACGCGCTCGGCAAGATGCCGCTCGAGGTTGAGCTGGTCGATCCGGAAGGGCGCATCGTTCATTCTCTGAGCCGTTCGTGATCCTTCGACAGAGCTCAGGACAGGCCAAGCCCGTCGTCATCTTCGCCGTCGGCAACCCCAGCCGCGGCGACGACGCCATCGGGCCGGAACTCCACGGTCAACTGGAAAAATGGCTCAAAAATGAAAAGCTGGCCGACCGGTTCGAGCTGATCGAGGATTTTCAGCTCAACATCGAACACGCCCTCGATCTGCAGGGCCGCGAAATTGTGTTATTCATCGACGCCGGCGAAAACACCCCGGCCCCGTTCGATTTCAGGCAAATTTTCCGGTCCACCGTAGCAACCCATTCCACCCACGCCCTGCCGCCGGAATCCGTGCTGCAGGTCTACTATCAGATGGAAGGCCACGAACCACCCCCCGCCTTCCTGCTCTGCGTGCGCGGCGAAAGCTTCGACCTCGGCGCCAGCCTGACGCCATCGGCTCAGGAGGGAATTAATGCTGCAATGGCATTGCTGAGGCGCCTGTTGCGCGAGCCGGAATTGGCGGAGTGGTTGCGTTAGTTGATGCTTTGTTGGGGCTGGTATTTGGCCTTATGTGGAGCTCAACATAAGGCCGACAACGCGACATCCCGATACTAGAGCCAGCAACGCGATACACCACGGATGATTCTGATTTTGGGCCTTTTTTGGTGTTGACCGTAGGCATTGTGCATTTCCTCTGCCGACCGCCTGCTTTTCGGCCTTTGCCGGGATAGGCGGCGCGGGTTTATGCTGCAGGTTCCATTTCGCTTCGTTGCCTGCCATGAAGTTCTCGCGCATTTTCCTGAATCGCCTGCAAAACCTGCCGACTGCCAGTGATACGGTCGTCGTTGTCGACGTTCTGCGTTCGTTCACCACGGCTGCCGTGGCACTGGCTCGGGGCGCGCGGGCCATTTATCCGGTGGAACATATTGCCGAAGCATCGGCGCTGCTGGAGAGGATTCCGAACCCGGTGTCGATTGGCGCCGTCGGTGGTGGCGATCCGGTGCCCGGATTCGACTTTGGCAATTCACCATCGCAGCTCATGGACGCCGAGTTGTCCGGGAAATCCGTGCTAATGACCACCGCGGCAGGCGTTCGCGGCCTTCAGCGCTTTCATGAGGCGCGGCGGCTCTACGCGGCCAGCCTCGTTTGTGCCCGGGCAACGGCCGAGGCGATCCGGGTGGCGGGGGCGGACGAAGTCTGTTTCGTCATTACGGGTGAATGGGTCGACCGCGATGGCGACGAGGACATCGCCTGTGCCGACTACATCGAATCGCTGTTGCGCGGCGAGGCAGCGGAGCCGGAAGCATTCATCCAGCGGGTACGCAGCTCCGATTTCGGCCGGCGCTTTACGGCAGGCACCTGGCCCAACCTGCCGCTGGCCGATCTCGATCTCGCCGCACAAGCCAATCTCTTCGACTTTGCCATGCGGGTGCGGCGGGAGGACGGGCGCCTGATCATTCGCTGATGGGCCATGAGGGCCATCGAAATTTGTTGATATGCATCATGGGCAGCACCCGGGGCAAAGCGGACAATTCAGATGACTTGTTGCTCTATGGGAAGCGTTTCAGGTCGACATGTTTTTCCTCAGATATACATTCGCGGCGACTTTGGTCGCCGCCTTTTTTTGCCCTGCTCTGGCTGCTGAAACGGCCGAGCGGCAGTTCGTTGCCATTGCACAATTGCCGGCAGGAAGCCTCAGTGCCAGGACTGGGCAGCTTGTCGAAGTCGATGTCGATCTGGCCGCTGGCGGTGGCCTGGAGATCAATGAGTTCGGCGAGCGGATCGACGTCCTCTACCGCATGGTCTTCAACCAGATCGCCGAGGGCTGGAGCTGGCGACCGCTGGCCAATCCTGCGGTCGACGACTATTACCGGTTCAAATTCCTGCCGCTGCAGTCGGTCGCCGTCGAGCACGGCCAATACGAGTTTGAGGACAAGATCGGCACGTCGCAGCAGATGAAGGTCAGTTGGCGCTACGACTACTTTCTGGCTTTTGAGAACCTCTATGATTTCTATCCGCGTGCCGCCGATGACGACGCCGGGTTTTCAGCCAATCTGCCGGCTGCGCTGGCCGGGCGAATCGGCATGCGGGCGAAGGCACGGCTGATCGACCCGGTGATCAGCGAGAGCACGACCTTCTGGAAGGCAACCTATGGCAAGCCGACCGATTTCACGCTGAAAAAGCGCTATCTGGTCGGCACGCTGGAAGAAGTGGCGTTCATCGATACCGCCAGCGGCGAAGTGCTGTGCCGCATCCGGCCGGGGCAGGGGCGCTGCACCGGCCGCTGATTGCGGGTTTGTTGCAGGCTCAGCGATAGACGAGTACCGGCACCTTGGAGTGGGTCAGGACCTTGTTGGTCTCGCTGCCCAGCAAAAAGCCGCTGATGCCGCGGCGACCGTGGGAGGCCATGAAGATCAAGTCGCAGCCGGATTTTTCGGCGGCTTCGATGATCGCTTCGTAGGGAACGTCGCTGGTAGCGGCCGCCGTGCTGCACTGGACACCGGCTTCGGCGCACATTTTCTCGACCTCGCCAAGATATTCAATGGCTTGCTGGTCGGCCAGCTCGGCGAATTTTTCCGGGGTTGTCGGATCGATCAGGGCGCCTTCACCAAAGTAGGCGATGGGATATTCCGGCTTGGCAAAAAATGCGGTGATCCGGGCGCCGGCTTCCTTGGCGAAGGAAACGGCACGTTGCGCCGTGGCACGGGAGAGTTCGGAACCGTCGGTCGGAACGAAAATGTGCTTGAACATGCGTAACCTCCTGAGATGAACTTTTGGGGGCCAATCTCGCGATTCCAATTCACTCGAATATCGCTGAATTGACCACTGGCGTTGCATTACGCCGTGTTGTGGTTCATGCTACGCCAAGTCGGGAGGAATGAAAACATGCGTCTCGGGTTTCTCGGAGCAGCCGGTGAGGTGACCGGTTCCTGCACCTTGGTGGAAGCGGGCAGTGTCCGTTTTCTGGTCGATTGCGGCATGTTCCAGGGCGGCCCCGAAGCGAGGCAAAAGAACCGGAAGGCGCTCAATTTCGGTTTCGATGTCCGGCAAATCGATTTCGTCCTGCTCACCCACGCCCACATCGATCATTCCGGCCTCTTGCCGCGGCTTTCCATGCTCGGTTATCGCGGCCCGGTCTATGCCACGCCGGCGACCATAGAACTGCTCGAAGTTTTGCTGCCGGACAGCGCCCACATCCAGGAAAAGGAAGCCGAGTGGCAATTGCGCCATCGGCGGCGTGGCGGCAAGAGCGAGCAGGGCATCCCGGCACCGCTCTATTCCGTCGCCCAGGCCCTGGCCTCGCTCAAGCTGCTGCGCCCCGTTTCCTACGGTCAACCGGAAAAAACGGCCGAAAACGTAAGCGTCATTTTCCGCGATGCCGGCCACATTCTCGGCTCGGCGTCGCTGGAGGTTACTGTCGAGGGTGAAGGCAAGCCCCACCGGTTGGTCTTTTCCGGCGATCTTGGCATGTCGAACCGGCCGGTGCTGTGCGACCCGGCGCCGTCGCCCACCGAAGCCGATGTCCTGCTCATCGAGTCGACCTACGGCGACCGCCTGCACCGTTCCATGCCCGAAACCGAAGACGAAATCGTCGCCGCCTTCGAGCGCACCCGCGCCGCCAAGGGCAACCTGATCATTCCCGCCTTCGCCGTCGGGCGAACGCAGGAAATCATCACCATGCTGGCCGACCTCGTGCGCCGCAAGCGCCTGGCGCCACTCAAGGTTTACGTCGATTCGCCGATGGCCAACGCGGCGACGCGCATCACGCTGGCCAACCAGAATCTGCTCGACCCGGAAACGCGTGAACTGATCGCCTGGCTCAAGGCCCATCCCAAGCAGATGAGCCTCGAACTGGTCGCCGATGTCGAGCGTTCCATTCAACTCAACGACATGCGCAGCGGGGCGGTGATCATCTCGGCGAGCGGCATGTGCGAGGCCGGGCGCATCAAGTACCACCTGCGCGAGAATCTGCCGCGCAGCGAGTGCACGATCCTGATCGCCGGCTTTCAGGCGGCGGGCACGCTCGGCCGGCGTCTGGTCGATGGGGCAAAGCTCGTCCATATCTTCGGCCAGCCGGTGCCGGTACGGGCCCGCATCTATACCGTTGGCGGTTTGTCAGCCCATGCCGATCAGGCCGCCTTGCTCAAGTGGCTGGGCGGTTTTCACAAGCCGCCCGGCAACACCTTCGTCGTGCATGGCGAGGCAGGTGCCTCGGCCAATTTCAAGCGCGCCATCGAAGAAAAACTCGGCTGGTCGAATGTCCGCTTGCCGCTCCCTGGCGAGTTCGTATCGCTGTAACATCAATTTGTTGTGTTCACACTGAGTCAGTAAGAGGAAATCCCATGTCTGGTAATGGAACAGCCCGTCGCAACGGCGTCGATATCAATACCCTGAGCCCGGTCGAATCGCTCGGCAAGGCCGTCAGCAACGCCATCGACCCGTACGGCGTCACCACCTCGCTGCTCAATGCGCAAATGGCCTGGCTCATGCACCCGCAGGAGCTGAGCCGTGCCATGAGTGCGCTGTCGGGCGACCTCGTGGCGCTCCAGTCGCACGTCATGCGCCGGGCCTTGGGCGTTCCGTCCAGCGACGTCGTCCGGCCGAGCGCCGACGATGCCCGTTTCGCCGACCCGATCTGGACCGAATCGGCGAGCTGGGACATCGTCAAGGAATGGTACGTTGCCTTCGAACACCGCTTTGAGGACATGTTGTTCGAAACGCCGGGCCTGTCTGACAAGGAGCGTCGTCGCTCCGCCTTCTGGCTGCGTAACTGGCTCAACATGGTGGCCCCGACCAACTTCTTCTGGCTCAACCCGGTGGCCATGAAGCGCTTCGTCGAAACCAGCGGCGGCAGCCTCAAGCAGGGCTGGGAAAACTTCCAGCGCGACGTCAAGGCCAAGAACATCCTGATGGTCGAGCCGAACGCCTTCAAGGTCGGCGAGGACCTGGCGACGACGCCGGGCAAGGTTATCTTCCGCAACCGGCTGGTCGAACTGATCCACTACACACCGACCACCGACAAGGTCCGCGCGACGCCCATCGTCATCATCACGCCGTGGATCAACAAGTTCTACATCCTCGACCTGACGGCCAAAAAGAGTATGGTCAGGCACCTGACCGACCAGGGCTTCTCGGTCTTCATCACGAGCTGGAAAAACCCGGGCGAGGATCTGGCCGACCTTCGCTTCGACGATTACCTGCTCGAAGGCGTCAGTGAGGTCGTTGGCGTCGTGACCGAATTCTGCAAGGTGCCCCAGGTCCATCTCGTCGGCTACTGCATCGGCGGCACGCTGATCAGCACCTACATGGCCTGGGCCAACAAGCATTTCGGCGCGGACAAGCTGCCGGTTGCCCACTGGACCTTATTCACGACCCTGACCGATTTCGCCCACCCCGGCGATATCGACGTTTTCATCGACGAAGCCTGCATCAACGCCCTCGAAGAGTCGATGGCCAAGAAAGGTTTCCTCGATGGCAGCGAAATGGCCAGCTCCTTCCGCCTGCTGCGCTCCAACCCGCTGATCTGGAGTTACTGGGTCAACAGCTACCTGCTCGGCCAGCCGCTGCCGCCCTTCGACGTGCTGTTCTGGAACATCGACACGACGCGTATGCCGCAGGCCATGCATTCCTACTATTTGCGCGAGTTCTACCTCAACAACAACCTGATCAAGCGCGGCAAGCTGACCATCGCTGGCGAGTCCATCGACCTCGACCTCATCACGCAGCCGCTCTACGCCGTGACCGCCGAAGACGACCACATCGCGCCGTGGAAGCAGTGCTACCGCATCCGCAAGCAGATCAACGTCAAGGCGCCCGTGCGCTTCGTGCTGTCCACCTCGGGGCACATTCTCGGCATCGTCAATCCGCCGGCCAATCCGCCCAAGCGCGCCTACTGGATCGGTGAGCCTGAACGCAACGAGCACTGGGAGCACTGGTTCGACCGGGCCGAGAAAAAACCGGGCACCTGGTGGGATGACTGGACGCACTGGCTCGGCGAACGCACCGGCGATCTCGTCGCCGCCTACCCGGCGGCCAACCGCAAGTTCCCGGCCCTGGCCGATGCGCCGGGCAGCTATGTGCTCGAAAAATAAGTGGCAAAACCGACAGTCTTCTGGTTGTTCCTTGCTGAAATTGATACATTGCCGTCTGACTGAACGACAGGCTGCGCAATGACCATGACGACTGCACTGAGCACACGACCGACCAAGGCACAGCAGGCCGGCGTCGATCTCTTGCGCATCGTGCGCATCAACGAGGAAATCAAGTCGGTGGTCGGCGTTGCCTTCAAGATCAACATCATGGCCCTCAACGCCATCTTTCTCGCCAAGCGGGCCGGCACGGCAGCGCGGGGCTTTGGCGTGCTGTCCAACGAGCTGCGGGTTTTTTCGCAGGATTTGCGCGACGGCATGTCGGCGCTGACCGGTCTGATCCACGGCTGCGTCACCGAGGTCTCGGTCGTGCTGCAGGATATCCGCCATACCGCGTTGCTGCGCCGGGCCGTCGAACTGTCGCCGGTCGCCTGCGGGCGCGATGTGCTGGCCGCGCGGGAAGTCGAAAACGACCGCCATGCCGAGCGCCTGGCCCGCTTGCGCAAGCAGCTCAGGGGGGCGCTCGACGATGCCTTCCGGATGGTCGAGCTGGGTGGCGTGCTGGCCAAGTCGGCCAAGATCGAGGCAGCCTACGGACAATCCTTTGCCCTGCCACTGTCCCAGGTTTCGGGGGAGTTCGACGGTGTCGTCGAAGAAATCCGCAGCTCGCTCGAAGCGCTGCGCCGGTCAGCCTTTTTCACCGGCAACTGAGAATACGGGAGCGCATGCGTGAAAAAAACAAAAACGATCTTTGAGGATGGCAATCACAAGTGGGTCGCCATCGTGCGCGATCCAGACAAGCCGAATTACCTGATCGATACCAACGAGTACCTGGTCACCCATGGCAGCCAGGGGATGCTGCTTGATCCGGGCGGGGCCGAAGTCTTTCCGGCGGTATTTTCGGCCTTGTCGTCGGAGTTCGATCCCTCGGCCCTGAGCGCCATTTTCGCCTCGCACCAGGATCCTGACGTCTGCTCGTCGCTGGCCCTGTGGCTGGAATTCAACCCGCAGATGCGCTGCTATGTCAGCTGGTTGTGGGCTGGCTTCATTCCCCATTTCGGCGGCTCGGCCGAAACCTTCGTGGCGATGCCCGACGAAGGCGTCGACATCTCGCTCGACGGCCTGATGCTCAAGGCCGTCCCGGCGCACTACCTGCATTCGTCGGGCAATTTTCACCTCTACGACAAGGTCGCCAAGGTGCTGTTTTCCGGCGACGTCGGCGCAGCCTTGCTGCCGCACGGCGAGGATGGCCTGTTTGTCGAAAACTTCGACAAGCATATCCGCCATGCCGAGGGTTTCCACCGGCGCTGGATGGGCTCCAATGAAGCCAAGCGGCGCTGGTGCGAGCGGGTTTCGCAGATGGACATCGGCATGCTTTGCCCGCAGCACGGTGCCATCTACCAGGGCGCCGATGTGCAGCGTTTCATCAACTGGTTCGATGGCCTGCAGGTCGGAATTAGCGGTGGCTGATTGAGTCGGATTTGATGGTGGTCAAGGAGCATTCCGGGCGGCAGCCCCGAGAATGGACCATCCTTAGCTACTGAGCATGCCATGACCACCATTCGCAGTTTCATGACCGAAGACCATCGCCGTTGCGACGACCTGTTCGCCGAAGCCGAACAGGCTGTCAGCAAGGGAAGTCTGGAACTGGCCCTGGTCGCCTTTGGGCATTTCCGCTCGGCCATGCTGGCCCACTTCGACTGCGAGGAAAAAACGCTGTTCCCGACCTTCGAAGCCAGGACCGGCATGCGCATGGGGCCGACCCAGGTCATGCGCATGGAGCACGAGCAGTTGCGCGGCCTCATGGATGACGCGATAAACGCGCTGAAGAACGCCAATGCCGATGACTACCTCGGCCAGGCCGATACCCTGGTCATCATGATGCAGCAGCACAACATGAAGGAGGAGAACATGCTCTATCCGATGTGCGACCAGCATCTGATCGCTGAACTGCCGGCCGTTCTCGAACGGCTGGAAACGGAACTCTGCGAAGAATGAGCCACGCCAAGACCCCGCATGTCGTCGATGCCCGCTACATGGAGCCGCCCGGCCCCTTCGTGGCGACCATGGAAATGCTCGATACGCTCAAGGCCGGCGAGAAGATGCTGCTCCTCCTCTTCCGCGAGCCGCATCCGCTCTACAAGGTGTTGCGCCAGAATGGCCATGATTACGAAACCGAATTGCTGCCCGACGGCACCTTCGAAATCCTGATCTCGCGCTGAACCAGCCGCTTCACTCGATAATTCAGGCTCCAAGCAAGCGATGCTGGCCTTCGAAAATGCGCCGCCCTTCGCCGCGCCCCTGCGTTTCTTCCTGACCGCGCCGCTCTTTGCCGTGCTGGCCGGCCTGCTCGTCGCTTTCGAGGGGCCGGATATCTTCGCCTCGCGGTGGACGCCCGGCGCGCTGGCCGCCACCCACCTCATCACCATCGGTTTCATGCTGCAGGTCATGCTCGGTGCGCTGATCCAGATCCTGCCCGTGGTCGCCGGAGTCAACCTGAAACGGCCGCTGGCCGTGGCGCGCGGCGTCAACGTCGGCCTCTCGGCCGGGGCGCTGCTGCTCGCCGCCGGCTTCCTGTCGGGAATCCCGGTCCTGCTGGGCAGCGCCGCCCTGATCCTGGCGCTGACCGTGCTGCTGTTTCTGGCCGCGACGGTGCTGGCGCTGATCGTCGTGCCGACGACCAGCCCGACCATCCGCGGCATCAAGTTTGCCCTGTTCAGTCTGGCCGGTGTCGTTGGCCTCGGCATCGTCCTGGCGCTCGGGCTGGCCTACGGCTGGGCGTTGCCGCTCATGGCGCTGGCCGACCTGCACGCCGGCTGGGGGCTGGGCGGCTGGGCCGGAGTGCTGCTCGCCGCGATGGCCTACGTCGTCGTCCCGATGTTCCAGCTAACCCCGGGCTACCCGGCGCGCTCAAGCTGGTGGTTCCCGGTTTTCATGCTGCTCATGCTGTTGCTGTGGAGCGTGGCATTGCTCGCCGACTGGCCGCTGCTCGCCCGCTTCGGCCAGCTTGGCGCGGCGCTGGCTGGCATTGCCTTCGCCGGGCTGACCCTGCGCCTGCAGGGCAAGCGCCGGCGGGCGCGGCCCGATGCCACCTACCGCTACTGGCAGCTCGGCCTGACGAATTCCATTTTTGCCCTTTTTTTGCTGTCCACCGTAGCAGTCTGGCCGGTGGCGGCCGACATCGACGGCTGGACGCTGGCCTTCGGCGTGCTGCTCGTGGCGGGCGGTTTCCTGCCCTTCATCACCGGCATGCTGTACAAGATCGTTCCCTTCCTGTCCTGGATGCATCTGCAGAACAGCGGCCAAGCCAAGGTGCCGGCCCCGGCCATGAACAAGATCTTGTCCGAAGCCGAAATGCACCGGCAGATGCTCGCTTATGCCGCCGCCCTGGCCTTGCTGCTGGCGGCCATTTTCTTCCCGGCCTGGCTGGCCCGGCCGGCCGGGCTGGCCTTCGCCGTGGCCAACGGCTGGTTGTGGTGGAATCTGGCGTGGGCCATCCGGCGCTATCGCGAGTATTTGGCCGAGATTGAGGCTGCCCTTGCGGCCAAACTGGCGACGTCATGAGCTATCTCGCCCTCAAACATCTGCACGTCACCTGCGTCGTCCTCAGCGGCCTCGGCTTCGGCCTGCGCGGCTGGTGGATGCTGCGCGAATCGCCGCTGCGCCAGCACCGGCTGACGCGCATCCTGCCGCACATTGTCGATACCCTGCTGCTCGGCAGCGCCCTGGCCATGGCCTGGATGAGCGGCCAGTATCCATTTGTGCACGGCTGGCTGACCGCCAAACTCTTTGGCCTGCTCGCCTACATCCTGCTCGGCATGATGGCGCTCAAGCGCGGCCGGACCCTGACGATCCGTACCCGCTATTTCACGCTGGCCGTGCTGGCTTACGCCTACATCGTCAGCGTGGCGCTGACGCGGAATCCGCTCTTGTTCCTTTAGCCCTGCCTGCACCATTTCATTTTTAGCCCTTTTTTCCGGTTGACCGTAGGATTCCGCTTTCTAGTCTGAAGTTCTCCCGCGTGAAGATCGAATTTCCCTTGCCACACAAGCGATTTGCGTGGATGTTGAAGTCCGCGTTCTGACTACACCGTGATTTGCCGCAGAAGCTGGAGCGCGCGTTGTTGTTTGGGGTTGGGTGTA
>JAUYEI010000106.1 GCA_030691385.1 Azonexus sp.
AAATGCCTTGCGCTCAATGTTTTGGCGAAAAATTTTTTGCTGGTGCCCCCCCCCCCCCCCCCCGCGTATCGTCAATCAGGCATGCGCTGACCTCGACGGGAAAGCGGCGACCGTCGGCGGTTTGATGCTCGGTCTCGAAAAACTGCTGGCCACGAAGGCGCAGATTTTCCATGTCCACCGGAAAATCAAAGCGCCCACGCGGCGATCGCAGACTGTCGATTGGCCTCCCAAGCAGTTCGTGCCGCGGCCAGCCGTAGGTATTGACGGCACATTCGTTGGCTTCAACGATGGTGTTGTCCGCGTCGGCCAGCAGCATGATGTCGTTGGCGGCCTGAAACAATGACTCGTATGGAATGTCTTTGGCTTTGTGCGGAAAATGCTCAGCAATCATGTCTCGTATCTCCTTTGAGCGAACCTGGGAAAATCCGCTCAGGCACGCATCATCGACATCACCTGGGCGGCGTCCAGCGTTGCCGCTTTCTGCTGGATTTGCGGCAGATAGAGTGCCTGCATCTGTTTGGCCGGGCCAAGCAGATTCTGGAAGGCGTCGCGCAACATGGCCGTATTCATGCTGCGGCCACCGGCGTAGTAGCGTTTGGCGACCTGCCCCAGCGCATAGGTGGTGGCAAAGGAGAACGCCATGCCGACCGCGACCCCGCCGAACTTGCCAGCCGTCTTGCCAGCGGCTTTGCCGATCAGTCCACCCAGCAGTTTGCGGCCCATCTGTTCGAGATACTGCGAAGTCATCCCGACACCGGCGGCGGCAATGAACTCCTTGATATGCCCCTGATCTAGCTCGACACCATGCGACTTGCCAATGCCATAGACCATCTTGACCTGCAAGGGAATGATGGCCATCGATGCCCAGGACTGGGGCAGCAGTTCGAGTGCGCCGTTGAGCAGCGCGTAATTGAGGATGGATTTATCCAGTTCGGCATCGGTCGCCAGGGCTGGCGACGCAGCGACCGCTGCGGCGCCAGCCACCGGGGTGAGCGGGATGACTGCGGTTGCCTGATCGGCAACCATGTCTACCTCGCCTTCGATCAGATCGGTTTCACTCGCCGTCAATGCCAGCAGGCGTTTCAGTTCGTCAAGAAAATGCCGCTCGCTGTCAATCAAACGACCATCGGATTCGCACACGCACAAGGCCATTTCATAAGCTAGCTGGCGCTGACCAGCATCGGCCAGCAGGGCTGTCGCCGCCGCCAGCGGCAGTCGCTTGAGCAGCACGTCCTGGTAAAGGCGGGCGAGATCCGGCGCCGCGGCCTGTTCGGCCAGGGATTCCGCGATACGGCGAATTTCCTCCCGTTCCCGATCTTCCTTGTTGTTGTCGGCAAAGGCGGCGTGAATGGCGATGGCAAGAATGGCCTTGATGTGTTCCTGGGTCATGGTTTTACCTTGATGGTGGAGTCGGTGTTGTTCCGGCAAAAGAGCGAGACGAGCAGCTTGCGTAGCTCTTCAATGAAGAGAACCGAGGAAGCAACGGCGGTTGCCAGCAGCCATTCGTTCAGCGACAGATCCACCGTGTCGAAAATCACCTGGGCCGGTCCCCAATGCACCGCGACAATCTGCAGCAGGACGACCCCGGCCAACGCCAGCCACAGCTTGCCGTTGGCGAAGAACTGATGGTTGAAGGCGCTGCCATGTTCGGCACGGGCATTGAAAATGTTGAAGAACTGGAAGAGGACGAAGGTGGTGAAGGCCAGCGTCATCGCCTTGGCTTCGCCGGAGGCCTCTATCGCCCAGGCGTAGAGGCCGAGTGTGCCGACGGCCATGGTCGCACCGTACAGACCGATGCGCCACAGGCGCTGCACCGAGAGGATACCGGCATCGGACTGGCGTGGCGTGTCGCGCATGATGCCCTGACGCGCTGGTTCAACCCCCAGGGTCATGGCCGGTGGGCCGACCATGATGATGTTGACCCAGAGGATCTGGATGGCGGTGAACGGTGTGGCCAGGCCAAGGAAGGGCGCCGCGAGGACGGTGAGGATGGCGCCGACGTTGGTCGATAGCTGGAAGCGGACGAACTTGATGATGTTCTCGTAGATGGTGCGTCCTTCTTCCACGGCGCGGACGATCGAGGCAAAGTTGTCGTCGGTCAGCACCAGCGTGGCTGCTTCCTTGGTCACTTCCGTACCGGTGATCCCCATGGCCACGCCAATGTCGGCGGTTTTCAGAGCCGGCGCGTCGTTGACCCCGTCACCGGTCATCGCCACGACATGGCCCTTGGCCTGCAGGGCTTCGACAATACGCATCTTGTGCTCGGGGGCGACCCGGGCGAAGACGGCGCTCTTCTCCACCAGAGCGGCGATTTCGCTCTGGCTGAGTCCATCGAGCTCACGCCCCTCATGGGATTCGCCCTTGAGTCCCAGTTCGCGGGCGATGGCCGCAGCCGTCACCCGGTGGTCGCCGGTGATCATTTTCACCTGGATACCGGCGGCGTGGCAGGTGGCGATGGCCTCCTTGGCTTCAGCACGCGGCGGATCGATGATGCCGACCAGGGCATGCAGGGTCAGATCCTTTACCCAGGGCAAGAGGTCGCCGGCCGGATCGAAATCCGCCGCCGGAATGATCCGGCCAGCCAGCGCCAGGACGCGCAAGGCCTGGTCGGCCAAGGCCTCGTTTTCGGCGATGAAGGCAGCCCGGATTGCGTCGTCGATCGGCAAGGCGCCGTCGTTTTCCCCGATATAGGCGGTGGCGCGTGCCAGCAGCACGTCGGGGGCGCCCTTGACGCACATCATGACCCGGTCGCCATCATGGTGGAAAGTGACCATGTACTTGGTGGCCGAGTCGAAGGGGATTTCGGCAATGCGGGGCCAGTGTTCAAGCGCGGCATCGGGCGTCAGCCCCGCCTTTGCCGCCAGGGTCAGCAAGGCACCTTCGGTTGGGTCGCCGATCAGGGCGCCGTCCTTGATCCGGGCATCGACGCACAATGCAGCCGGGAGCAGGACATGGCGCAGCGTTGCCGATTCCTGGCCGAGTCCTTCGATACGGCCTTCGCCGCCATAGCCTTCGCCGCTGACCGTGTAACGCTGCCCGCCGCAGTATAAGGCGCGGGCCGTCATCTGGTTGAGCGTTAGCGTGCCGGTTTTGTCGGAGCAGATCACCGTCGTGCATCCGAGCGTCTCGACAGCAGCCAGTTTCTTGACAATGGCGTTGCGCTTCGCCATCCGGTGCATACCCAGGGCCAACGTCACTGTGACCACCGCCGGCAGACCTTCGGGAATGGCAGCCACGGCCAGTGCGATGGCCGTCATCGCCGTTGTGACCAGTTCGTCGCCGCGCATCAGGCCCATGACGAACATCAGACCGACGACGACGGTGGCGATGATCGCCAGGCGTTTGCCCAGACTATCCAACTGGATCTGCAGGGGGGTTTCTCCTTCGGCCGTTTCCGCCAACAGGCCGGCCAGGCGACCCATTTCGGTGCGCATCCCGGTTGCGGTTACCACGGTTTCGAGGCGACCCCGGGTCACCACGGTGTTCATGAACACCATGTTGTGGCGTTCAGCCAACACCGCCGATTCCGCCACGGCATCCGGCAGCTTCGCCACGGCATGGGATTCGCCGGTCAATGCCGCTTCCGCGACTTCGGCGCTGTGCGCGGTCAGGACCCGGGCGTCTGCCGGTATGCGGTCGCCGGCTTCGAGCAGCAGGATGTCACCGGGCACCAGATCCGCCGCCTCGATCTGCTGCATCTGACCATCGCGACGCACCCGGGCGCCCGGCGCCAGCATGTTTTTCAATGCCGCCAGTGCCGCTTCCGCACGATGTTCCTGGAAAAACCCAAGAGTAGCGTTGAGCAGCACGACAATGCCGATCACGATAGCGTCCTTGAAGTCTCCGATCGCACCGGCCAGTACGGCGGCACCGATCAGGATCAGCACCAACAGGCTCTTGAACTGGTCGAGGAATTTCAGCCAGACGGGGCGAGGTGCTTTTTCTGCCAGACGATTGGGGCCGTGTTCGGCTAGGCGGTTGGCGATCTGGACCGTGCTCAGGCCACGGTCGGGAACGACATTGAGTTCGGTCGCGACTTGTGGGGGCGCAAGCGCGTGCCAGGAAGATGTGGGTGTTTTCATGAATAAATCCAGTCTGAAAGGAGTTCAATTTGCGGTTAGCGTGGCCCAGACAAAACCGCCATAGAGCAGCAACAGCAACGGGCCACGCCAGCGCGGTATCAGGCCGCGGTGGTCGGGCGGCAGGAGCAGTAGCGCTGCGGTGCCGCCGACCAGGGTGAGGGCGATCTCCGCCGCCGGCACGGCGATCGGGTGGATGACGCTCGCCAAGCCGACGATCGCCAGGCCGTTGAAAATATTGCTGCCAATCAGCGTGCCGACGCCGATGTCGTCGTGGCCGCGAAGCCGCGACAGCAGCACGGTAACCAGTTCGGGCATCGTGGTGCCGATGGAGACCAGCAGGACGCCGACGATGTAGGTATCAATTTCTAGGGCGACCGCCAGGCCAGCGGCGCCCTGAACGAACAGTCTTCCGGCGGCGACCAGTGCGCCAAAACCCAGGATGCCCAGCGTCAGCGTCAGCCACGGTCCCGGGCCGGCGTACGGCGGCGGCGTGTCCGCCACCGCGTCGCGGTGGCGCAGGGCCATGCGGACAACCACCACCAACCAAACCACGAACAGCGCGATCAGTAGTGCGCCCTCGCCGCGCCCGATGCGGCCATCCAGCGCGAACGCCAAGGTCAGGAGCGGTACCGTCAGCGCCAGCAGGAAATCGCGGCCGAAGTCCTTGCGCGCCGAGCGGATCGCGCCGAACAGCAGGGCCAAGCCGAAGATGAACGCAATATTGACCACGTTGCTGCCCAGCGCGTTGCCTAGCCCGATTTCCGGGTTTCCAGAGAGAGCGGCGACGGTCGAGACGGTCAACTCGGGGCTGGAGGTGGCGAACGCGGCCAGCGTCGTGGCGGCTAGCGCTCGGGGGACGCGCAGATGCGCGGCGGCGCCAAGAATGGCCTTCAGAAATGCTTCACCCCCCGCCGCCGCCAGCAGGACGGCGCCAAGCAGATACATGAGGTCGCGGGCGGCGAAATCCATGGTCGTCAGTCGTTGCGCTGGGTGGCGGAAAGTGTCATGGCAGGCGGATGATCAGGCTAATCATGACATTATCGTGATTTTGGCGGGAGATGGCCATTCCGACGCGATCGTCACCCTTGACGTACTCGTGGCGCTCTTCGTCGGGCGTGGCCGACAGGAGATCGTGGCGGTAGCCCTGAGCGGTGAAGCCCTTGACATAGTGGTCAAGGACGGCGGCGAAATTCGCCGCGCCCCCGTAACGCACGGTAATGTCCCGGCCGTCGCGATGCCAATGGACGCGAGACAGCCCTGGATAACGGGCGACCGGCGCCGGGTCGGTGCCCGATACGTCGCGCAGTGGCGCTTCGGCCCTAAGTGCAGGCACCAGTTCGCCGAGTTTTTCACGCGCACCGGGAATGACCTGCACCACTTGAGCGGTAACTGCGCGCACCGCTTCCGGGGCGGCGCTCACGCTCTCCCGCGCCACACCGAAAAGCCAGCCAGCGGCGCTGATCGTTGCCCAGATTATCAATATTAAGACCAAAAACAAACCGCCGGTAATGAGAATCCAGGTCCGACGCCTGATTAAAAAAATTCGGCTCAGGGCAGTTTGCAACAAGGGGGGAGTGATATAACTCATCTCAGTCCTCGACTGGGGAAACGGGGATTGGACCAAATTCGCGCTGCCTCGACAAGCGACGCTCCAGACTGCGTGCTGCCCGATCGACGGATCGGGCGATGGCGACCTGGAGATCGCTGGCGACTTCCTCGATCACGACATCGCGCATCCGCGGCAGGGGAATCCGTAACTGACAACGCTTGTCGTTACCCCCGCGCGGCCCATTGATGTCAGACAGCGTGATGACGATGCGATCCACGTCTTGCTTGGCCCAATCCAGACCAAAATTCAGGCAGCGCTCGGTATGATCACGCAAGCTTTCGCTCACCTCGATGCCATTGGCGCGAAGTTCGATCTGCATGTTTGCTCCTTTGTTGTGAGTACAAGCACACGATAAGCGGGAAAAATGCTTTAATAAACACGAATTATCATTAACAACATTTCGTTAAGTAACGAATAATTACCATGAACCTCAAGCACCTTCGTTATTTCTGGACCGTTGCCCAGATGGGGGGCATCAGCCGCGCCGCAGAAAAGTTGAATCTCACACCGCAAACCATCAGCGGACAAATTCGTCGCCTGGAGGAAGACCTGGGAACCGTCTTGTTTCGCCCGGCTGGGCGCGGCCTGGAACTAACTGAAGCGGGCCGGCAGGTCCTGTCCTACGCCGATGAAATCCTGCATCTGAGCGGGGAGTTGAAGCAGGCCTTGTCGGCCCGTCAAAGACAACCAATCCCGGTCCTGCGTATTGGCATCACGGACGTAGTCCCGAAATCTTTTGCCTACCGCTTGCTGGCCCCCGTCGGCAAACTGCCCGAGCCCGTCAGGCTGGTATGCCGGGAAGGCACTATCGACATGCTGCTGGCTGAATTGGCTTTGCAGCGTCTCGACATGGTCGTGGCTGATCGTCCGATGCCGTCCGGGCTGGCCATCCGCGGGCACAACCACAAGTTGGGGGAAAGCCCTCTGGCGTTTTTCGGGGCGGAGTCTTTGTGCGCAGATCTCGGCGATTTCCCGCAATGCCTGAACGATGCGCCACTGCTTCTGCCCGGAGGACATTCCGCGGTTCGTGGACATATCGATCGCTGGTTGACCGACCAGCGTCTGGTACCGCGGCTGATGGGCGAGTTCGACGATGGCGCACTAATGAAAGCTTTCGGGCAGGCGGGTGCCGGTTTCTTCCCGGGCCCCGCCGTTCTGACGAACGAAATATGCGCACGCTACACTGCCCGCCGCATCGGCCTAATCAATGACATTCATGAGGGGTTCTGGGCCATAACGGCCGAGCGAAGGGTCGTTCACCCAGCGATCGTGACGGTCATGGAATCCGCACGAGCGGCATTATTTCCCACCATCACCCAGCCAATTTCAACAACCTGAGATTGCTCGATCGGCAGCCATCATGCAAACAAACGAACAGTCAAAACACCAAACGCACGATCCCGTGCTGTCCTTCTTCAACCGGGTGATCGCCCAGGTTGCCCGCGTACTCGCTGCAATCATGGTGATGGTCATCATCTGGGGCGTGGCGGATGTGGTTTATGTGCTTTACCAGCGCTTGATGGCACCGCCATTTATGCTGCTCGAAATCAAGGACATCCTTGCGACCTTCGGCGCATTCATGGCCGTGCTGATCGCCGTTGAAATATTTCACAACATCATTCTTTACGTCGAGGACAACCATAACCGGCATCTGGCCGTTGAGATCGTCCTCGGAACGGCGTTGATGGCCATCGCCCGCAAGGTCATCGTGCTGGACTTCACCGGGGTGGGGGCTGAGCATGTCTATGCAACAGCCGCGGTAACGCTGGCACTGTCCGTGGGCTACTACTTGATTGTCATTCTAGCAAAAAGCGAAAAACCTTGAGTCCAGCCCACTATTTTCCCTGCTGCCAAAGGACTGACTAACGCGTGTGCCTATGTCCCTGTTAAACGACCTGTTTGTCGCCATCCCAGGGCAGTGGGAAAAGGTCATTGCGACCTTCTTCCTGATCGCTACTGGTGCGGCCCTCTCACATCTCTGGGCGCGCTATCTGGTGCGTGGGGAAATTTCAGCCGAGAAGCGCCGGATGCATCTGGTCTGGGCCCGGAACGTCATCTGGTTCCTGGTTTTTTTCGTCATCATCTCGGTCTGGGCCTCGACGATCGCCGGTTTTGCCCTGTCCCTCGCTGCGGTTGCCGGGGCTGTACTGATCGTCAGCAAAGAACTGCTGATGTGCGTGCTGGGCTATCTTTACATCACGTTCGTCCGGCCGTTCAAGGTAGGTGATCTCATTGAAATCAACCAACTGCACGGCCGGGTCATCGACATCGACATATTTGCCACGACGCTGGCGGAGTTGGGATATGCCGGGCAGCAGACGGGCAAGGTGGCTGAGTTTCCGAATGGTTTATTGCTGACCACGCCTTTGAAAAACACCTCCCTCACCGGAGATTACGTGTTGCATCTGTTTCGCATGCCGATTCCCAAGGAAGCAACGGGCGATCTTGATCGAGTGGAATCAGCGGCGCTGGCGGCTGCCGATGAGGCGACACGGGCTTGGCAAAGCGAGGCCGAGGCCCATTTTCGCAAGATTTCCGACGAAAGCTTCATCGCCTTTCCATCAGGTCGCAACAAGGTTCTCTGGGATTTTTCCGATCCCGACCAATTACTGCTCGTTATCAGGGTGGCCTGTCCGAGTCATCTGCGGCTGAAAGTGGAGCAGGCGGTGTTTCGCGACACCTGGCGGACACTGAAAACAGGGCAGTCTGCCGGACTGCATAGCTGACGTCAGCGCACCCCAGCGTCCGGTTCACCCGATTGCGCCAGGATGACTGCCCGCGCGGTGTCGCGCAAGACAAGGGCTGCGTGCCAGCCTGCTCCTGCGGGAATGATCGGTGGATGGACGGTGACCGTCAATTTGCTGTAGCGTGGCCACATACGAAGGTCTGGAAGAAGATGGCGTGTGCCGCTCAGAGTGACGGGCACGACGGGAACATCGGCGCGTGCAGCGGCCAGGAAAGCCCCCATGCGGAAGGGCAATACACCGGGCGGTTCGCGGAAGGTTCCTTCGGCAAAGACCACAAGGGCATCGCCTGCGTCAGCCCGCATCTCCAGTACATGCGTGTCTTCAACGCCGCGCGCGGTATCGAAGCGCTCAACGAAAACGGCACCGAGGCGTTTCAACGGTATCGCGGCCAACGGGTGGGCAAGCAGTTCCTGTTTGGCAACAAAAGCGAAACGCGCGGGCAGCGCAGCGGTCAACGCCATCCCGTCAAGATAGCTGGCATGATTGACCACCATGATGACAGGGCCTCTTTCCGGCAGGTTATCGAGTCCGCTTGCTCGTGGCGGGATGCCAGCCGCAGTCAGGGCAAGGCGCGATCCGATGCGGGCCGCGAGACGCCGCGCAGCGAGCGTTGGCGCCAGCGCAATCGCAACCCAGAAGACCGGCGTCAGGAGACTGAAAACCATCCACGCCCAGAGCCCCCAGAGTGGGCCGGTTACGCGGCGTAGGGCCTGCCGTGTGCGGCTGCGGGCAGCGTAGAACGCCAGTCTCGCCGCCTGAAGGCGTGCTGAGCGTGGTGGATGCAGGAGCTCTCCATGCTCGTAAGCCAAGCGGCAGGCGGCGCGACGTAGCTTGCCACTGGACGTCTTGAGCACTGTCCCGGGCGGAACAAGCAGCACATCGTCCGCCGGCAGGCCAGTGAGTTCTATGGCCAGTTGCTCTATCTCAGCGCGGATTGCCGCATGGCCTTCCTGCGTCGTACGGGTTTCGGCCAGCACCACCAGCCGCTCGGTCCCGGCGCGCGCATCGGTGGCCGCAAATACGACGACATTGCCGGCACGCACGCCCGTGATACGACCAACGGCTTCTTCCAATTCCTGCGGGTAGATATTGTGCCCGCCACGGATGATGATGTCTTTCTCCCGGCCGGTGACGAATAATTCGCCGTCGGCAAGATAACCGAGGTCACCGGTATTGAGCCAGTCACCATCGAACAAATTCGCTGTGGCGGCGGCATTCCCGAAATAGCCGATGGTGGCTGACGGGCCGCGGAACTGGACACGGCCGATTCGCCGCTCCGGGAGCGTCCGTCCCGTTGTATCGACGATACGGATGTCGTGGCCCGGGAGAGCATGTCCGCAACCAGGCACTCCCAAAGTATCCTGACCTTCGGACTCGACCGGGTTCGCCAAGGCTTCGTCGGCGAGCGCCCGACGCGCGACCCGGTCGATACGCGGGCCCCGTCCGGGTGGTGGAAAGGCCAGGCCCACAGAGCACTCGGCCAGACCGTACACGGGAGCCAGCGCCTGGCGACGCAATCCGTAAGGCGCAAGACGAACCGCGAAGCTTTCGAGCGTGACCGGGCTGACGGCTTCGGCACCATTGCAGGCCATGCGCCAGCAAGACAGATCGATCCCCGCGAGTTCGTCATCAGTAAGCCTGTTGGCACACTTCTCATAAGCAAAATTCGGCGCGGCCGAGAGCGTGGCGCGATACCGGGAAATTGCCTCCAGCCAGCGCACGGGTCGCGCAAGGAAGGTGAGCGGAGACATCAGTACCAGTGGAAAACCGATGACCATACTGCCCAATCCGGCGCCAATCAGGCCCATGTCATGGTAGAGCGGTAACCAGGAGACAAACACGTCGTCAGGCGTTACCCGTGCTGCCTGCCGCATGGCGCGTATATTGGCGAGCAGGTTGGCGTGGGTCAGCGCGACGCCCTTGGGGTCGCCTGTACTGCCGGAGGTGTACTGAATGAAGGCCAGATCCTCGGCCCTGCGGGTCGGCAGGGACGGAACTCCGTCTGCTTGGCATAAATCCGCCACCGTGGCGATACCGGCGAGTGTCGGACATTTTCCGGAGAGCGCCTCGGCGAACAGACGTACTCGCGGATCCGTGATGAACCAGAGCGCCCCGGCATTGGTCAGGATGCCGGCGATGCGACGCAGGTGCTCCTCCAGTTGCGCAGGACGCATCGGAGGGTAGAGTGGAACCGGTACGCAGCCGGCGTACAGGGCGCCATGGAACGCGGCAAAAAAATCCAGCCCCGTAGGCAGCATGATGGCGACCCGGCTGCCCGCCGGCGACCTGCGCGCCAGCAAACCGGCAGCTACTGCCTTTGCCGCTTCGGCCAGCCGGGCGTAGCTGACTGGTTCGACGTGACCGACCTCATCCAGCAGGTGAATGTGGATGCGTGCCGGCTGATGTTCGACATGCCAGTCCAGTACCGCCATCAGCGTGGCAAGAGTATCCGGGGGCTGCACGAAGTCGATATCGGACGGTTCCTCCGACTGGACGGAATGCCCGATCGGAACATTCGTCGATAGTCGCGTGTTACCGGTCAATTTGAGCAGGTCGGCCGGAGTTTCGGCTGTGAAGGCGGCCTCACCGAGATACACGCCCAACTCATGCTCGATACGTGTATTTAATTCTGCACGCGCCAGACTGTCGAGATTGAAGTCACGTTCGAGACGATGATCCCATCCGAGAGAGGAAAAATCGCGAGCATCAGGCCTCAGCTCGGCCGCAAGCGCTTGCACAATAGCCAACAGGCGGTCATCGTGGATCATGATCATCCTCTCTGCACTCAACTGCCCCAGCAGGAGACATCGTCTGTAGCCGACATGCTGGTGACGGGATCGTGAATCAGTGGCTCAAGAATAGCGGATAAGGCCGTGGCACGGCACCAAATGCTCTGCAACCTGACTGGGCAGAAACTCGGCGCATTCGGTGGTACAGGGCCAGATTTTCTATATCGTACTTCACTACCGTCCGGTTAAACCTTGAAACGCGAATCTGCCAGAGCGGGCGGGACCGGTGTCGGCTGCCTGCCGCTGCCGTCATTTCTCGCGATCCCACGGTCAACCGGAAAAAACGGCAAAAATTGAAATCAACTTCTTGCGCCAGCATCGCACATTCTGGCCGGTGATCCGCCCCGCGCCAGCACATCCGCCAAGGCAACCGGCAACGGCTGGGCGTTCATGACAGCTTTGAAACGGCTCCGCGAATGAGGCCGACGGCGATGCCTTCGATGGCAAACTCGACCTCTTCCGGCCGGACGACGATGGGCGCGAAATCAGGATTTTCAGCGATCAGTTCGATGCAGCCATCGCGATGTTGCAGACGTTTGACCGTGACCTCCTCGTCGATCCGGGCGACGACGATCTGCCCGTCACGCGCCTGATTGGTCTTGTGCACGGCGAGCAGGTCGCCGTCGAACATGCCGATATCGATCATCGACGTGCCGCGCACCTTGAGCAGGAAATCGGCTTTGGGTGAAAACATGCTGGCATCGAAGGCGTAGCGACCCTGAACGTTTTCGACAGCCAGAATGGGCGAACCGGCAGCGACGCTGCCGATCAGCGGCAAGCCCAGTTGTTCGACCAGCCGGATGCCACGCGCCGAGCCGGGTTCGAGGACGATGGCGCCCTTCTTGGCGAGCGCCTTGAGGTGATCTTCGGCGGCATTCGGCGAGGCAAAACCGAAGGCGCTGGAAATTTCCATGCGCGTCGGTGGGGCGCCGAGCACTTCGAGCGTGCTTTTGATGAAGTCGAGAATTTCCTGCTGACGTGGCGTGAGTTTCATGGCCGGCCTCCGCTAAAAAATGACTGTATTTTTGTACAGCAATTTGTTTTTAGCAAGCGAAAATTCAGGTCGGCAGATCGAAACCCTTCAATTTGCGGAACATGTCCACGGCGTAGGAGTCGGTCATCCCGGCGACAAAATCGGCCACCTGGAGCAGGCGAGTGTAGGGATCGGCATCCGGCTCGCCGCCGTGGCCGAGGAACTGCGTCGGCAGCAGCTTGAGCAGCATGCGCTCGCGGGTCGTGAAGCGGGCGTGCCCTGCCCTCGCCTCGACGGCATTGGTAAATAAGCCGAGCAAGGCGCCGAGCACCTCGAAACCCGCCGTTTCGATCTCCAGCGCCGGGCGGGCGGTGTAGATCGTTTCCTTGGCCAGCTTGAGAATGGCTTGCAGCGGGTGCGCGATGGGCGAGCTTTCGAGCAGTTCGTCGTCAAACTGGCCGCTCAGGATGGCATCCTCGTTTTCCAGGAAGACCGCGGCGGCGCTTTCGAGCAGGCAGCCGATGGCCTTGGCGCGCAGGTATTCGAGGCGTTCCTTCGGATCATGCAGGCGATCCAGGCGGCCACCGTTCACCGTGTTGCCAGCCAGGTCGGCGAGCAGGCATTCGGCATCCTTGTAGGGCACGAAGCCGAGCCGGGCGGCATCTTCGAGATCGACGATCAGGTAGCAGGTGTCGTCCGCCACTTCGACCAGAAACGCCAGCGGGTGGCGGTGCCAGGCGGTATTTGGAATTCGCTCGATTAATCCGGTTGACCGTGCGACTCGCCGGAAATTATCGGCATCCTGCTGGAAGAAGCCGAATTTCTTGCCGCTCTTGCCGTCCAGATCGGTGTCGAGATGCGATGGGCGCGGGTATTTGGTAAAGGTAGCCAGCACCGCGCTGCTCAGTTGCAGGCCGCCGGGGTTGGCCGGGCTTTGCAGCCGGCTGACGATACGGAAACCTTGTGCGTTGCCTTCGTAGCGCTCGAAGTCGGCTCTTTGCGCCGGCGTCAGATCATGGCGTTCGAACAGGTTGGAATGACGGAACCACTCGCGGATGGCATCCTCGCCGGCGTGGCCGAAAGGCGGATTGCCGATGTCGTGGGCGAGACAGGCGGCGGCAACAATCGCCCCGAAATCTCCGGATTCAACATGCTGCAAGCCATGCCGGGCGATGATTTCGCGACCGACCACGGCGCCCAGCGAGCGGCCGACGCAACTGACTTCCAGACTGTGCGTCAGGCGGGTGCGCACGTAATCACTCTTGGACAGCGGGAAAACCTGCGTCTTGTCCTTCATGCGCCGGAAGGCGGAGGTGAAGACGATGCGGTCGTAATCCTGCTGGAAGGCCGTACGCTCAGCCGTGCCCGGCGCCTTGCCGGCCCCCAGACGTTCGCTCGACAGGAGTTTTTCCCAGACTTTTCGTTTGCCCATGCTCTTTGGTTTCGATGATGCGATGGGCTGCGAGTCTACTCCCCTTCGTTCTCCGCTTCGAGCGAAGCCCGCACGTGATCGGGCAAAGGCACCGATTTTCCGGTCTGCGTATCCATCCACACCACCTTGGCGGCACCTTCGGCATAAATGCGCTCATCGCCCTCGATGCGCATTTCGACATAGGTCTGGCAGCTGGAGCGGCCGACCGCGCCGACGAAGGTGCGCACCTCCACCATGCCCGGATAGTTCATCGGAATCAGGAAGGTACAGCTGGCGTTGATGATGACCGGCCCGGCGCCGCCTGGACGGACCGGGACTTGCATGTCCTCGATCCACTCGACCCGCGCCTGCTCCATGTAGCGGAAATAGACCGTGTTGTTGACGTGCCCGTAGGCGTCCATGTCGCCCCAACGAATGGGCATCTTCGTGACGTGAATGAGCTTTTTCTTGTGTTCCATAGACCTGAATACTAGAGTGGTGTTGATCAAAGCATTTCCATACTGTACCGTATTGAAATTAGCCTAACAATAAAATCAGGAGACCTCATGGAACGCGAATCCATGGAATTCGACGTCGTTATCGTTGGTGGCGGTCCGGCCGGTCTGGCCGCGGCGATCCGCCTGAAACAACTGGCGGCGGAAAAAGGAGGCAATCTGGGCGTCTGCCTGATCGAAAAAGGCGCCGAAATCGGCGCCCACATTCTTTCCGGCGCCGTCATGGACCCGCGTGCCCTGAGCGAATTGCTGCCCGACTGGCAGGAAAACGGTGCCCCGCTCAATGCCCCTGTCTCCGAAGACCGTTTCTTCATCCTTTCCGAAAACGGCGCCACCAAGGTGCCGAACAGCCTGTTGCCCGACTGCTTCCACAATGAAGGCAATTACGTCATTTCGCTCGGCAACGTCTGCCGCTGGCTCGGCGAGCAGGCCGAGGCGCTGGGCGTCGAGATCTACCCGGGCTTTGCCGGGGCCGAGGTACTGTTCGACGAAAACGACGCTGTCAAGGGCGTCGCCACCGGCGACATGGGCCGCCTGCACGACGGCTCGGAAGGCCCGAGTTTCCAGCCGGGCATGGAACTGCACGGCAAATACACCTTCTTCGCCGAAGGTTGTCGCGGCCACCTCGGTAAACAGCTCGAAGAAAAATTCAATCTGCGCGACGGCGTCGATCCGCAAACCTACGGCATCGGCATCAAGGAACTCTGGGAAATCCAGCCGGACAAGCACCTGCTTGGCCTCGTCATTCACAGCGGTGGCTGGCCGATGCAGCCGGATACTTACGGCGGCGGCTTTCTCTACCATCTGGAAAACAACCAGATTGCTGTCGGTTTCGTCGTCGGCCTCGGTTACAGCAACCCGCACCTGTCGCCCTACGAGGAGTTCCAGCGTTTCAAGACGCATCCGGAAATCCGCAAGTTCCTCGAAGGCGGCAAGCGCATCGCCTACGGCGCCCGCGCCCTGACCGCCGGCGGCCTGCAGTCGTTGCCCAAGCTGACTTTCCCCGGTGGCGTGCTGATCGGCGACGACGCCGGTTTTCTCAATGCGGCGCGCATCAAGGGCTCGCATTGCGCCATCAAGACCGGCTCGCTGGCGGCCGAAGCCTGCTTCGCGGCACTGGCCGATGAACGCCAGCGCGACGAACTGACTGCATATCCTGAATCATTTAAAAACAGTTGGTTGTACGATGAACTTCATAAAACACGTAACTTCAAACCGTGGATGAACAAAGGCTTGGCACTCGGTTCCATCATGTTCGGCATTGATCAGGTAGTGCTGCGCGGCAAGGCGCCGTGGACTTTACACAACCGCACGCCGGATCACGCCAAGCTCAAGCTGGCGGCTGAGTGCGAACCGATCACCTACCCGAAACCGGACGGCATCATCACCTTCGACCGCCTGTCCTCGGTCTTCCTGTCCAGTACCAACCACGAGGAAGACCAGCCCTGCCACCTGCAGTTGAAGGATGCCAGCGTGCCGATTGCCGTCAATCTGGCCCAATACGATGCGCCGGAGCAGCGCTTCTGCCCGGCCGGCGTCTATGAAATCCTGCGCGACGAAAGCGGTGCCAATCCGCGACTGCAGATCAACGCGCAGAACTGCGTGCATTGCAAGACCTGCGACATCAAGGACCCGACCCAGAACATCAATTGGGTCGTGCCGCAGGGCGGCGAAGGCCCGACCTACCCCAATATGTAAGGTGCAATCGGGAAACGGCGTTCGCATGCCGCGAATCGGCGTTTCCCGGTTTATAATCCTGCGGCTAAACCCCTTAGGGAGAACAACACATGGGCTTTCTCGCCGACAAGAAAATTCTGATCACCGGACTGCTGTCCAAGCACTCCATCGCCTATGGCATCGCCAAGGCCTGCCACCGTGAAGGTGCTCAACTGGCCTTCACCTACCAGACCGAGCGTTTCGAAGACCGCATCAAGAAGTTCGCTGCCGAATTCGGCAGCGACATCACCATTCCCGTCGACGTCGCCAGCGACGAGCAAATCGACAACCTGTTCGTCGAACTGGCCAGGCACTGGGACGGCCTCGACGGCCTGGTTCACTCCATCGCCTATGCCCCGACCGAAGCCATCGAAGGCGATTTCCTGAACGGCATCTCGCGCGAATCCTTCCGCATCGCCCACGAAATCTCGTCGTACAGCTACCCGGCACTGGTCAAGGCCGCCCGGCCGATGATGCAGGGTCGCAAGAGCGCCGCGCTGGCCCTCTCCTACCTCGGCGCCGAGCGCACCATGCCGAACTACAACACCATGGGTCTGGCCAAGGCCAGCCTTGAAGCGGCCACGCGCTACCTGGCTTTCTGCCTCGGCCCTGAAGGCATTCGCGCCAACGCCATTTCGGCCGGCCCGATCAAGACCCTGGCGGCTTCCGGCATCGGCAACTTCGGCAAGCTGCTCGCCTACAACTCGCACAACGCCCCGCTGCGTCGCAACGTGACCATCGATGAAGTCGGCAATGCCGCCGCGTTCATGCTCTCCGATCTGGCCAGCGGCATCACCGGTGAGATCATGTACGTCGATGGCGGCATGAACACCGTCGCACTGGGCAACGCCGACCCGCTGCCGGCCTGATCGGCCACCGGCAGGCCGCAGCAGTCATTGCTACGGTCAACCGGAAAAAACGGCCAAAAATCAAAATCGCCGACCCGATTAATTCCGGTCGGCGTTTTTTACTTGGGCTGTTTGCTTGCCAGATGCTGCCGGACGACTCTGGCCAAGGTATCGATATCCACCGGTTTGGCGACATGGTCGACCATGCCGGCGGCAAGACACTTTTCGCGCTCTTCGCTGAAGGCGTGGGCAGTCTGGGCAATGACGGGAAGCCCCGGATAGGCCGCCAGTATGCGGCTCGCCGCTTCGTAACCATCCATCTCCGGCATCTGCAGATCCATCAGCACGACATCGTAAGCGTCCCTGCCATCACGCAGCACGCGTTCGACTGCCGCCTGGCCGTTGTCGACCATCACGACCAGAGCGCCGCATTCCTTCAGCGCCTCTTGCAACACCAGCTGATTGATCTTTTCGTCCTCGGCGACGAGGATGGAAACTCCGACCAGCGATTTCCGGGCAAACTGCGCCACGCCCTCCGGCCCAGTGACGCTTGCCTTATCTTTCACTTCCGGCTTGATGTACGGAAAACGAAACTCAACGCTGGTCCCGGTGCCGGGCTGGCTGGTAACCTGGATATCGCCATTCATCAATTCGAGGATACGTTTGCTGATGGCCAGGCCCAGACCCGTTCCGCCAAATTTTCGGCTGGCCGAGGCATCGGCCTGCTGGAAGGGGTTAAACAGCGCCGCGAGCTGCGTAGCGTCCATGCCGATACCGGTATCGCCAACCTTGAACACCAGCCAGTCGCTGTCAAGCGCCAGCGACAGTCGGACATGACCAGCGGCGGTAAATTTGACCGCGTTGGAAAGAACGTTGAGCAGCACCTGCCCCATGCGCAATGGATCGCTGATACAAGTGCGCGGCAGGTCGGATGCCAGTTCGACCTGAAGATCAAGTTGCTTGACCTCGGCCCGATCACGCAGCAGATCGAGCGAATGCTCAACTATCTCGGCAAGTACAACCTCAGTCTGTTCGATGCGCAGCTTGCCGGCCTCTATCTTGGAAAAATCGAGGATGTCGTTGATCACGCCAAGCAGACGATTGCCGGAAAGCTGGATCTTGGCAAAGGCGTCGCGGGCCTTCTCGGCATTCTGGAAATTACGGTGACCAATCTGGGCGAAACCCAGCACGCCATTGAGCGGCGTACGAATCTCATGACTCATGTTGGCGAGAAACTCGCTCCTCACCCGGGCCAGACTCTCTGCCGCCACCAGGGCTTGCTCCCTGGCCTGTGCGGCGGCACGCTGGATGCTGACATCGACAAAACTGGTCACTGCACCAACGATCACCCGATCCTGAAGCATGGGATGAGTGGCGTACATGACCGGGATGGGATGGCCATCGGCATGCCAATACACCTCATCGTCAACGCGAACATTCTGACCAACCCGCAAAGCGTTGTAGCTCGGGCAATCGGCGGCTGGGTACGGCGAACCGTCCGGCCGGCTATGATGTAAAAGCGCATGCGCCTTGCGGCCAATCACCTGCTCGGTGGCATAGCCAAGGATCGCACAGGCTGCGGGGTTGATGAAAGTGATGACGCCATCGCAATCGATCCCGTAGAGACCATCGGCGCTGGAATGCAGGATGTGGCTGGCGCGTGCCTCGGTCTGCATGAGTTCGGAAGTGCGCTGCTGAACGAGCCCCTCCAGATGACGCTGGTGCTGTTCCAGTTCGGCCTCGATTTGCTTGCGCTCCGAGATCTCCCTGAACACATTGACCGCCCCGGTGATTTCTCCATCACGCTCAACAGGCGATACCGTAAATTCGACCGGAAAAGATGTGCCATCCGTGCGCCAATACAGGCTGTCGCTGACATGTCGCTGCTCACCGTCATGCAGCGTCTTGAACACCGCACAGTCGGCGCGGGCAACCAGATTGCCGTCTCTGTCGTGGTGGTGCGTCAAGGCATGGAGATCGAAGCCGACACCCTCCCCCGCGCGCCAGCCAAACATTTTTTGCGCCGCCGGATTGACGAAAACCACCTTGCCATCGAGATCGACCCCGCAGATCCCTTCCGCTGCCGACGACAGGATCAGTTCGCTCTGCCGCCACGCTGCCTCCGTGGCGCGATTGGACGCTTCCAGCTTGGCGGTGTATTCGGCATCCTGACGAATGAGCGCTTCCTGGTCAGCCTCACTGCGTTTCCAGCCACGACTGATCAAGATCGTTGAAATCAGGGTCACCAGCAAGAACAGTCCACTCAGTGCGCTGATACCCAGCGAATCGTTCCGCCAATCCTCGAGATAATCGTCATCGGCCAGACCGACGATCAAATAGAGAGGGTACTGACCTACCTGGCGGAAATGGAAGGTTCTGGAAATCCCGTCCACCCCTGAACGGGTATGGTATTGGGCGGTTGCTTTATCCGAATTGAGCAGGGCCCGCAACTCTGCGGACGGTGTGCTGCGACCGACGGTAGCGCCCTGGGAATCCGCTTTCGTGTAGCGCGCAATCAGATTGCTTTTATCCCACAGCCCGACATTTCCGCGTTCCCCAAGATCAACCTTGGAAAACATGGCAATAAAATTGGCGACCGAAATCGCCACATGAACGTCACCGGCGAATGAGCCATCAGGGTTGTTGATCCGTCGGCCGAGGGTGATCATCCATTTTTCGGCTGCCCGTCCCATGATCGGCGCCGAAAAGACCAGCCCGGCATCTGGATCGTCGCGCAGGCGAATGAATTGGGGACGATCGGCGATGCTGGCGTTGCGCACCTTCACATCATTGACCGCATAGCGAATGATGCCATCGGCGTCGACGACACGCAGACCCAGCGCTTCCGGAATCAGGGCATCCTGATGCGCCATGAAAGACTCGAGAGCCGCCCGCTTGATTCCCCCGCTGGCCATCTGCCGGGATACCTCGTCACCGAGCATGTGCAGCGAGATATCGATCTTGCTGATAAAACCGGAAAGGCTTTCTTCGAGAATTCTCGAGTAATTTTCGGTCAGGGTAACGGCCTGGGCAACTTTCTCGGCGCGGTTCCGCTCGATCACCAGGACAGTCATGCCGATCACGAACAGGTTGATCAAGCAGACGCCCAGCCACAGCAGCCGAATGTAGCCATGCCGTCTCTTTGTGGACGCGATCAAGCCTGGATCACCTGTCATACCCGTTCCTGAGCAGTTGCATTCTGCGATGCTCGTTCCACGAAGCCGGCAAAACCCGCTTCCCTTGAGCATCTACCTACTGCGAGGAGAATAGCATTCCCCTTATGGAGCGCCTACAGAGATTGCAGTCAAACGGCATCTGAAAATGAAAAAGCGGGCCGCAGCCCGCTTTTTGTTGACCAATCCGCTATTTACTTGTCTTTCGACTCCAGCGCGGCCTGATTGATCTCCACCTTGTAACGGCTGCGCAGGGCCGCCAGATAGAGCTGAACTTCCTCCTGGGCGGCCAGATTGCCCAGTTGCTTGAGCATCCCCTGCTTGCGGGCATCGTCGAGCTTTTCGCCGGTATCGATCCTGGTCAGCTTGTACAGTGCGTAGCCGGAACCCGGCAATTCGACCCCCGTGTAGGAAGGCAACTTGCCGGTTTCCATGCGGAACACCGACTGGGCTGCCGGCGGCGGAAGCTGGCGGGCATCCATGCGCGATACGCTCTTTGCTGCCCCCCAGGCCAGCTTGTCCTCGCCCTTCTTGAGGGCATCCAGATGAGCTTCGCCATCCTTGCTGGCCAGAACCTGGGCTTCCTTGTTCTTGAGTAGGGTTTCGATGCTGGCCTTCACGCCGTCGAACGGCTGCAATGCCTTCGCCTTGTAATCGACCAGACGAGCTGCGACCAGCGTATTGGTGGCGATTTCGACGGCTTCGGTGTTGCGGCGGTTCTTGACGGAATCTTCCGAGAACAGCGCAGCCATGAGTTTTTCATTACCGAGCGCCCCGTTGGCCGGATTGGCCTGGCGGGCCAGCCAGTCTGAGGACTTGATGACCAGCTTGAACTTGTCGGCCACCGGCTTGAGGCTGTCCGACTGTTCATAAACCATGTTGCTGAAGGTTTCAGCGGCTTCGGCAAACTTGCGGGCACCGGCGGCCTTCTTGAGCTCAGCCTCGATTTCGCCCCGCACTTCGGCCAGTGGCTTTTCCTTGGCGGCGTGGATGCCCGTCAACTTGATGATGTGGAAACCGAAATCGGACTCGACCACGCCGGAAATCTCGCCTTCCTTGAGGCTCATGGTCGCGTCATCGAAGGACTTGACCATCATGCCGCGCCCGAAGAAGCCGAGATCGCCACCCTTGGAGGCCGAACCCGGATCGTCGGAATTTTTCCTGGCGAGGTCGGCAAACGCCGCCGGATTCTTGCGGATATCTGCCAGCAGTTCTTCGGCCTTGGCTTTCGCCTTGTCCTTGCCGAGCTTTTCCGAGGCGATCAGGATGTGGCTGGCGCGGCGCTCTTCCGGCACCAGGAAACGATCCTTGTGACCGTCGTACCAGGCCTTGATCTCGGCATCGGTAACGGCCAGCTGGCTGGCGATGGATTCCATCGAGAGTACGACGTATTCGGCCTTGGCCTGCTCCGGGACCTCGAACTCCTTGGCGTTCTCGTCGTAAAACTTTTTGGCCGCATCGTCGGCCAGCTTGACCTTGCCGAGGTAGGCGTCGCGGCTCAGACGAACTTCCATGACCTCGCGCTTCTCGGTCTGCGCGGCCAGCACGCGGTCGGCGACGGAGCGCGACACCACGCCGGACTGGCCGATGGCGCCGGCAAGCTGCTGCAGGGTCAGGTCCTGGCGCAGCTGCGCCTCGAAACCGGCCGGCGACATGCCCTGGGCACGCAAGGCGGCTTCGTAGCGCTCGGTGGAGAAATTGCCGTCCACCTTGAAAGCTTCGATGGCACCGATGGCCTGGCGCAGGGCACCGTCACCGGCGAACATGTGTTTCTTGCCGGCCTCGATGACGAGCAGGCGCTGATTGATCAGGTCGTCGAGAATCGCCTTGCGGGCTTCAGGATTTTCCAACATCTTGGGGTCGAACTGAGCGCCCATCTGCGTGCGCAGGCGCTCCTGCTGCTCGCGCAAGGTCTGCTGGAACTGTTGCTGGGTAATCTTGATATCGCCTATGGTGGCGACATCGCCGCCGGAAGCGTCGTTGCGCATGTAGGACTCAACGCCGAAAAAGGCAAATGGCAGCGTGATCAGCACCAGAAAGACCTGGACGATTCTTTTGTTGTTGCGGACTGCGTCGAACATGAGGAGAAAAATCCTTCGAATGCGTTCAAAAAGGCAAAGGCAGCTTGCCCAAAAGGCCGAATGATACCGTAGTTTTAAGTGTGTTTTTCTGAGTATTCCTGTGTAGACAAATCAACTACTGGCCTTCACCGAGAATGCCGACGCCAGCGTCCGCAGCGATCTCTCAAGGTTGATGCAACGCTGGGCGCCGGACGGCGATCCAGCCTGTCGCGACGACCTCGAAGGCGACGACATGACCACCCTCACGCCCACTCGCTGCTCACCGGCGTTTCGCTGATTGTCCCGTTCGCCAACGGCCACCTGCTGCTTGGCGCCTGGCAAGGCATCTATCTGTTCGAGCACCGCATACAGGAGCATCGCCGCGAAATCGTCGTGATGCTGACCGGCTGACCGCTTCCCGACGTCATGCGCGTGTAGCACGTCCGGGTGCTGTCGTGTTTTTGAGACAGGCGAATTCGCCGGAAATACGGGGAAACCCCGGGATTCAGGTGAAACCATGTCGCCGCATGGCGACAAACAGCAACCCGTTGACAAAATAAAGCCTTTAACCTTGAAACCTCGGTTGGACGTGGCAGATGGTGCGCCTGGGCGGGATGGCCGGCGCCAAGCGACGCCGCAGCAGGCCCATGCCTGCAAGAAGGAGCGACAAAACCGGGCGCCCGACCAGGCGTGCCAGCGGCCATGTAGCGCTGTCAGCCAAGGGGTGAATCGCCTCGAAGGCGCAAAGGCCTGTATTCAGGCGGCTGGCCAAGGCTGGATAAGCGGTCAACTGAGGTTTCAAGCTTTAAATGTCAACATATTGCAAATTGGCCCGGTAGTTGCATTAGCTAACGGAGGACCTTACCCATGCACAGACCAGGGCACAACAAACATGACACACAAGACACCACACTTCGCGCCGGTCACCGGCTTCATGCGGCAGATCAGCCTTTCCATCCTGATGCCCTTCTTCCGGAGAACAGACAGCCCGCCAGTGCAATGCCCGAAGTTCGACTCGTCCGTTTTTTCACGGCCGGATCAATCCGAACTGCTCGCCATGGAAGAAGAAATCTGCCCGCTGGTCGAAGCGGAGGTCTATCTCGTCTATGGCCGCAAGGCCGACGCCGAAAGGGTGCTCGCTGACGGCGTCAAAAAGAGACGCATCACGGCCGACGAGGTTGCCCGATTCTGGTCGGAGCAAAGCAACACCCGAGGCCGGACGCCTGCGAACTGAAGCGGCTCCGGCAAAAATCGACTGGCGGCAAGAGACGATGAGCAAGTCGGCGCGCCACCATCTGCACGCCCCGACAAATGCCATGTGACTTCCCGGAAACATTCCAATATATTTCGCATGAATAAATATCTTTATTCATGATGAATTGAACCATTTCCTCATCATCACCGTCCACCGCCTTACAACACTGTTTCAGTTTGACCCGAAACCGCATGCAAATATGCTTATGCGCTAATTCACATTGAATTCCGTAGGGCAGCGAATCCAGAAACCACAACTTTTCAGAACGAACTTTCTGACGCAGCACGATGTTGTAACAGGCTTCACATTCGACCGCATTCGGCCGGTCGTACCGAACAAGCAATGACACTTTCACCTGCGTCACTCGATGACGCGGGGCAGATATTCAGGGCTCCTGCCCTGGCGTGGCTGGATCACTCATCCGCCCCGCCCTTCGATCCCGCCTTGAGGGATTTCTTGGTGGCAACCCGGATGACAGCGGGAGCTTTGTTTCCGCCAACATGGCCGGGGCCGGCAGAAGTATCGATGAGATCGTGAATGGAATGGCCGCTGGCCGTCCCGCAGAAAGGAGCCCGTCATGCCCGTACAGCTTGCTTCCCCCGGGGTTTACATCCAGGAAGTTTCGAGCGGAGTCCGCACCATTGCCGGCGTCGCCACCTCGGTCGCCGCCTTCCTCGGCGCCGCGTCCCGAGGGCCGATCAACAAGGCGACCCGGATCTACAGCTTTGCCGATTTCGAGCGCGCTTTCGGCGGCCTCTCGGCCGATTCGGAGATGAGCTACGGGGTGCGCCAGTTCTTCATCAACGGCGGCACCGATGCGTGGATCGTCCGCGTCGTCAAGAGCGCCGCGCCGGCCAGCCGGGCCCTGCTGAATTCGACGCCCATCACGGTGTTGACCGTAACCGCGCTCGATGCCGGCGCTTCCGGCAACGCCATCCAGGTCCGCGTCGATCATGCGACGGCCAACCCGGGCAGCACCTTCAACATGACGTTCATCCGCAGCAGCGACGGTCGGGCCGAACAGTATCCGAATGTCTCGATGAACTCGGCCGACGCCCGCTACCTGCCCGATCTGGTCAATGGCGTGTCGCAGCTGGTCAAGATCAGCCGGGACGTTCCCCAGCTCACGCTCAACGGCCTGACTGCCGGCACCTCGACGAGCGGCACGCTGGCCGATGTGCAGACCCTGCTCGACGCCACCCACACCGATTTCCGCGTCGTGGTCAACGGCCTGCCGCCGGTCACCGTCAGCATCACGTTGCCGGCCGACATTGCCGGCGGCACCGCAACCCAGCGCCTCACCGCGCTGGCCGAAGCGATCCGCCTCAAGGTCAAGGCGCAGGCCGGCGGCAAGGCTGCGCTGGATGATTTTTCCTGCACGCGCAGCGGCAACACGCTGGTCATGGCCTCCGGTACCGGCGGCGAATTCTCTTCCGTCCGCATCCTGCCCGGCAGCAGCAACAACGCCGCCGGCGTGCTCAAGCTCGGCGTCGCCAATGGCGGCATCGAAGTCGATGCCGTCGCCAGCCTGCGCCCGGTGCCGATGCCCGACCCGGCAACGCTGACCAGCGGCGCCTTCGCCGCCACCGATCTCGACGCCCTGCCCGACGCCACCCACACCAGCCTGCGCATCAGCCTCGACGGCTATGGGCCGGATGTCGTCGATCTCGGCAGCGCGGCCGCGGCCGGCGCCAACCTCGCGGCCAAACTCGGCGACATGGCCAGCCGGCTGCAGGCCGCCGTGCGCGCCCTGAAACCGGGCAATCCGGCCTACGCCAACTTCACCGCCACGGCGACCGCCACCACGCTCGTCCTGGCCAGCGGCTCGCGCGGCGCCGGTTCGGCCATCGCCGTCAGCGCCGCACCGGCCAACGACCTCGCCGCCGGCCTGCATCTGCTGGCCGGTGCCACGCTGGCCGCGCCGCCGACCGATGCCTTCCTCGGCGGCGGCACCGAAACACCCTACGGGCCGGCCGATGTCTATCCGGCCTTCATCGGCAGCCGGGCCAATCGCGAGGGGCTGTATGCGCTGGAGGATGCCGACCTCTTCAACATCCTCGTCATGCCCGGCATCACCGACCCCGGCGTACTGGCCGATGCCGCCTCGTATTGCCAGGAGCGCCGCGCCTTCTTCATCGTCGATGCGCCGCCCACGGCCACCAGCGTCGCCACCATGGTCACCGCCGCCTCCGGCACCGAGCTGCCGAAATCCGATCACGCTGCGGTCTATTTCCCCTGGACCTACGTCGCCGATCCGCTCAAGAACGGCAAGCCGCGCCTGACGCCACCCGGCGGCACGATGGCCGGCCTTTACGCGCGCACCGACGGCAACCGCGGCGTCTGGAAGGCGCCGGCCGGCACCGACGCCAACCTGGCCGGTGTGCAGGCTATGGCCGTGCCGATGACCGATGGTGAAAACGGCAGCCTCAATCCCATCGGCGTCAATTGCCTGCGCACCTTCCCGGTCTATGGCGCGATTGCCTGGGGGGCCCGCACCCTGCGCGGCGCCGACCAGATGGCGTCCGAATACAAATACGTGCCGGTGCGCCGCCTGGCGCTCTACATCGAGGAGTCGCTTTACCGCGGCACGCAATGGGTGGTTTTCGAGCCGAACGACGAACCGCTGTGGGCGCAGATCCGCCTCAACATCGGCGCCTTCATGAACGGCCTGTTCCGCCAGGGCGCTTTCCAGGGCAGCTCGCCGCGCGATGCCTACCTCGTCAAGTGCGACCGCGAAACGACGACGCAGGACGACATCAATCGCGGCGTGGTGAACATCCTGGTCGGCTTCGCCCCGCTCAAGCCGGCCGAATTCGTGGTCATCAGCATCCAGCAGCTGGCTGGGCAGATCCAGGTCTGATTCTGAAACGAATGTCGAGGAGATAAAAAATGGCCCAGTTCACCGTCAATGCCCAGCGCTTCGATCCCTACAAGAATTTCAAATTCCGCGTCAAATGGGATGGCCGCTATGTCGCCGGGATCAGCAAGGTTTCATCGCTCAAGCGCTCGACCGAAGTCGTCGAGCACCGCGAAGGCGGCGATCCGTCGAGCAGTCGCAAATCGCCGGGGCGTACCAAGTTCGAGGCCATCACGCTCGAACGCGGCGTCACCCACGATACCAATTTCGAACAATGGGCCAACAAGGTCTGGAACCTCGGCTCCGGTCTGGGCAGCGAAGTGTCGCTCAAGGACTTCCGCAAGGATCTGATCATCGAGGTCTACAACGAAGCCGGGCAACTGGCGCTGGCCTACAAGGTCTTCCGCTGCTGGGTCTCCGAATACCAGGCGCTGCCGGACCTCGACGCCAATGCCAACGCCGTGGCGATTCAACACATCAAGCTCGAAAACGAAGGCTGGGAACGCGACTATGAAGTCGCCGAGCCGGCTGAGCCGAGCTTTGTCGAGCCGGGTTAATGGGTTTCATGGAACCTCGCCATGCGCCCGTTAAGTGCCGCTCAAGTTCTCGCCCTGTGGGACGCCGGACAGACCCGCCATCCGATTGACCGCGCGCTGCTGGCCCTGGCCCTGGCCATGCCGGAAGAAGCGCCCGACGAACTGGCCGACCGCCCGGTCGGCTGGCGCGAAGTCAATCTGCTCGCCCTGCGCAACGCCACCTTCGGCAGCGCGCTCGACGGCTACGCGCCGTGTCCGTCGTGCGGCGCGCTCATGGAATTCGGCCTCGATGGAAAAGCGCTGCTCGACGGACTTCCGGCACCTGACAGCAACGCCCGCATCGCGCTCGACGGTCAGCAATGGCGGCTGCCGAGCAGTCGCGACCAAGCCGTCATCATCGCCGCGCCGGACCCGGAAACGGCCGTCGATTGGCTGCTCGACCGTTGCCGGATAGCCGAAAGCGATGCGAGCGACACTCCCACGGTCAACCGGAAAAAAGGGCCAAAAATGAAATGCTCGCCGGCGCTGATCGGCGATATCGAAGCGCACATGGCAGCGCTCGACCCGGCCGCCGACATCCGTCTCGGCATGCGCTGCACCGATTGCGGCCACGCCTGGGACGCCGTGCTCGACATCGGCAACTGTTTCTGGGACGAACTCGGCACCCGCGCCCGCCAGTTGCTCGAAGCCGTCCATCGGCTGGCCGGCGCCTACGGCTGGCGGGAGGCCGAGATTCTGGCGCTCAGCCCGGCCCGCCGGGCCGCCTACCTCAACATGATCGGCTGAGGCGACCATGCGCGGCTTCCTCCATCAATTCGCCAGCCGCAGCCTGGGTCTCGTCCCGCAAATCAAGTCGCGCGCCGCGCTGCCCTATGCCGCGCCGACGGCTGAGTTTTCCATGACGGAAGCGGCGAGCAACGAAACCCCGACCGCTATCGAGCATCCGAAATTCGAGCCGGCGCACACCGCCCGGCGCCATGAACAGGCAGTGGACAACGCCCTGCCGGCGCCCATCGCCGCCAGCAATCCAGCGCCCGCGACGCCCATCGAACGGCAAACCCCGACGCCAAGCACCAGCCAGCCGCCCCGCATTTCCGCCCAGCCGTCGTCCGACAATGCGCCACACGAAACAACGCCCGACAGGCCGGCCCCGCCACCGGCCAACATCGCCAGCCCGCTCGCGGCCGAACCGAAAACCGTTGCGCGACAACTCGCCCCGGCACCAGAAACCTACCGCCCAGACCAAAACCCCCGGCCGGCGCTCGCCGACCTCGAATCCCTGGTCACCCGACTCCTGCTCGGCGACAACCCGGGCCATCCCGAAAATTCGCCGGAAGTCGCCACCCCGCCCAGCGTCGTCACGCCGCGCCAAGCCAACCAGCGCCCGGCCGAGATCAGCACGATCCGCCCGCAATCCAGCCGGGAGCGCCAAAGCCCCGCCCCGGAACCCGACAGCGCATCCGAAGTGCATATCACTATCGGCCGCCTCGAAGTCAATCCGCCCAGCCGCCCGGCCCCCGCCGCCCAGCCACCACGGCCGCGCGGCCCGGCGCCGCTGTCGCTGGCCGACTACCTGGCCCGCCGCCACGGAGGCCGCTCATGAGCAACGCCCTGGCCATCGCCGGCGTCACCGCCGTCATCAAGGATCTCCTCGACTCGGGGATGATCGATCAGGCGATCAGCGACACGCTCGGCGCCAGCGTCCTGGTCACCAGCATGGCCCCGGATACCGTCTCGCTCGACAACGCCGATTCGCCCCAGCTCAACCTGTTTCTGCATCAGGTCACGCCCAATGTCGCCTGGCGCAATGCCGCCCTGCCGTCGCGCGACGCCGCCGGCAACCGCATCAGCAATCCGCCCCTCGCCCTCGATCTGCACTACCTGCTGACCGCCTACGGCCGGGCCGAACTGCAGGCCGAAGTGCTGCTCGGCTACGCCCTGCAACTGCTGCACGAAACGCCCGTGCTGCCGCGCAACGCCATTCGCCGGTCGCTCGTCCCGACCGTGCTCGACGGCGCCATCCTGCCGACCGTATTCCAAAACCTGCGCGGCGCCGACCTGGCCGAACAGATCGAACTCCTCAAGATCACCCCGGCCGCGCTCGGCAGCGAAGAAATGTCCCGCCTGTGGTCGGCCATCCAGGCGCGCTATCGGCCGACCGCCGCCTTTCAGGTCTCGGTCGTCCTGATCGAATCGCGCAAGGCCTCGCGCAGTCCGCTGCCCGTGCTCAGTCGCGGCGAAACCGATCCGGTCTCGCAGCGCGACCGCGGCGTCCTCGCCTTCAGCGGCCTCATTCCGCCACTGCCGACGCTGGAAGCCGTCGTTCCGGCCGGCCGCCAGCCGGTCGCCGTCCCCGGTGGCGAAGTGACGCTCGAAGGGCACCATCTCGATGGCGTCGACCGCCAGGTCACCTTCAGCCTGGCCGCCTTCCAGATCAGCCGCAGCGTGCCCGTCACCGGCGGCGGCCCGGACAAGCTCAGCTTCATCGTCCCCGACGACCTGCCGGTCGGCCTCTATCGCGTCGAACTGTCGGTGCAGCGCCTCGACGAAACCAATCCCCGGCGCAGCAACCAGTTGCCGCTGGCCCTCGCCCCGGAGCCCGTGCTGCCGCCCGTCAGCGCCGTCCGCAACGCCAACACCGTAACGCTGGTTCTCGACCTCGCGCCGCCCATTCGCCCCGGCCAGATCGCCGCCCTGATCCTCGGCGAGCGTGAAATCGCCGCCGAGCCAATCACCGTCGAAGCGAGCCAGCTGACCTTCCTGATCGCCGACGCACCGCCCGCCGGCAGCACCCATCTGGCCCGCCTGCGCGTCGACGGCTTCGACAGCACTATCATCGACCGCACGGCGACGCCCGTCGCCTACCTCGACCGCCGGATCGCCCTGCCATGAACGCCCCGCTCGCCCACGACTGGACCATCGCCAATCAGCAACTGCTGGTCGCCGAGTTCGCCCGGCTCAAAGAGCGACTTCCACGGTCAACCGGAAATAATGCCCAAAATCAAAATGCCGAAACCGCCGCCGCCCTCGCCGACGCCCGCCAGTTGCTTCACACCGAAAGCGCCATCGACTGGCTGACCGCCGCCTTCGGCCTCTCCGGTTTCGAGCGCGACCTGCTGCTGCTCTGCGCCGGCGCCGAAATGGATGCCGATCTCGCCCGCTGCTGCGCCCTTGCCCAAGGCGATGCAACGCGGCCCTGGGTCACCTTCGGCCTTGCCCTGGCGGCCCTCGAATCGCCGCACTGGAGCGCGCTGACGCCGCAACGCCCGCTGCGCCGCTGGCGCCTGCTCGACATCGACAACCATGCCGGCCTCGCCGCCGGCCGCCTGCGCATCGACGAACGCGTGCTGCACTTCCTTGTCGGCATCAATGAACTCGACGCACGTCTCGCCCATCTGCTCCGCCCCGCCCTTGCCCTGCCGCGCCAGGCCGGTGGCCACGCCGCCACGACCCAAGCCGCGATGGCGGCGCTCGATGGCGACCCCGGCCAGTGGCCGGTCATCGTCCTCGAAGGCGACGACCCGGCCGCCCAGGAAGACATCGCGACGCGCTGCGCCGACGCCCTCGGCCTGAGCTGCCTGGTCATCCAGGCCGAAGACATCCCGCTCGCTGCCGAAGAACGCGCCGCCCTGATCACTCTCTGGCAACGCGAAGCGACGCTGCTCGGCGCCGCCCTGCTCATCATCGTCAGCGATCCCGCATCCGCCACCGGCGAAGCCGCCCGCGCCCTCATCGAGCGGGTCGCCGGCCTGTGTCTGGTAGCCTGCCCGAGCGCCCCGGCGCTGCTCACCCAAAACCAGCGCTTCCCGGTCAACAAACCGGCCGGAGCGGATCGCCGGCAACTGTGGATCGATACACTGGGCCCCGGCGGCGCCCACCACGCCGGACCGGAACTCGACCGCGCCGCCAGCCATTTCCGCCTCGGCAGCCGGGCCGTTCAGAGCATCGCCAAGACCCTGCAAACCAGCCTTGCCCTGCCTGCCGCCAGCGATAAAGCCAGAGCCTCGGCGCCAGGCATTCTGTGGAATGGCTGCCGTCAGGAAAGCCGCGGCGGACTCGACAATCTCGCCCAGCGCCTCGAAACGACGGCCGACTGGGACAGCCTCGTGCTGCCGGAAGCCCAGCTCAGCGTGCTGCGCCAGATCGCAGCCCACCTGCGCCAGCGCTTCAAGGTGCAGGAAGAATGGGGCTTTGCCGCCCAGGGCAACCGCGGCCTCGGCCTCGCCACGCTGTTCGCCGGCGAGAGCGGCACCGGCAAGACGCTCGCCGCCGAGGTGCTGGCCCACACCCTGCACCTCGACCTCTACCGGATCGACCTGTCGGCCGTCGTCAGCAAATACATCGGCGAAACCGAGAAGAACCTGCGCCAGGTTTTCGACGCCGCCGAAGACTGCGGCGCCATCCTGCTCTTCGACGAAGCCGACGCCCTGTTCGGCAAACGCACCGAGGTCAAGGACAGCCACGACCGCCACGCCAACATCGAAGTCAGCTACCTGCTGCAACGCATGGAGGCCTACCACGGCCTCGCCGTGCTCACCACCAACCTGAAATCGAGCCTCGATACCGCCTTCCTGCGCCGGCTGCGCTTCGTCGTCCAGTTTCCCTTCCCCGACCAGGAGCAGCGCCTCGCCCTGTGGCAGCGCGCCTTCCCGGCCGCCACGCCAACCCGCGACCTCGATCTCGACAAACTCTCCCGCCTCTCGATGACCGGCGGCAGCATCCGCAACATCGCCCTCAACGCCGCCTTCCTCGCTGCCGACGCCGGCCATCCTGTAGGCATGAACCACCTGCTGCAAGCCGCCCACGCCGAAGCATCCAAACGCGAACGGCCGCTGGCCGATGCCGAAACGCGAGGCTGGGCATGAAAAAGATTCATCTCCACATCGAACATCTGAGCCTGCCGGGCTATACCCCGGCCGAACGTCGTGCCTTTGTCGCGGCGCTGGAGCGGGAGCTCGCCGCCAGCGCCATGGCCGGCAATGCATCGCTGCCGCGCCGCGCCAACAGCGAATCCTTGCGCGTCAGCACGCCCGACCTGCGACCGCAAACCGTGGCCCGAAACGCCGTGGCCGGCATGCTCCCCGGCCGGAAAGGCGGTGGCCGGACATGAAACAATTCAGCCAGGGACGACCCGAAATGGCCGACCTGCCTAGCCACTCGGCCCCCGAACGGCACCGCCGCGAAGACCTGGCCGACCAGCGTGCCACCAACGCACTCAGCAACGGCATGCTGCGCAGCACCCTTTCCGCACCACAGCGCAGCCTGCCAAACTGGCAAACGACCGGCAATCCGCTCCCGGAACAGGGCGGCCACAGCCTTTCGCCGACCCTGCGCGCCCCGTTCGAACAAGGTTTCGGCCATGACTTTTCCCAGGTTCGCATCTTCCCGGCCGGTGAAACGGCCGAGGCGGTGCACAAAGCCGGCAGCCGCGCCATCACCTGCGGCCCCCGCATCGCCCTGGCGCCCGGCCAGTGGACGCCGGAAACGCCGACCGGCCGCGCCCTGCTCGCCCATGAACTGGCCCACGTCACGCAGCAGGCCGTCGACGGCGTACCGCGGCTCGATCACAAAACGCTGGACGAAGAAATCGACGAGGACCTGAAAAAACACGCGGCAGCCGACCCCAAGGGGTTGGACCCCAACAATGCGGAGTACGCCCGCACCCTGCAAGGCTACGGCCACGGCCTTGGCCGCGACAGCCAGGGCGACCTGATCCAGGAACCCAAGGACCCGAAAGCCAAGGAAGCCTGGAAACGCAATTTCCAGAAAGTCGAAAAGCTGGCCGGACGGATTCTCGACAAAAGCGGCGCCAAGGTCGAGCAGAAGAACGAGCGGGCGCAGATGCTGGCGGTCGACCTCGCCAATGTCGGCCTGGTCAACGAGGCGATGGCACTGGCGCCGAAAATCGCCGATCCCGAAATCCGGCAGTTCGTCTATCAGGCCGTGCTCGAGCAACCGGCGAAAGTGTCTGAAGCGCAGATCGCCACCATCGCCCAGGACCAGTCAAGCACTGCCAAGGCAATGACCGACCACGACCTGCTCTCCCGGCTGACCGCCGACCAGGGCGGCTACGCCGGGCAACTGGGCGGCGCCAAGGTCAATGCGGCGCTCAAGGCCATCGTCAAGGCCTATGCCGGCGATACCGAGCTACCGGAAAAGCTGGCCAACGTGACCTACTTCCTGCCGGCCTGCCGGGCCGCCTTCACCGAATGGATGCTGGCCGAGAAACGCGGCGCACTGCTCCAGCAGGTGTCCGAACAGCCTTATTTCGTCGAGGGCGCCGAGATCGAGGTCAAGGGCAAGTTCCAGAATCCGGATGCCGCAACGCTTGGCTGGTCGATCGGCAACAAACAGCGGGTCACCGTAGACGACATCGTCGCCCTGGGCACCGCCGCCGGCATCGCCATAGCCGCCCCGGCGGCGCGCGACATCGGCAGCCTGAAAACCTGGCTGGAAGCCAATACCGAAAAAATCGGCCAGGCCGTGAACAAGCAGCACCCCGGCGATGCCGCCAAGGCAAAAGCGCTGTACACGCAAATTGTCGAGGCCTTCACCTGGCACCTGCCGGGCGACAGCAAGGAAGACGTCGCGCCCGACAAGAGCGGCCACATCACCGCCCTGAAAACCGGCGGCCCGCAGAACAAGCAACTGAAAGTGGACTGCGACGTGCTCGCCACCTACGGCGTCCGCCTGCTGGTGGCCAGCGGCTTCACGCCGATCGGCTACATGGCGGTCAAACCGACGGGCACGGACCGCGCCGGGCACGCCATGGCACTGCTTCAGCAAGGCACCAATTTCCACGCCATATCGAACAGCGCCACCAAAGACCTCGGCGCCATTTCGAAAACCGCCGCGCTCGAGAAACTGCGTGATTTCGGCATTGCCGATGCCTACGATGCCGACAACCCGCTGACCGGCTACGACATCTATTACATGGACAGCGACGCCAAGGGCACGCTGCCTGACGAGGTTCTCAATCAGGACAGCAAGGCCCGCAACGGAGGGTTGAGCAAATGAGCCGCCTTGCCAATCCCGTCCCGGCGCCGGCCAGCGCCGTTGAACGTCCCCCCAAAACGGCCATCGCCTCGGCCAATCCGAAACTGCAGTCGGGGAAGAATCCGGCCATGGCAGAAACCAGGCCATTTCCTGCGCTGGCCAGCAGTGGCCAGCTATTGCCCAACCAATTGCGCCACGAATTTGAACCGTTCTTTGGCCACGATCTTGCCAGGGTCCGCATCCACACCGACCGCCCGGCCCGGTCCGCTGCCGATGAACTCGCCGCCGACGCCTTCGCCATGGGCAGCGACATTGCCTTTGCCGCCGACCGCTTCCGCCCGGACACCGTCGGCGGTCGTCGGCTGCTCGTTCATGAACTGGCGCACGTCGTGCAACAGGGTGCGACTCCGACGGTCAACCGGAAAAACAGGCCAAAAACGCTGCCGCCCGCCGCCGAATGGCAGGCCGATTCCGCCGCCCTGGCCTATCTGGCCGGCCGCCCCGGTCCGGCGCTGTCCCGCTTCCAGCCCGGCCTGGCCTGTGCCGTCAAAACCAATGGCGGCGAGTTCGATACCGACCGCTATACGGCGACCAACGTACCGCCGAGGCGAGGCGGCACGGTCGGCAAGACCATCGGCGCCAGCATCCGCCTGCACTTCACGCCCAACGACCTGGTCGAAGCCGACCTCATCGGCACCGTGCAAACGGTGCGCACGCTACGCAACACCCGGGCCGGCGGCGCGATCAACGCGACCAGTTTCCCGACGCCGCACAAGGGCACGCTGGCGCTCGGCAGAACCGAAAGCGACCCGGGCCGGGTGATCGACCAGACCGACACCGGCACCCGGCGCACGCCCAACACCAACCCGCTCTACGCCACCGACGCCAAGCCCGGCGCCATTCCCACCAAGCTGACGGACGCCGTGCCCGCCCCGGAAACGGTCGGTGCCGGCGCCGGTTACGGCAAGGACAGCTTTGGCGAACACGGCCACCGGAAAAAGAAGGCGGACGGCAGCTTCGATGTCAAGAAAGCCACACTGGCCGACTCCCCCAGCCGCTCCATCGAATTCGCCCGGCAGGAATGGGTGCAGACCTTCGAGGTCTCGGCGCTGGCGCTTTCCGGCCCGCTGGCCAATACCTATCTCGGTTCGGTCGAATGGGGCTGGAAATGCGATGCCGCCGGCACCGCCACGCTGGCCCCACCGGCCATCCGCCTGATTTCGCCGGGCCTGCCAAGCAGCGCCTTCGCTGACGCGGCGAAGAAGTGGAATGCCGGCAAGACGGTGCGCGACCCGAGAAGCAGAAGACCCCTCGATACCATCGACCTGCCGCTGCCGACCAGCGCCACCGAAACCAGCAACAAGCCGGCCGTGGAACGCAGTACCGGCGAAATGCTGCTCGCCCTCGACACCGTCAACACCACGCTGAAAACCGCGACTGATGTCGACAAGAACGCCAAGACCCTGGAAAAACGGGCCATCGAGCAAGCCCTGGCCAGCCGCCAGGCGGTAATCAATGTAAACGTCAGGAAGACCGAGGACTGGACCGGTGCCGATGAGGTTTACGCCCTGCTCAAGAGTGGCAACAAGCAGGTCAAAACCCCCGTCAAGAGCCTCAACGACGGCCAGTCCGGCAGCTTCGCCCTGCCGCTGCCCAGCCTGATGCCGATCAAGGGACCGATCCATGTCCAGATTTTCGACGAGGATCTCGGGACTTTCTTCGACCGCGACGACCTGATCGTCAACATGCTCTGGCAGCCACCCTACGGCGCCATCCGCAACACCCGCTCGCTCGACGAAGCGGATTACGACGTACGCGTGAGGTTCAACAAATGAGCGGCCCACTTTCCGCCAAGCTGCTGCGCGGCGGCCTGATCCTGATCGATCCGGCCAGCGGTGCCGTGCAGCGCGTCATTTCGCTGCAGTACAACCCGGAAACGCTGACCCGGACGCTGCAACCGCAGGCCACCGAGTCGAGCGGCCCGTTTTCCGAGCCGCTGCGCCTGAAAGGGCCGCCGACCGAGACTTTCAAGCTCGAAGCCGAAATCGACGCCACCGATCAGCTCGAATTTCCCGACCAGCATCCGAAGACCGTTTCATCGGGCATCCATCCGCAACTGGCGGCGCTGGAAACCATCGTCTATCCGGACAGCGACACGCTGATCCAGAACAACACGCTGCTCAGCCTCGGCACGCTGGAAATCGCCCCGACCGTGGCGCCGCTGACCCTCTTCGTGTGGAGCAAGGAGCGCGTCGTGCCGGTGCGCATCACCGATTTTTCGATCACCGAAGAAGCTTTCGACAGCGCGCTGAACCCCATCCGCGCCAAGGTCTCGCTGAGTCTCAAGGTCCTCCATGTCGGCGATCTCGGTTTCAACGACAAGGGCGGCCATCTTTATATGGTTTATCAGCAGCGCAAGGAACGCCTGGCGGCCGATGCCGGCCTCGGCAGCCTGGCCTCGCTGGGATTGAGTGGACTGCCATGAGCCTCGAACGCTTCCCGCCCAACAGCCGCTACCACGGCGTCGCCACGGCTGAACTGGCCGGCCCTGACGGCGAAAAGATCGTCTATCTGCGCCGCCGCTTCATCCCCGACCCGGCCACGCTGGTCACCGTCGGCGAAGTCCAGGTCGAGGGCGGCGACCGTCTCGACCGGCTGGCCGCCACCAATCTCGGCGACCCGATCCAGTTCTGGCGGATTGCCGACGGCAACGGCGCCCAGGTGCCGTCCGAACTCGAACGGCCCGGCGACACGCTGCGCCTGACCCTGCCGGCCGGCCTCGGAGGGAGCGGTGCTTAAGGGCATTCACCTGACGCTGCTGGTCGGTCCGGGCCTCCCCATCCCGGCGCCGAAGCCGCTGATGGACGCGCTGGAAAGCGTCGAAGTCACTTCGTCAGCCGACAGCCCGAGCGGCTTCCAGCTCAGTTTCGTCGTCGACAACCGCTCGCCGCTGCACACCCTGCTGCTCGTCGCCGGCGGCCAGGTGCCGTGGCTGCGTGTCATTCTCGTCGCCACCATGAACAGCCTGCCGACCGTGCTCATGGACGGCCTGATCACCCGCCAGGAAATCACCGGCGGCAACGAACCCGGCCAAAGCCGCCTGACCATCACCGGCGAAGACCTGACCGTGGCGATGGACAAGCAGGACATGAGCGGCCTGCCCTATCCGGCCATGCCGCCGGCCGCCCGCGTCGCCCTGATCGTCGCCCGCTACGGCCTGTACGGCATGCTGCCGATCATCATCCCGTCGCTGTTCGAGGACATCCCGATCCCGGTCGAGCGCATTCCGACCCATGAAGGCACCGATCTGGCCTACGTCCGCCAGCTGGCCAAAGAGGCCGGCCACGTCTTCTACATCGAGCCCGGCCCGCTACCCGGCGCCAATGTCGCCTACTGGGGTCCGGAAATTCGCCTCGGTCCGGTCCAGCCGGCGCTCAATCTGGGCATGGACGTGCACAGCAACGTCGAAGCGCTGTCCTTCGCGGTCAACCAGTCCGGGGCCGAAATTCCCATCGTCTTCATCCAGAACCCGATCACCAAGTTCCCGATCCCGCTGCCCGTCCCCGACGTCAGCCTGGCCAACCCGCCGCTCGGCCTGATTCCACCGCTGCCCAAGAGCATCAAGCTGATGAAGGAAACCGCCAAGCTGTCGCCCATCGCCGCCCTCGGCAAGGGACTGGCCGCGGCGGCTGGCTCGTCGGCCGATGCGGTGACCGGCGACGGCAGCCTTGACGTGCTGCGCTACGGCCATGTGCTCAGGGCCCGCCAACTGGTCGGCGTGCGCGGCGCCGGCCTGTCCTTCGATGGCCTCTATTACGTCAAGAAAGTCAGCAGCAAGCTCAAGGCCGGCGAGTTCAAGCAAAGCTTCTCGCTGGCCCGCAACGGCCTGATCTCAACCCTTCCACTGGTGCCGGCATGAGTGAAAAACCCCGCCATTACGGCAAGTTCCGCGGGGTCGTCCTCAACAACATCGACCCCATGCAGATGGGCCGCATCCAGGTCCAGGTACCCGATGTGCTCGGCCCGATGCTGTCCTCGTGGGCCATGCCCTGCGTCCCGTTTGCCGGCATCCAGAGCGGCGTCTTCGTCCAGCCTCAGGTCGGCGCCGGCGTCTGGGTCGAATTTGAACAGGGCGATGCCGATTACCCGATCTGGGTCGGCGGCTTCTGGGGTTCGGCGGCCGAAGTGCCGGCCCTGGCCCTGGCCGGCCTGCCGGTTTCGCCCAGCATCGTCTTGCAGACCGGCAACCAGAATACGCTGATGATCTCAGACCTGCCCGGCCCGACCGGCGGCATCCTGCTCAAGACGATGACCGGGGCGATGATTTCGATCAGCGAGATCGGCATCACCATTTCCAACGGCCAGGGCGCCACCATCATGCTCACCGGCCCGACGGTGAACATCAACAACGGCGCCCTGACGGTCATTTGAGAGAAAGGAACGCGACGACCATGCCCGGATTCCTCCTTCACCTCGGTGCCACCGTCCTCTGTGCCCACGGCGGCCAGGCGACGCCGACGGCGCCCAACCCGCGCGTGCTGCTCTCCGGCCAGCCGGCGACGACGCTCGGCGCTCCTTATGTCATTGCCGGCTGCGCGATGCCACCGCCGCCGGCCGGCAACGGCCCCTGCGTCACCGGCCAGTGGCTGATGGGCGCGACGCGGGTACTGATCGGCGGCCAGCCGGCGCTGCTCCAGGCCTCACCGTCGATCTGCGCCCCGACCGGCACGCCGATGACAGTCGCCGTGACGCAAACTCGCGTGATGGGAACCTGAAATGAACCTCCATTTCCCCTTCCAGCCCGACCAGCGCGGCCGTAGCGGCGAGGCGGACAATGACGCCCACCTGCGCGACATGATCGAACAGGTGTTGTTCACCATCCCGGGCGAACGCGTCAATCGTCCCGATTTCGGTTGCGGCCTGCTCCAACTGGTCTTCGCCCCGAACAGCGACACGCTGGCCGCTGCCGTCCAGATGACGGTGCACAGCGCCCTGCAGCAATGGCTGGGCGACCGCATCGTGGTCGAAGGCGTCAATGTCGAGCACGACGAAGGCACGCTCGCCGTCGACGTCCAGTACATCGTCCGCCGCGGCCAGGAACGCCGGCTGACCCGCTTTACCCGGGGGGCGCCATGATCCTTGAAACCTCAGTTGACCGCTTCTCCCACTCTGCACAGCCGCATGAACGCTGGCTTTGTGCCTTCGAATCCGTTCATCCGTGGGGTGACTGCGCTACACGGCTGCTGGCACATCCGGTCGGGCGCCCGGCTTTGTCGCTCCTCCTTGCAGGCATGAGCCTGCCGCGTCGTCGCTTCGTGCCGACCATCCCGCCCAGACGCACCATCAGCCGCGTCCAACTGAGGTATCAAGGATGAACCGCCAGTTCCGCAGCGACAACCCGCGCCGCCTGCAACTGTTGCGTGACCAGGATCCGGTCGGCAAGAACGGCATCGATTTCGTCGAGATCGCCACGCTCGACCAGCGCAGCCTGCGCATCGTCTGCGTTCATCAGGTCAGCGGCATAGCCCGCGCCAATGTGCGGATCGACGGCGGCGTCCGCGTCACCGGCATCAAGCTGGCTGACGAACCGGTCATCAACGGCCGCGAAATCCGGATCAAGGTGGACAAGGCCGGCGATTTCTCGTGGTACACGCTGAGCCTGATCGACCCGGCCGACGCCGAAGCCCCGGCCCCCGGTTTCGACATCTGCCTGTCCACCCTCCGCATCAACTTCAAGGCCGGCTGCCCCTCCGAGTTCGACTGCGCCGACCTGCACGATTGCCCACCCGAGACGACGCCCGAGCCGCGCCTCGACTATCTGGCCAAGGATTACGACAGCTTCCGCCGCCTCATGCTCGACCGCATGTCGCAACTGGTGCCCGGTTTTGCCGAACGCAGCCCGGCCGACTTCACGGTCGCCCTGATCGAAACCCTGGCCTATGTCGGCGACCATCTTTCCTATACGCAGGATGCCGCGGCCACCGAGGCCTACCTTGGCACCGCCCGCCGCCGCACCTCGCTGCGCCGCCACGCCCGGCTACTCGATTACCCGCTGCACGACGGCTGCAACGCCCGGGTTTTCGTGACCGCTGCGGTCGACGCTGCAGCCGAGGCAAAAACCATCCCGGCCGGCAGTGCGCTGCTGGCGGCGGCCGGCGCCGGCGACCCGGTGCGCCGCACCGACCTGCTCGACCAGTTGCCGCTGCCCGGTATCGAAGTCTTCGAGACCCTGCACGACCAGGTGCTGCACGCCGCCCACAGCGAAATCGCCATCCACGACTTTGCCGACCCGGCCTACTGCCTGCCGCGCGGCACGACGGCCGCGGCACTGGTCAACACGCCGGCCCTGGCGCTGGCGGCCGGCGACGTGCTGATCCTCGAAGAAGTCCTCAGCCCGACCACCGGCAAGCCGGCCGACCTCGACGCCAGCCACCGCCACCCGGTGCGCCTGACCGCCGTCAGCCCCGGCCACGACGACCTGACTGACACTGACCTGCTGCTCATCAACTGGCACGACGAAGATGCGTTGCCCTTCCCGCTCTGTGTCAGCCACGAATTCGAAATCGGCGGCGCGCTGGTCAAGCAGGCCATCGCCGTCGCCCGCGGCAATGTCGTGCTGGCCGACCACGGCCTGACCCGGCCCTGGCAGACGCTGGAGCCGCCGGAGGTGGGCGATGGCGGCACAGTTGCCCTACGTCTGCCCTACCGGCCGCGCCTCAAGGAATCCGGCCTGGCTTTCGCCGAGCCCTACGATCACGACGTGGCGACCGACACCCAGCAGCCGCTCTCGGCCAGTCGCGTGCTGACGCAGGAGCCACGCCGGGCCCGCCCGGCCGACATGATGCTGCTGGCCGACGATTCCAGCCTGTTCGGCGACCAGCCCGACCCGGCCGAAACGCCGTGGACACCGCAACGCGACCTGCTCGGCAGCGAACGTTTCGCCCGCGAATTCGTCGTCGAAACCGAGAACGATGACAGCGCCTGGCTGCGTTTCGGCGACAACCAGTTCGGCGCCGCACCGATCACCGGCCAGCGCCTGCTCGCCCGTTACCGGCTGGGCGGCGGACCGCAAGGCAACGTCGGCGCCGAGGCGATCAGCGCCCTGATCAGCGACGATGCCAGCCTGATGCTGGGCGTCCAGTCCCTGCGCAATCCGTTGCCAGCCCAAGGCGGCGCCGATCCGGAAACGCTCGACGCCATCCGCCTCAACGCCCCGGAAGCCTTCCGCACGCAGGAACGCGCCGTCACCACCGACGACTACGCCCGCGCCGCCGAGCGCCACCCCGACGTGCAGCGCGCGGCAGCCCGCCTGCGCTGGACCGGTAGCTGGTACACCGTTTTCCTGATGCTCGACCGCCGCGCCGGCAAGCCGGTTGACGCTGCCTTCAAGGCGACCCTGCGCGCCTTCCTCGAACGCTTCCGGCTGGCCGGCTACGACTTCGAATTCGCCGACCCGGTGCACGTCCCGCTCGAAATCCAGCTACAAGTCTGTGTGACCAGCGGCTACTTCGCGGCCGATGTCAAATCCGCCCTGATTTCCGTGTTCACCGCCGGCGTCGACCGTCACGGCCGGCCCGGCTTCTTCCATCCGGACGGTTTCACCTTCGGCACACCGCTCTATTTGTCGGCCGTCGTCGCTGCTGCGATGGCCGTAGCCGGCGTCGCCTCGGTCGATATCATCAAATTCCAGCGCTGGGGCCGCAAACCCAAGGGGGAACGGGCGGCTGGCGTCATCACCGCCTCGCAGCTCGAAGTCCTGCGTGTCGACGGCGACCTCAATTTCCCTGAAAACGGCCAGATCAGCTTCATCGTGGAGGGCGGATCATGAGCACTTCCGACAACTGCGGCTGCTGCGCCGGCGTCACGCCGCTGACCCCGGTCGACGCCATCCAGCCCCCCAGCCAGCCGGCGCTGGCGCTGCGCGTCGGCACCCATGGCCGTTTCCGGCAAAGCATGCTGGCCGACCTCGCCGCCGAGCCTGCTCTCGAAGCCCTGACCACCCGCGCCGACGACGACCCGGCCATCGCCCTGCTCGACAGCTGGGCCGCCGTGCTCGATGTCCTGAGCTTCTACCAGGAACGGATCGGCAACGAGAACTACCTGCGTACTGCCACCGAACGTCGCTCAGTGCTCGAACTGGCCCGCGCCATCGGCTACGAGCTGCGCCCCGGCGCCGCGGCCTCGACCTGGCTCGCCTTCACGCTCGAAACCGCGCCCGGCGCCCCGCTCGAAACCCGCATAGCCATCGGCGCCCGCGCCCAGAGCGTGCCCGGTCAGGACGAAACGGCCCAGACCTTCGAGACGCTCGAAGCGATCGACGCCAAGGTCCGCTGGAACGCGCTGCCGGTGCTGGCCGCCGAAGCCGTGCCGCCGCGCCTGGGCCTGCGCACCATTTATCTGGCCGGCACGGCGACCCGCCTGCAGGCCGGCGATGCGCTGCTCATCATCGGCGACGAACGCGCCAAGGATCCCGGCAACGAAAACTGGGATTTCCGCCGCGTCGCCCGCCTGCGCGAAGTGCTGCCAGCCGACCCGAGCGACCCAAAGGACATCGGCTACACGGTCGTCACGCTCGATCGCGGCCTCGGCCAACCCTGGCGCGGCGTCCATCCGGCCCGGACCAATCCACGCTGTTACGCCCTGCGCGCCCGCGCCCACCTGTTCGGCCACAATGCCCCCGATTGGCGGGCCATGCCGGCCAACCTGCGCGCCACTTACCTCGGCATGGCCGACGACGCCAAGCCGCCGATCAGCCAGCATCCGGAATGGCCGGGCTTCACGCTGGCCGATATTTCCGATCCACCGGCCGGCAGCGCCAGCGGTACAGGGCTCCTTGGTCAATACTACCGGGGCAAGGGCTTCCGCGAACCGATCCTGAGCCGTACCGATGCCACCGTGAATTTCGACTGGAGCACCGGCAGCCCCGATCCAGCCGTCCCGGCCGACCAATTCTCGGTACGCTGGTCAGGCTGGGTGCAGGCGCCGAGCAGCGGCCAGTTCAACTTCTTCGTGACGGCCGACGACGGCCTGCGACTGTGGATAGACGGAGAACGCATCATCGATTTCTGGATCGACCAGGGCTTCATCGAACGCAGCGGGTCGGCCCGTCTGCAAGCCGATCACAAGCACGACATCCGGCTCGAGTATTACGAGAATGGCGGAGCCGCCGCCTGCAAACTGGAATGGTCCGGCCCCGGCGTCGCCAGAGCCGTCATCCCCGCCACCCGCCTCTACCCGCGCGACATCCATACCGTTCACCTCGACGCCAGCTACCCGAAATGGCTGGCCGACGGCTGGGCGGTCATGTCCATCCCGAATTACGAAGAGGTCTATCGCATCGTCAGCACCGAGGACGACGCCCGGGCTAACTTCACCGTCTCGGCCACCGCCACCCGGCTGACGCTGAGCGGTGAAAATCTGCGCGACACTTTCAACGATCACGTCCGCAGCACCACGGCTTTCGGCCAGTCCGAGCCGCTCGACTGGGCCAGCCGGCCGCTCTCCGGTTTCCTGCAGGGCCACCTGATCGACCTTGCCGGCTACGAGCCGGATCTGCCGGCAGGCCGCTGGCTGGCCGTTTCCGGCCTCGTGCTGGCCGACGTTCCGGCCAACGCCAAGGCCCTGAGCCGGCTCAAGAAAGGCGAGGCACTGGCCTCGATTCGCATCGCCCGCGACCGCAAGACGGCCGATTTGGATTTTGAGGCTTTTTTCCGGTTGACCGTAGCACTCGCCCCGGCCGCCGAAATTGTCCGCATCCAGCACAACGACAGCAGCAACGGTCGCACCCAGCTGCTACTCGACAGCGACCTGAGCAACGCCTACCTGCCGTCCACCGTCCGCATCAACGCCAACCTCGCCCCGGCCAGCGCCGGCGACAGCAAGCAGATGCGCCTCCAGCCCGAGCCCCTGGGCAGCGGCGACGGCAGCCGCCGCCTGCAACGTTTCGCCCTGCGCCAGGGGCCGCTGACCTACATCACCGCCGCCACGCCGAGCGGCACGGCGAGCACCCTCGAAATTCGCGTCGACGGCCTGCTCTGGCAGGAAGCGCCGCGCTTCACCGCCCCCGGCCCGAACGAGCGCACCTACACCGTCAAACTCGATGAAAACGGCGGCGCCACCGTGCAGTTCGGCGACGGCACGCACGGCACCCGGCTACCGACCGGCAGCGGCAATGTCGAAGCGCGCTACCGCGTCGGCCTCGGCACGGCCGGCAACGTCAAGGCCGAGCAGATCAGCATGCTGCTCACCCGGCCGCCCGGTCTCAAGGCTGTCACCAACCCGGTCGCAGCCAGCGGCGGCACCGATGCCGAAGCCGGCGACGAGGCCCGGCGCAACGCCCCGCTGCGCGTCCGCACGCTGGACCGCATCGTCTCGCTGCGCGACTTCGAAGATTTCGCCGCCGCCTTCACCGGCATCGGCAAGGCCCAGGCCGTCTGGCTGTGGGACGGCGAGCAGCGCATGGTCCATCTGACCGTGGCCGGCACCGACGGCGCGCCGCTCGACCCGAACGGCGCGCTCTACCGCAACCTGCTCGCCGCCATCGACGGCGCCCGGCCGCCGCACCAGCCGCTGCGCGTCAGCCCCTGCCACGACCTGCGCTTCGGCCTGACTGCCGGGCTGTGGATCGCGCCGGAATACGAAGCCGAGAAAGTCCTGGCTGCCGCCGGCAAGGCCCTCGAAAGCGCCTTCGGTTTCGCTGCCCGCGCCTTCGGTCAGCCGGTCACCGGCAGCGAGGTACTGGCCGCGCTGCAAGGCGTCGCCGGCGTCATCGGTGCCGATCTCGACCGACTGATTCAGGTCGAATCGGGCCTCAGCGTCCTCACCTCGAACGGCCCCGATGGCAGCATCCCGGCCCGCAGCGCCCGCTGGCAGGGCAACAGCCTGCAGCCGGCCGACCTGCTGCTGATCGACCCGGCGGCCGTCACCCTCACGGAGCGCACGTCATGAAGCTAGCCGCCGATACCCTGCTTGCTCTGCTGCCCGCCTTCTACCGCGAGCGCGATGCCGAACTGGATGGCCCGCTGCGCGCCCTGCTCGGCGTCATCGCCCGCCAGGGCGCGCTGGTCGAAGCCGATATCGAACGGCTCTACAACAACGCCTTCATCGAAACCTGCGAAGACTGGGTCGTCCCCTACATCGGCGACCTGCTCGGCGTACGCGCCCTTTACCCGGTCAGCGGCACCGCCGCCTTCGGCCCGCGCGCGCTGGTCGCCAACACCCTGCGCCTGCGCCGGCGCAAGGGCACGGCGCTGGTTCTCGAAGAACTGGCCTTCGACACCACCGGCTGGCGCGCCCGCGCCGTCGAGTTCTTCGAACGGTTGTCGACCACGCAATACCTCAATCACCTGCGCCCGCATTCCCTGCGCACGCCGGACCTGCGCCAGCCCCGGCCGCTAGCCCGCATCGACGGCCCCTTCGGCACCGAAGCCCACACCGCCGACATCCGCGCCCTGCCGGCCGGTCGCTACAACCTGCCGAACGTCGGCCTTTTCCTGTGGCGCCTGCAGGCCTACCCGGTGCAGCGCGCCACAGCCCGCCCGGCGACGACGCGGCCCGGCTTCTACACCTTCGACCCGCTGGGGCTTGACCAGCCGCTGTTCAACCGGCCGCGCACCGAGACCGACATCAGCCATCTGGCCGAACCGATCAACGTCCCGGAAGCCCTGCACTGGCGCGACCTCCACGCCGAACTCGAAGCCCGCCGGCAAGCCCTGACCGACGGCGAAGACCCGGACGACCGCTATTTCGCCGACGCCGGCGGCGGCCCGGTGCTGCGCGTCTGGATCAACGACAACGAAGTACCGGTTGAACACCTGGTGATTGCCGACCTCAGCCCGATTCCGACGGTCGTGCCGGAAGACTGGCGCCATCCGCCGGCCACGCTCGTCGTTACCACCCGCAAGGCCGGCCGACCGGACATGACTTTCCCGCCCGCCGGTGGCGTGCTGGTCGGCATCGACCCGGGGCGCGGCCGCCTGGCCTTGCCTGAAGGCGTCACGGCCAGCCGCGTCGAGGTCGCCTACGCCTACGGTTTCCCCGGCGACATCGGTGCCGGCCCCTACGACCGGCGTCCCGGCCCCGGCGACAACGATCCGCTGGCCATCCTGTCCGACCCGGCCGACTTCGAGGTCGTCATCCACATCCCCAGCACCGCCACGCCGACGCTGGCCTCGGCTTTCAACGCCCCGGCCAACCCGGCCGATGCGGTCAACCGGGTTATTGCCGGAAAACGCACATTGGTCGTCCTCAACACCGACGCCAGCGAAGCGCTGACGCCGACGCTCAACCTGCCCGACAGCCACCTCGCCATCCAGGCCGCGCCCGGCCGGCGCCCGGTGCTGGTCGGCGATTTTTCGCTCAAAGGCAATACCAGTACGCGGCTCAGCCTCGGCGGCCTGCTGCTCGACGGCGCCCTGCGCCTGCAAGGCCAGTTGAATGCCGTCACGCTGCGCCATTGCAGCGTGGTCCCCGGCAAGGGCGGCATCGCACACTCAGGCACCGGCACCGACCTCACGCTGAGCCTGTACCGCTGCCTGAGCGGCCCGCTGCGCAGCAACCGGCCACTCGCCGCTGTCGTACTGCGCGATAGCCTGATCGATGGCGAAGCCGGCAACCTCGCGCTCGATGTCGACGATAGCCCGCTGAGCGTCATCGCCAGCACCCTGCTCGGCACGACAGCGGCCGGCCGGCTGGAGGCCAGCAACAGCCTGTTCGACGGGCTGGTCACGATTGCCCGCCGCCAGGAAGGCTGCGTCCGCTACAGCTATCTGCCGCCGAAATCCGTGACGCCGCGCCGCCATCGCTGCCAGCCCGATCTGGTCATGACCGACCTGCCCGCCGCCGAGGCCGCCCGCGAAGCGATGCGGGTGACGCCAGCCTTCACCAGCACCCGCTTCGACACGCCGGCCTATGGCCAGCTGACGCGAAGCACCGCCCCGGAAATCCGCACCGGCGCCGACAACGGTGCCGAGATGGGCGTCTGGAACCTGCTCCAGCAGCCGCAGCGCGAAGCCAATCTGGCGTTGGCGCTCGATGAATACCTGCGTTTCGGCCTCGAAGCGGCCGCGATTTTCGTCAATTAGCCCTATTCAGCATCCCTAGACAAAAACCGGGAGAGACCCCATGAAAGCCGACCTCAGCCGCGCCACCTTCGACAAGGCCAGACGCTACCGCAGCGTGCGGATGCAGCAGGGCCGCGTACAGCTCGACGCCGATTTCAACGAGCAGCAGGACATCCTCAACCATCGCATCGAGATCGAGACGCGCGACAGCCTGGGACCGGTTGCCGTGCCCATCGACAACCCCGGTTTCGGCCTGACGCCGGCCGGCACGGATTTGACCATTTCAGCCGGTCGACTTTACGTCGATGGCCTGCTTTGCGAAAACCCTGCCTCTACCACTGTCGCCAACCAGCCCGACCTGCCCGACACCGCCTCGCCGGTGCTGCCGGCCGGTGCTTCGCTGTTGCCGCTGCCACCGATTGGCGTCACGGCAGCGAGCATCACCGGCGTCGTCGTCTTCAACGCCGGCAACGCGGTGGCGCCGCCTGACGGCACCTACCTCGCCTATCTCGAAGCCTGGCAGCGTCACCTGAGCCCGCTCAATCTGCCGGTGGACGACACCAGCATGCGCGAAGTGGCACTCGGCGGACCCGACACCTGCACCCGCGAAAAGACCGTCTGGCAGGTCAAGCTGCTGCGCGCCGGCGAACTCGATGCACCGCTCACCTGCCTTTCGTCGAATATTGCCGCCTGGAACACGTTGACCGCAGCACCCGACGGCCGCCTCGCCGCCCGGGCCGAAGCCAGCATCCCGCCCAAGACGCCCTGCCAGTTGCCGCCCGAAGCCGGCTACCGGCTGCTCGAAAACCATCTCTACCGGGTCGAAATCCACGACGACGGCAGCGTTGCCGGCAAGGCCCGCTACAAGTGGTCGCGCGACAACGGCAGCCTGGCCAGCCGGGTCGTCCGCTGGCTCAACGACCCGATTGCCAACGAGTTCGAGGTCGCCAGCATCGGCCGCGACGACGTGCTGGCCATCACCGCCGGCTGCTGGGTCGAGTTTTACGACGACACGCACGAACTGCTCGGCCAGCCCGGCCCGCTCGTGCCGGTCATCCGCACCGAAGGCAATGTCGTCACCGTCGACCTGACCAAGCTGATCGGCCATGCGCTCGACCCGGCGCTGTTCCCGCGCAATCCGCGCGTCCGGCGCTGGGACGGCGTGGCCGAGATCAGGCCGGCCGCCATCGCCTCGGCCACTGGCTGGGAGGAACTGGCGCAGGACGGCATCGAACTGAAGTTCGCCCCGGGCAGCTACCGGATCGGCGACTACTGGCTGATTCCGGCCCGTACCGCGACGGCGGCCATCGAGTGGCCGCAGGAAAACAGCAAACCGGCCTTTCTCTCGCCAGCGGGTGTTTTGCGCGCTTTCGCCCGCCTCGCCCTGCTCGAATTCAAGGCCGGTGCCTGGATCCTGAAAGCGGACTGCCGCCCGCTTTTCCCCAGCCTGACCGAGCTGACCCAGCTCCATTACGTCGGCGGCGACGGTCAGAGCATCAAGACCAACCCGGCCAACACGCCGGCCCATGTCGAGTTGCCCAGCCCGCTGCAGGTCGGCGTCGCCAACGGCCAGTTTCCGGTGGCCAAAGCGAGGGTTCTTTTCACCGTCGATGCGGGTCTCTTGCCCAACGGCACCACGACCCAAATTGTTGAAACCGGCCCCGATGGCATTGCCTCGATTGTCTGGTCGGTCGCCTCCGACCCCGGCAAACCAGTCCAGCATGCCAGCGCCGAGTTGCTGATCCCGGGCCAGGTGCTACCCGTTCCCGGCCGTTATCTGCCGGTGCATTTCAGCGCCCAGCTGGCGCTGGCCAGCGGCGTCGCCTACGACCCCTCCGCTTGCCCCGACCTGGTGGCGGCCGAGGCCTACACCGTGCAGGACGCCATCGACACGCTGTGCAAGCGCCCTCTGGGTGACGGCGGCTGTTGCGTCACGGTCGGCCTGACCGGCGAGTACGAGATGCTTGATGTCGCCCTGCGCGCGCTGATCGCCGAAGGTCGCCGTGATATCTGCATCTGCCTGCTGCCCGGTAACCACAGTATGGCCGACGGCCTGAGCCTGACCGGAACGCCGCGTCACCGCATCAGCATCCACGGCGCCGGCCCGGCCAGCCGTTTGATCCTCAAACAGGAAGTATTCAAGTTCGACACTTTCGGCTCGTTGAGCCTGAAGGACTTCACGCTGGCGAATACCGGCGAAGCAAGCAGTTTCAGCTTCCTGAAATGCCAACACCTCGATTTCAGCCATGTCGAATTCTTTGGCCGAACAGCCACCGGCAGCAGCCTGCTGCAAATCGCCGGCAGCTCGCGTTTGCTGATCGAAGACTGCACCGTTTTCGCCATTGCCACCGAGGACAACAACGAGAAAATCGATTTCATTGCCCAGCGCGCTCCCAGCCTGGCTGCGCACAGGAATGCCTTCGGCGCGACCGCCACGCTTGATGGCAGCCTGAATGAGGCGGCCGAAGGCATCGCCGCCCTGAGCCCGGCAGACCGCAAGAAAATGTCAGCCGAGATCACGACGCTTCTGCGCAGCAACGACCTCGTGAACCTCAGTAGCCGCGAACAGGCCAGCCTCAACAACCTGCGCATCGTGGTCGGCCGGAATTCGACAGCCGCCGCTCTGAGCAAGGCGCTCGATCAATTCGCCGACGCCCTGCGCGCCGCCACCCCGGCCTTTGCGCTGGCACTGGACGACACCGACGATGCCAGCCTGATCAACAACCGCCTGCGCGGCCGCATCACGCTGTTCGGCGAGTCCGACAAATTTCCCGATATCAACACCGACCAGCTGCAACGCCTGAGTGCCGCCCTCAAAGCGGGGGCCGTGACCTTCGATGACAGCGGCAGCCTGGTCCTTGAACGAAACGCACTCCAGGGCGTACGGATGAGCGGCAAGGCGCTGGCCAAGGTGATCGATACTGCCCAGGGCACCCTGCCCGTCTGGCACAACCTGCAAGTCACCAACAATCGCATCGACAGCGAGGAAGATCACTATCCGGGATTCAACTGCGCCTTCAATGGCAATACGCTGGAACCGCAAGGCAACGTCGGCCTGCTGCTGGCCAGGCAGGCCAAGCTTATCGGCAATTTCGCCCACAACGATTTCAGCCTTTTTGTTGCTGGCGCCAATCCGGAAAGCTTCGGCAACGGTGGCTTGAACGTGGTGCCGATTTAACCTTGAACCTTGAACCTCAGTTGGACGCGGCTGATGTCATGCCGACAAGGAGAAGCGACAAAGCCGGACGCCCGACCGGGCGTGCCAGCCGCCGCGTAGCGCTGTCACCCAAGGGGTGAATCGCCTCGAAGGCGCAAAGGCCTGTATTCAGGCGGCTGGTCAAGGCTGGATACGCGGTCAACCGAGGTTTCAAGGATAAATGCCGCCGATCATGAGCAAGGGCGTCACCGCCCGCGGGATGAAGGCGCTGATCGCCAGCGCGGCCGGCACGAGGATCAGCTTGTTTTTTCAGCGAACCGACGCAGACCGCTCAGAGCACCGGCAATTCGCGTTCGGCGGCGACGCCGGAAACCTGCTGGGCATTGAGCGCCAGATCGTCGCCCAGCACGCCGGCCGTCTTCTTGGCGGCCACCTTGGTCAGTACCGCTATGTCGTCGATGAGGACGAGCAGGCTGGCGCCGGCCACCTCAGGATTTCCGATCCGGCGACGTCTCGAGCGAAAATTCGCGAATCCACGAAGCCCGTCGGTCGATGGCCGAACGGCGGTCGGTCATTACCCGACCGTCGCGGGTCTCGTACGGTGGCGGCGCGATATGCGTGCACGCGCGGCGATCGGCTTGGCGCGGCTGATAGCTTGCATCGGACATTTTATTTTCCATGATGACTCCTCGGCAAACCCGGAGGGGCTGCAATTATGCCATGGCGCTTAAGCCGCGCGCTTGCCCGGAAAACGGCTAGAATCCTGCCCGCGACCACTCCTACGGTCGACCGGAAATTTTGCCCAAATTTGAAAAGCGCATGTCTGAATACTCCGCCTCCTCCATCCGTGTCCTGAAAGACCTCGAGCCCGTCAAGGAACGTCCCGGCATGTACACGCGGACGACCTGCCCGACCCACATCGTCCAGGAAGTCATCGACAATGCCGCCGACGAGGCGCTGGCCGGCTTCGCCAAGAAAATCTCGGTCGCCATCCGCGCCGATGGCGTCATCGAAGTCAGCGACAACGGTCGCGGCATCCCGGTCGAAATCCACCCGGAAGAAGGCCGGCCGGCGGTCGAACTGGTTTTCTGCAAGCTGCACGCCGGCGGCAAGTTCAACAAGAAGGATACCGGCAACGCCTACCGCTTCTCGGGCGGCCTGCACGGGGTGGGTGTCTCGGTGACCAATGCGCTGTCGACACGGCTGGAAGTCGAGATCAAGCGTGGCGGTGGCGTGCATCACATCGCTTTCGGCGCCGGTTTCGTTACCGAGCCGCTGAGCCGGATTGGCGATGTCGGCCAGCGCAACACCGGCACCACGGTGCGCATCCAGCCCGACCCGAAATATTTCGATTCGCCGAAGATCAACCTGGCCCAACTCGAGCACCTGCTGCGTTCGAAAGCAGTGCTGATGCCCAACGTCACGGTCGAACTCGACATCGAAGGCCAGGAAAAGAACGTCTGGTGCTACGAGAACGGCATGGCCGACTACCTCAACGAAATGATGGTCGGCACGCCGGTGGCACCGATTTTCGTTGGCGAAAAATATGTTGAGACCGCCAATGGCTTTTCCGTTGGCGAAGGCGCCACCTGGGCACTGGCCTGGTTCGAGGAAGGCGGCGGCAAGCCGGAAAGCTATGTCAACCTGATCCCGACGCTCGACGGCGGCACCCACGAAGCCGGCCTCAAAGCGGGCGTCTTCGAGGCGGTCAAGACTTTCGCCGAACACCACGCCATCCTGCCTGCCAAGGTCAAGCTGGCGCAGGAAGACGTCTGCGGCCGCATGACCTATCTGCTCTCGGCCAAGGTGCTCGACCCGCAGTTCCAGGGCCAGACCAAGGAAAAACTGACCAGCCGCGACGCCTACAAGCTGGTCACCCAGATGGTGCGCGACCCCTTCGAGCTGTGGCTCAACAGCCACGCCGATTTCGGCAAGAAGATCGCCGAACTGGCCGTCAAGGCGGCGCAGAACCGCATGAAATCGACGCAAAAGGTCGAGAAGAAGAAGTCTTCAGGCATCGCCACCCTGCCCGGCAAGCTGACCGACTGCGAATCCGACGACATCAGCCGCAACGAAGTCTTCCTCGTCGAGGGCGACTCGGCCGGCGGCTCGGCCAAACAGGGCCGCGACAAGGAAACCCAGGCGGTTTTGCCGCTGCGCGGCAAGGTGCTCAACACCTGGGAAGTCGACCGCGACCAGTTGTTCAAGAACAACGAAGTCCATGACATTTCCGTGGCGGTCGGCGTCGACCCGCATGGTATCGAGCAGATCGACAGCGTCGATGTTTCCGGCCTGCGCTACGGCCGGATCATCGTCATGTCCGACGCCGACGTCGATGGCTCGCACATCCAGGTCCTGCTGTTCACGCTCTTCCTCAAGCACTTCCCGGCGCTGGTCGAACGGGGCCACATCCACGTCGCCCAGCCGCCGCTCTTCCGCGTCGATGTCGAAGCCCGCGGCCACACGCGCAAGGTCTATTGCCTGGACGAAGCCGAAAAGGAGCAGACCCTGCAAAAACTGCGCGACGACGGGGTTTCGGAAAACAAGATCACCGTCTCCCGCTTCAAGGGCCTCGGTGAAATGAATCCCGACCAGCTCTGGGAAACCACGATGAATCCTGAAAAGCGGATTCTCCTTCAGGTAAAAATCGAGGATACGGTCGAGACCGATGAAATATTCACCGTATTGATGGGCGAAGAAGTCGAGCCCCGCAGGGAATTCATCCAGAACAATGCGTTGCAGGTAACCACCCTGGATATTTAATTTATGACACTGAACATCACGACCATTCAGGCAAGAGATATTCCGGACGCCTGGTTTCAGTGCGTCTATGAGATTATTGAAAAGGGGCACAGATATCAGATCGACAGGGGGAGTTTCCAG
>JAUYEI010000112.1 GCA_030691385.1 Azonexus sp.
CCGATCCGCCTTTCTGAGTGCTTCTCACGCGGCATCAAAGACAAGGGGCCCGCTGGGCCCCTTGGTCGTCAACCGCTCGACGCCAAATTCCGCCGCCGTTTTATGCCGCCAAATTTCTACGGATTTACGCCGCCGGCAACAAGCGGAAAGCTTTTGCGACCGCTCTAAGGTCTGCTTGAGTTATACGGTGATCCAATTGCTCGCAACCCTTTGGCGGATGACCTTAAGAAAATCCGTGCCAAGGATGGTTAGATTAAAGAAATCTTCAGTATGTGAAAAATTTCCGTTGTTCGACGCTTCGCCATAGTCTTTGGTGAAAACGAATAAAAAAATCTTGACTGATTGGCAAATAAATAAAAAAATCCATGGTTGGTTAAAATTTTCCGTGCAGGAGTGCAATCATGGACGCCATCGGATACGAATACCTCCGGACCCAACTCGGGCTCTCGGTGTTTCCCGTCGCTCATCCCGCCAGTATCCGTCCGGTGAGCCGGATACTGGACGTCCAGGATGAACTACAGGTACCCAAGGGGGTCGCCCCGAAATCCGGCCACCCCATTGAACACTTGCTGTTTGCCCTCCGCTATGAGGGAATCAATCTGCAAATACTCGCCGAAACCATGCCGAAAATTGCCGGGGAGGATCTCATCGCCCGTTTGCGGGAATCGCCCTCCGGCTTGTTCATCCGGAAAGCGTGTTATCTCTGGGAGTGGTTTGCCAACGGCGAACTTTCCAACCTGCCAGCCATTGCCGGGCCGTACGGTGATCTGTTCGACCCCGCGGATTACGTCACCGGAATCGTGCGCAAGGATGCCAAGTGGCGAATCAACTTCAACGGCCTCGGCTCTGCCGAGTACTGTCCGGTAGTCCGCCTTACCCAACTGGTCAAGGACGGGATCGCAAGCGACGTCCTTGGACGGACGAAGGCATTTCTGGAATCCTTGGGTCCGACCAATGCGGACCGGACCCTCTCCTGGGCGTACCTCAGCGAGACCGATTGTTCTTTCGCCATTGAGCGGGAAGCGCCGAGCCAGAGCAAGGCAGAGACCTTTGTCGCCCTTCTCCAGCAGGCCCACGAAAAAATTGAATTGACCGAGGAATACCTGGCCGACTTGCAATCCGCGACAATCAGCAACCCCTATGAAAAAGCGGCCTGTTTTCGCCATGAACAAAACTGGCTGCGAGGGGGGGGGCTCAGGGGGGCGGGCAGTGTGACCTACGTTCCGCCTTCGCCGGAATTGCTTTCCAAACTTATGCCTGTGTTCATGGACATGGCCAACTCCCTCCCACGTCAGAGCGACCCGGTCGTAGCCGCCTCCGTGGCCTCGTTCGGGTTCGTCTACCTGCACCCATTCATGGATGGGAACGGACGTCTGTCGCGCTTCCTGTTCCACCATGCCCTATGCCAATCAGGAAGGCTTGATCAAGGCCTGCTGTTGCCCGTATCCGTCGCGATGAAACGCCATGAAACGGAATACCTGGAGGCGCTCCAATCGTTCTCGAAGCCCGCACGGAAGCTGTGGGATGTCTACTGGGCCGACGAGGACCTGTTTGATTTCAAATTCAAAGGCGCCGATTCTATCTACCGTTTTTGGGACGCGACACAGTGCGTCGAATTCGGTTACCGAATGGCGGAGCAGGCGCTGTGCGTCGATCTCCGTCAGGAAACCGAATTCTTGGCGAGCTTTGACCGGATCAGTAAAGCCGTCAACGACGAGTTCGATATCCGCGGAAACGATCTGCACCTACTCATCGTTTCCGCGCTACAGAACGGAGGCAGGGTATCCAACAACCGCCGGAAAAAACTGGCAGGTCGGGTGCCAGAGGAAGCGTTTGATTTTGTCGAACGCTTGGCCAAGACCGAATTGACTGAACTCAACGACGTCGAATGATTTGCTGCTTTTCATTCCGCACATGAAAGACCAGCTGGGGCGGCAGGTCTTGGTAGTGGAAATGTTGGCTGGATAGTTCGTGAGTGGCTGGAAATTCACGCAGTTGGTGGCGGAATTCTGCCAAGCTGTTGCATACGGTACTGACTATTGCCTACTTTGATCGACTCAGGGTGCCCCGACTCTCATGACATCAACTTCTCGAACCGCCTGGTGCGGACCCGTATGCCGGGTGGTGTGGGAGGGGTGTGCAGCTTATAATAGTTGCCCCCTATCCCGATTGGCGGTTCAGCCGGCGAGGTTCTCGTCAAGCAGGCGTTCGCATTCAACCATCAGCGATTCGGCGATTTCGGAGTGATGGTTCGGATCGAGCGATTCCATCATTTCGTGGGCCGTGTACATGCCGGCTTCGCGCGACAGGCTGCTCTCGATCTGGCGGGCTAGCTGGTCGCTGAGAGCGGAGAGTTGCCGGCGTTCGCTGAGCGGCATCTTGTTTTTCGAGCGCGACAGCCAGTCGGCAGCCAGGCTGGCGCCCTGGGCTTCGGTCAGCCACTGGCCGTATTCGTAGAATGCGGTCAGGCGCTCGGCGGCCAGCGCAAATATCAGCGCGATGCGCATGCCGCGCTCGGTCATCGAGGGGCTGGCAGGCTTCTCCCAAGTCATTTTTCACCATCTTTTGTTATCCTGCCGCACCTTATCACGGCCGCCCGGCGGAATCCCGCGAATGCCCATGAACACCCTTGAAGACCTGCGCGCCGGCAAGCTGGCCGGGAGCCGTCGCCTCAAACTGGCCTGCGGCCTGAGCGCGTTTCCTCGCGAGATTTTTGCTCTGGCCGAGACGCTGGAGATTCTCGATTTGTCCGGGAATGCGCTGGCCACGTTGCCCGACGATCTGCCCCGGCTGGACAAGCTGCGCATCCTGTTTTGTTCGGACAACCGGTTCACGGAATTGCCGGTGGTGCTCGGTCAGTGTGCCGAGCTGGACATGGTCGGCTTCAAGGCGAACCGGATTGAGCAGGTGCCGGCTGCGGCGTTGCCGCCCAGACTGCGCTGGCTGATTCTGACCGATAACCGGATTGCCGAACTGCCGCCGGAGATCGGCCGCTGCACGCGTTTGCAGAAGCTCATGCTGGCCGGCAACCAGTTGCGTGCGCTGCCGGCCGAGATGGCCAATTGCACTCGCCTGGAACTGGTGCGCATCGCGGCCAACCAGCTTGCGGCCTTGCCCGACTGGCTGCTGTCCTTGCCGCGGCTTTCCTGGCTGGCCTTCGCCGGCAATCCGTTTTGCCAGGAGGTGCCGGTTCAGAACGGCGTTTCGCCCATTCATTGGGATGATCTGCACGTCAGCCATCAACTGGGCGAGGGCGCTTCCGGCGTTATTCATCACGCCGAATGGCGTTCCGGCGATGACGTCCAGCCGGTCGCGCTCAAGCTCTTCAAGGGCGCGATGACGAGCGATGGTTTGCCGCTCAACGAGATGAACGCCTGCATGACGGCCGGTGCGCATCCCAATCTGATTCCGGTGCTCGGCAAGCTGGCGGCGCACCCGGAGGCGGCGCACGGGCTGGTCATGGCGCTGATCGACAGCGACTTTCGCAACCTGGCCGGGCCGCCCAGTCTGGATTCCTGCACGCGCGACGTTTATCCGGCAGAGTCCAGTTTCGACCTCGACACCGCCATTCGCCTGGCCCACGGCATCGCCTCGGCGGCCGAGCACCTGCACGCGCAAGGCATCATGCACGGCGATCTGTACGCTCACAACATCTTGCATGGTGTCGACGGTCAGGCCCTGCTCGGCGACTTCGGGGCGGCCTCGTTCGTGTCGGCCGATGATCCGCTCGTCGCCAAAGCCTTGCAGCGCATCGAGGTACGGGCGTTTTCGTGTTTGCTCGAAGAATTGCTGGCGTATTGCGGGCCGAACACCGATCCCACGGTCAACCGGAAAAAAGCCCAAAAATTGAAATCCTTGCAAGCCGATTGCGCCCAGGAAAACGTCTCGGCCCGCCCGCTGTTTGCCGAAATCGTTTCGCAGCTTGGCGCCTTAAACCAAGGTTGAAGCCGCGCTGAGCAAGCGCGGAAAACTAGCTCAGCTGACAAACCGGTAGCCGACACCGGATTCGGTCAGAATGAACTTGGGCCGCGTCGGGTCGTCCTCGATTTTTTTCCGGACATGCCCCATATAAACGCGGACGTAGTGGCTGTCCTCGATATGGTTTGGCCCCCAGACTGCCTTCAAGAGCTGGCGGTGGGTCAGGACGGAATCGGGATTGGCGATCAGGTAGGCCAGCAGCCGGAACTCGATCGGCGTCAGGTGAATCTGCTGCCCATCCTTTTCGACGATGCGCTTGCCCAGATCGACGCGAACATTGCCGAATTCGAACACCGACAGGCCCGTCGTTCCGGCCCGGAAACGCCGTCGCAGGTGGGCGCGGACCCGGGCCAGCAGCTCGGCGGCGCCAAATGGCTTGATCAGGTAATCATCGGCACCGGCATCGAGCGCCGCCACCTTGTCGGCTTCGGCCGTGCGCGCCGAAAGAACGATGATGGGAATTTCCGACCAGGTCCGCACGTCGCGGATCAGGTCGATGCCGTCGCCATCCGGCAGGCCGAGATCGAGCACGACGAGATCGGGCTGCCGGGTGCCGACTTCGATCAGGCCCCGCGCCACCGAGTCAGCCTCGAAAACCTCCAGTTGCTCGGCCTCCAGCGCCAGTTTGATGAAGCGGCGTATCTTCGCTTCATCCTCGACGACGATCACGGTCGGTATGCCGGTAGACATTCAGCAGCTCTCCTTTTTCTCGAGAACTTCCTCGGGAACTTCCTCGACATCAAGCAAGGGCGGGTTGCCCCTGGGCAGCGTGAACATGAAACGCGCCCCCCCTTGCGGCCGGTTTTTGGCATGGATTTCGCCGCCATGCGCTTCGATGATCGCCCGGCAAATGGCCAACCCGAGTCCGACACCGCGGGTGGTGCCTTCCGGCTGGCCACGCTCGAATTTCTTGAAAATCACTTCCTCTTTGCCCGCCGGCAGGCCGGGGCCGTTGTCGTCAACCCAGACCTCGATCATCCTGTCCCCGACCTTGGCGCCAACTTCAACCAGGCTGCCGGCCGGGGTGTACTTCACGGTGTTTTCCAGCAGGTTGTAGATGACCCGCTCCATGAGCACGGAGTCGATGTTCACCAGCGGCAGGTTTTCATCGAGCAGGACCCTGATCTGGTGCTCGGCAAAGGCGCGCTCCAGGGTTTTCAAGGCGCTGACGACGACCTCTTCGAGCGGCTGCCATTGCCGGTTCAACTCCACCCGGCCGGACTGCAGCTTGGCCATGTCGAGCAGGTTGTTGACCTGGCCACTGATGCGCAGCGCTTCCTCTTTCAGGGAGTGGGCAATCTCGGCCTGCGGGCCGGTCGGCGGCGGCTGGGTCAGGAACATCGAATCGGCGAGGCCAACCAGCACGCTCATCGGCGTCCGCAAATCGTGCGAAATGGCCGACAGCACCGAGTTGCGCAGACGTTCGGATTCCATCTGCACGGTCGTGTTCTGGGCCACTTCGACGTAATGCACGCGCTCCAGGGCAATGGCGATCAGCGAGGCAAAGGTGTCGAGCAGTCGCCGCTGTTCCGGAATGAGCAGGCGATCCGTATGGCGGACTTCGAGCGCCAGCACGCCGCGCAAACGCATCGGCGCCTTGAGCGGCAAATACAGGATGGGGCTGGCGGCCAGCGTATTGGTGCCCTGACCGGCGGCTTCGGCATGATCGAAGGCCCACTGGGCAATGCCCATGTCGACGACAGGCAGGCCGTTGGGCGAGGGCAGGGCCGGTTGCAGCCGGTCGTTGTCGTCGGTCAGCAGAAAGGCCGCTTTGGCGCCCAGCTCGGCAACGATGAAACGTTCGCCGATTTCGGCGATTTGCTCGGGCATCAGCGCCGCCGACAGATCGCGCGACATTTCATAGAGCGAGCGGACACGCTGCTCGCGCCGCGTCGCCACCTTGGCCTGGTATTTCGAGCCGGCCGTCAGCTGGCCGGTAATCAGGCCAACCGCGAGCATGACGACAAAGGTCATCAGGTATTGCACATCGGAGACGGCGAAGGAAAAGCGCGGCGGCACGAAGAAAAAGTCAAAAATGGCCACCGCCAGGAAGGAGGCCAGAACGCCCGGGCCGCGCCCATAGCGCACGCTGACCAGCACCACCGCGAGCAGAAAGACCATGACGATATTGGGCAGGTCGACAATCGGGAAGATCAGGGCGGCGCCAAACCCGGCCAGGGCACAACCGGCGGCTGCCTTGGCGTAGGCCGGCCATTGCTGGGCAATGCCGTCGACCACGCTTTCCTCTTCCGACCTGGCTGTTTCCCGGTCGACGTCGGTGCGCGCCACCTGCAGGACGTCGAGGTCGGGGGCGCGCTGGCCGACCCGGTCGGCGAAGGAGCGGTACCAGGGCCGCCAGAGGCGCGGGTGATCCCGGCCGACGACGATCTTCGACAGGTTGTGGTCGCGGGCGTATTTGATTGCCAGTTCATCGGCCTCGTTGCCCGACAGCGTCGCTGTTTGCGCCCCCAGTTCCTCGGCCAGCTTGAGGTTGCGCAGAATGCGGTGGCGATTCGCTTCAGAAAGGCGCTGCAAGGCCGGCGTTTCAATATAAACGGCGTGCCACGGCGCTTCCAGCCGGTTGGCCACGCGGGCCGTGGTGCGCACGATCTTTTCCGCCCCGGCTCCGGGACCAACGCAGGCGAGCAGGGAGTCACGGGTCTGCCAGACGGGCGAGACCGACTGATCGCGCCGATACTGCAACATCTGGTCGTCGACCCGGTCGGCCGTGCGGCGCAGGGCCAGTTCGCGCAGGGCGATCAGGTTGCCCTTGCGGAAGAAATTGCGGATGGCCCGCTCGGCCTGGTTGGCCAGATAGACCTTGCCCGCCTTCAGGCGCTGCAGGAGCTCATCGGGCGGCAGGTCGACGAGGACGACCTCGTCGGCCGCGTCGAAGACCTTGTCCGGCACGGTTTCCCAGACGCGAATGCCGGTGATGCCGCTGACCACGTCGTTGAGGCTTTCCAGATGCTGGACATTGACGGTCGAATAGACATCGATGCCGGCCGCCAGCAATTCGTCGATGTCCTGCCAGCGCTTGGCGTGGCGCGAACCGGCGACGTTGGAATGGGCCAGTTCGTCCATCAGGATGAGCGCCGGCTTGCGAATCAGGGCGGTATCCAGGTCGAATTCCCTGAGAACGCGATCCCGGTAGGGAATGTCCCGCAAGGGCAGATGTTCCAGACCGTCGGCCATGACCTCGGTTTCCATCCGGCCATGGGTTTCGACGATGCCGATGATCACATCGACGCCTTGCAGCAATTGCTGCCGGGCCGCGCCGAGCATGGCGTAGGTCTTGCCCACGCCGGCCGAGGCGCCGAAAAATATCTTCAGCTTGCCACGTTTGGCCTTCGCCTCCGCCTCATTGAGGCGATTCAGCAGTTGGTCGGGATCAGGGCGTTGGTCAGCCATTTGTTTTTATCCTGTTATAACCATCCGGCACGTTTGAAATGAGCGTACAGGATCACGCAGGCAGTGCTGATGGCCAGCAGCGCCAGCGGGTAGCCAAACTCCCATTGCAGTTCGGGCATGCCCTTGAAGTTCATTCCCCAGACGCCGGCAAAAGCCGTGGCGACGGCAAAAATGCCGGCCCAGGCCGCCAATTTTTTGTTCACTTCACCATCTTCGATGGTCACCATGGAAAGGTTGACCTGGATGGCAGTGCCGATGGTGTCCCTGATATTGTCGAGCGAGGCGTTGATCCGGGCGAGGTGATCGTAGACGTCGCGGAAGTAGTCGCGGCTGTTGGCGCACACCTCCGGCCCCCGGCCGCCCGAAAGCTTGGCGGCGGCCTCCATCATCGGCGCGACGGCATGCTTGAGGAGGGTGATCTTGCGCTTCAGGTCATAGAGTCGTTCGATATTGCTGCGGGCCGCGCCCTTGGCAAATATTTGTTCCTCGATTTCATCGAGTTCCGACTCCAGCCGGTCCATGATCGGAAAGTAGCGATCGACGACCGCATCCATCAGGGCATAGAGCACGAAGCCCGCCCCGTGACTGAGCAGATGCGGCTCTCGCTCGCAGCGTTCGCGTACCCCGAGAAAATGTTGTTGGCTATGGTTTCTGACCGACAGGACGTAGTTCCGGCCGACGAAAACATTGACCTCGCCGATATTGAACTCGCCCTTCTCTTCTTCCAGCAGGTGCATGACGGCGAACACCGAATCGCCGTATTCCTCGATCTTGGGACGCTGGTGACCGTGGCGGGCATCCTCGACGGCCAGATCGTGCAGGGCGAACTCTTCCTTCATCTGATCCAGTTCCTGCTGTGTCGCATCGCGCAGGGCGACCCAGACGAAGCAATCCGGTCTGGCCAGATAGTCGCTGATTTCCTCGACTGACAGGTCCGCCAGACGCGAGCCGTTTTCGTAGGCGACACAATTGATCAGCATGTTTTATCCCCGTTCCTGACGACAGCCCCAATCCTGCCCGTTTTTGCCTGTTTCAGCGAGCACCCGGGCCCGGACCAGACCGGGGAAAATCGTCTTGCAGTGAGGAGAGCAGGTCAATTGATGGCCGTAGGCCAGACGGTCGAGGAGCGGATGCACGGCATGCCGGCTGCCGCAAACCGGACAGATATGAAATGTCATGAAGCTTAGGCAGCATGTTCGGCATATCGGGCCAGGGCCTCCGCCTGATCGGCGATGGCCGACGAAACGATGAAGGTTTCCCGGCCGCAGGCGTTACCCAGACTCAGCGCCAGACTCAGCGCTGCGACACCTGCTACCGCCATCCGCACCGGTTCGCTGTGGCCGGACAGGAATATCCTGATCCCTTCCACGCCCATCCCCGTCGCCGGAAATTTCATGACCACGGCAGCCTTGCCGGGTTCGAGAGCGGCGATTTCAAGAGCGTCATTGGTTGAGGCGATGCCGATGCATAAGTCCGAGTTCATGTTGTCCTTCACTTTCGATTGATAAACAGCCAGGCCAGTCCCAGGGGAACAAGGATGGCCGCCACGGCCAGCAGGAAATTGACGGTATCCATGTTTTCTCTCTTCAACGGACCAGACACACGAACAATGTTAGGCAAATCGATTTCAAGATTTTGCAAAATATTGAAGGCCGGGCATAAAAAGAACGTAAAAATCCGGATGGCCGGAATCAGGCCGGGAGCGGCCAGGCATCGAACTGCTTCTTGGCCTCGGCGGGCTGGGAACATCGACACAAGCGCTCGCGGAATCCGGCGTCGGAGAACATTTGCGTGGCGTCGGCCAGGATGCGCAGATGCTCTTCGGTGGCCTGCTTGGGCACGAGCAGGACAAGAATGTCGGAGACCGGCTCGCCATCAGGCGCAGCAAAGGGAATCGGTGACGCGAGATGGAAGTAGGCAAGTTGTATCCGCTCCAGATCCTTGATGCGGGCATGGGGTACGGCAATGCCGTTGCCCAGGCCGGTCGATCCGACTTCTTCACGCCGGGACAGGCTCAGTACGACCCAGGTTTGCGGCATGCCGTGCTTTGCCTCCATATGCCGGCCGATTTCTTCGAAAAGCTGGCTCTTGGTCGCCACCTGCAGGTCGAAAACGATGTCGTCGGCACCGAGAAGCTCGGAGATGGTATTCATTTGGCATTCCTCCTCAGGATGATGTATCCGCCATCGTTCGATCCATTGGCGGTGAACGGGAGCGGGAACTCCCGCATTTCGCTCATTTAGAGCCCGCTCCGATTTTTTAACGAAGTGAATCAAGCGCGATATTGAGTTGCAGCACATTGACGCGGGGTTCGCCGAAGACGCCCCATTGGCGGTCTTCGGTGTGCTGGCCGATCAGGGCCTTGACGTCGGCGACCGGCAGATGGCGCTGGCCGGCGACGCGAGTCACCTGATAGGCCGCCGCTTCCGGGCTGATATGCGGATCGAGTCCACTGGCCGAGGCGTTCACCAGATCGGCCGGGATCGGTAGCTGGTTGTCGGGATCGGCCGCCTTCAACGCCTCGATCCGCCCCTTGACGGCATCGACCAGGGCCGGGTTGAGCGGGCCCTGGTTGGAGCCGCCGGAAGCGCTGGCGTTGTACGGCATCGGCCCGGTCGCCGAAGGGCGGCCCCAGAAATACTTGGGATCGGTGAAGTTCTGGCCGATCAGACTGGAGCCGACTGCCTTGCCATCCTTGACGATCAGGCTGCCACCGGCGGCCTCGGGAAAGGCGACCTTGGCGATGCCGGTCACGGCGAGCGGATAAACGACGCCGGTGATGGCGGTGAGCAGGACGAAGAGGCTGACGGCAGGACGTAACAGGGTTTTCATGGGTTTTCTCCTCAGGCCAGACCGACCGCGGCAATCGCCAGGTCGATCAGCTTGATGCCGATAAAGGGAACGATGACGCCGCCCAGACCGTAGATCGCCAGGTTCTGGCGCAACAGCGTCGCGGCGCCGAGCGGGCGGTACTTGACGCCCTTGAGGGCGAGCGGAATCAGGAAGACGATGATCAGGGCATTGAAGATGACCGCCGACAGGATCGCCGAGGCCGGACTGGCCAGGCCCATGACGTTGAGCGCGGCGAGTTGCGGATAGGTGGTCACGAAGGCGGCCGGGATGATGGCGAAGTATTTGGCGATGTCATTGGCGATACTGAAGGTGGTCAGCGAACCGCGCGTCATGAGCATCTGCTTGCCGGTTTCGACGACCTCAATCAGCTTGGTCGGGTTGGAATCGAGGTCGACCATGTTGCCGGCTTCCTTGGCCGCTTGCGTGCCGGTGTTCATGGCTACCGCGACGTCGGCCTGGGCCAGCGCCGGGGCGTCGTTGGTGCCGTCGCCGGTCATCGCGACCAGCCGACCTTCGGCCTGGTATTCGCGAATCAGCGCCAGCTTGGCTTCCGGCGTCGCTTCCGGCAGAAAGTCGTCGACCCCGGCCTCGGCGGCGATGGCCGCGGCCGTGATGCGGTTGTCACCGGTCACCATCACCGTCTTGATGCCCATCTTGCGCAGTTCGGCGAAGCGTTCCTTGATGCCGCCCTTGACGATGTCCTTGAGTTCGATGACGCCCATGACACGGGTGCCGTCGGCAACCACCAGCGGCGTGCTGCCACGGCGGGCGACTTCTTCGACATAGCCCGATACCGATGGCGGAAATTTGCCACCGAGGGCTTCGACATGCTTTCTGATGGCATCGGCGGCACCCTTGCGGACCTGACGACCGGCCATGTCCACCCCGCTCATCCGGGTATGGGCCGAGAAGTGCACAAAGTGGGCATCCAGGGCGTGAATGTCGCGCTCGCGTAGCTGGAAACGCTGCTTGGCCAGCACCACGACGCTGCGTCCTTCCGGCGTTTCGTCAGCCAGCGAGGCGAGCTGGGCGGCATCGGCCAGTTCAGCTTCAGTCACACCATCGGCCGGCAGGAAAGCCGAGGCCTGACGATTGCCGAGCGTGATCGTGCCGGTCTTGTCCATCAACAGCACATCGACGTCGCCGGCGGCTTCGACGGTACGCCCGGAGGTGGCGATGACGTTGGCCTGCATCATGCGACTCATGCCGGCCACGCCAATGGCCGACAGCAGCCCGGCGATGGTGGTCGGGATCAGGCAGACGAGCAATGCAATCAGCACCGT
>JAUYEI010000115.1 GCA_030691385.1 Azonexus sp.
ACACCCAACCCCAAACAACAACGCGCGCTCCAGCTTCTGCGGCAAATCACGGTGTAGTCAGAACGCGGACTTCAACATCCACGCAAATCGCTTGTGTGGCAAGGGAAATTCGATCTTCACGCGGGAGAACTTCAGTTTAACCTTGAAACCTCCGTTGGACGTGCCAGCGGCCACGTCGCGCTGTCAGCCAACGGGTGAATCGCCTCGAAGGCGCAAAGGCCTGTATTCAGGCGGCTGGCCAAGGCTGGACAAGCGGTCAACTGAGGTTTCAGGGTTCAATGCGGCGCTGGCCGAACTGGGTATCGCGCCGGCTCAGGCAGGTGCTGATCGGCGACGATCTGAGCGATGACATCGGCGACGCGCAAGCGGTGGGTATTCCGGGGATTCTGCTGCGGTCGACGCCCTGCTCGGCCGGCTGAGCTGAGAGATCAGCCGAACTTGCGTTGATGTGCTTCAACGGCTTTCAGGCGGGCTTCCTTGAGGCGGAGCAGGACTGAATCGGGCAGCGCCTCGCCGCTATCCGGTACCTGGCTCAGGGCATGGGCTTCGACGGCCTTGAGCCGGGCCAGCATCAGGCGGAGCCGAATGTGACCGGGCAGTTCATTGCGCTCGGCTTCTTCGCTGCTCGCGTCGTCGACGATTCTGGGGCGATTGAACGAGCGGTGCAGGTCCAGTTCGTCGAAGCCGCCCTGATAGTTGTCGTTCGGGTCGTAGGTGAAAACCTGCGGCTCGCCGGTGTGCGTGCTGGCGATAAGCAGCGCAACCTGGCGGCGCTCGGTGCGGCTCAGCATGAGGACGGTCGCGGCTTTTTTCTTGGCGAGGCGCGCCTCGAAGCGTGCCTTCTTGGCGGCGCGCAAGCGGTCGGACTGTTCGAGGGTCAGAACTTCGATGGCCCGTGGCGGCATCGGAATGGCCGAGATGGTGACGCCCTGGGCGGCTACGGACATGTCGACGACGGACGCTGCCTCGTCGGAAACCTGTTCCGAAGCACCAATTTCCACTGCCGAGAATGCGAGCACTGCCGCGACCATCAACCAACGCATTGCGATTTCCAAACCAAGCCAATGTTCCATTCTAGCAGATTTTGAAAAATATCCAGGATAAACATGAGCTTGGCGTCTCCGTGGGCGAGTGCCAAGGGGGTGGATCGGTCTCGTTTCCTGGCTGAGGGGGCGTTTTGCGCCGGGTTCAGTCGCGCAGTTCGCGGCCGGTCAGCTTGATGAAGACGTCTTCGAGGTTGGAGGCGCGGTGCACGTAGCGCAGGCCGTCGGCGTCGGCCAGTTTGGCCAGCAGTTCGCGTGGCTCGCGGCAGTAGAAGAAGGCGGTTTCGCCGCTGGTTTCGACGCGCTCGGCCAGGTGCTTTTGATTTTTGACGAAATTTTCCAGTTGACCGTGGGATTCGTCGAAAACCTCGACAACCTGCGGCTCGATCTGCTCGGCGATCAGTTGGCGCGGGCTGCCTTCGGCAATCTTGCGGCCGTGATCGATGACGATGAGCGTGTCGCACAGGCGCTCGGCTTCGTCCATGAAATGGGTGGTCAGAATCAGCGTCTTGCCGGCCGACTTGAGCTGCTTGAGGCGTTCCCAGATCAGGTGGCGGGCCTGCGGGTCGAGGCCGGTGGTCGGTTCGTCGAGGAAGATGATGTCGGGGTCGTTGACCATGGCCCGGGCCAGCGTCAGCCGGCGCTTCATGCCGCCGGACAGCGTCGACAAACGGGCGCCGGCCTTGCTCGACAGGCCGGCAAAGTCGAGCAGTTGCGGGATCTTGGCGCGAATGTCGGCGTCCTTGAGCCCGAAATAGCGGCCGAAGACGAGCAGATTTTCGGCGCAGGTGAAATCGGGGTCGAGGTTGTCGAATTGCGGCACGACGCCGATGCGCGCCCGCGCCGCCTGGGCGTCCTCGGGAATGACGAGGCCGTTGAGCACGATGTCGCCGCTGTCCGGCCCGGTCAGGCCGAGGCAGAGGCGCAGCGTCGTTGTCTTGCCGGCACCATTCGGGCCGAGCAGGCCGAAGCAGGTGCCCGGCTCGACGGCGAACGACAGCCCGGCGACAACTTCGCTGTCGCCGTAGGTCTTGCGCAGATTGCTGGCTTCTAGTGCCGCCATGCGCGCGTCACGATGTCTCGGATGAGATGCAGGCGACGGTGGAAGAAATGGTCCGCGCCGGGCACGACAACGACCGGCAGGTCGAGCGGCAAGGCCCAGGCATAGACGTTGGCCGGCGGTACCAGCGTGTCGTCGGCGCCGTGGATGACGATGGTGTCGTGCGGCACGGCTTCGGTGTCGTACTGGCGGCTGCCTTCGACGTGGCCGGCGGCGGTGCCGACCAGGACGAGGCGCTGGGCCGGGTGGCCGGCGTCGACGAGGCGCTTGGCGACGCGGGTCTGGCAGAAGGCGCCAAACGAGAAGCCGGCCAGCGCAACGGGCAGGTTGCCACAACGGCACTTGGCGTCTTCGAGCACGGCGAGCAGGTCGTCGACCTCGCCATGGCCTTCGTCATGGACGCCCTCGCTGCCGCCGACACCGCGGAAATTCGGGCGGAAGGCGGCGTAGCCGAGGCTGACGAAAGTACGGGCCAGGGTGTAGGCGACCTTGTTGGTGTTGGCGCCGCCGCCCATCGGGTGCGGGTGGGCGATCAGCGCGATGCCCTTGGGGGCATCCGGGCGTTCCATGATGACTTCGATCTTGCCGACCGGGCCGTCGATCAGGAATTTTTCTTCAGGAGCTCTCATATTTTCAGGCGCTCCACGATACGGCCGTTGATCAGGTGTTCCTGGATGATTTCCTCGACATCTTCCTTGTCCACGTAGGTGTACCAGACGGCTTCGGGATAGACGACCATGACCGGCCCCTCATCGCAGCGGTCAAGGCAGCCGGCCTTGTTGATGCGGACCTTGCCGGGGCCCTTCATCTTGAGCTGGCCGATACGGTCCTTGGCATAGGTCTGCATTTCCGTCGCGCCGAGCGCGTTGCAGCAGGTTTCGCCCGGCTCGCGCTGGTTGCAGCAGAAAAAGACGTGGTGTTTGTAGTGGCTCATGCAGACTCTCCTGTGAGGCCTGCCATTATCCTTGAAACCTCAGTTGACCGCTTATCCATGTCTGGTCTGCCGCGTGAAT
>JAUYEI010000008.1 GCA_030691385.1 Azonexus sp.
CTGCACGGCGGCGATATAAGCCAGCCCCATGTCGAGGGCGACGGCCTCGATGCCGCAGGCGCATTCCTCCGAGAGGGCATTGAGGAATTCCAGCAGCACAGACGAATCGCGCCCTTCCTTCACCCAAAGAATGCGGCCGTAGCGTATCGGGGACAACCGGCGGCGCTGTGCCGAGTGCGGGAACCCGGCCAGCAATGGCCGATGCCTGGCGGCTGCCCGCCGTGAGCTGGTCGCCAGCCGGACCTATGCACCAGCGCCGGACTTGCTGCGCCGCTGCGAGGGCTTCAAGCCCCTGCCGAGTGACCCCGACCAGCGATCAGGGCGGGACAGATGGCCGGGGCTGTGAGCGGCCGGAAGGCAGCGAAAAGTGACCGCGCCGGCAGCGATGGGGGACAGGTTGCCGGGTTCGAGAATGCGACCGTTTGCACGGCCTGCAACGTCCTGATTCTGAAGTGTCCCGGCGTGTCCCGGCTGTGTCCCGGTGTAAATATTCAAATTGAATTTACAGGATGCCCTATTGGTAATGGTTTCTGGCGTTTGTCCCGGCTGTCCCGGCATAAAACGGTAGGGGTAGGAAGAAAACGCCATGCAACCGGCGCGCGTGTAGGGGGCGGGCAGAGAATTTATTGCGCTGCAAATAGCTGCCTCAAGGCAAGTGCACGGGTCCTCCTGAGTCATTCTCATTGCGGGTAATTCGCACCGCGTGAAACGCTTAGGCCGCAAATCCACAGCATAGTGAAATGGTGAAAATGATGAGCAGACGAGAAAATCACAATTTGGCGGGCGCAGTCCGGCCAAGCCTGTTTGGTTCGGTGCGATGGCCGAAAGCCCGGCAGCCTTCCCGAGCTATCGCCCTGGCCATGATCGAAAACACGGTGAAATGGGCTGATCTGGAAACGCTGTGTAGACCGCACTACCAGGCAGACCAGCGAAAGCGGGGCCGGAAGGGTTACAGCCTGGCCATGATGATGCGTTGCCGGGTGGTTCAAGAGGTCTGGGAGCTGTCAGACGAGGCAACTGAAAACGCTATCCTTGATTCCTACGCCTTGGCGCTGTTTGTCGGAACTGACCCCTGGGAGCCGCGCCCCCCGTCTGCGTCTGCCTTGCGAGCGTTCAGGACCTGTCTTGATGATGCCGAGGTATTGGACCGCTTCGGTGTGATTGTCGAACAGTCCTTTTTGTTGCAGGGCTTGGAGTTTCGGCCGGGCTATATCCGGGAGCCGATTTTTCGGCGGCAAACTCTTGGTGGGGTATCTGGCTAACCTTACTGCTTTCGGTCAAAATGATTGCAGCGGCTGGTTTGTGTGTGGCTACATGGGTAGCTAGACAAAGCCGGAAAATCACAAACCCTTATGTTTATTGGGCTGGCTGGCGATTCAAAGAGTATGTTCAAGACTTTATAATTCCCCGCATCAACCCCCACGGAGTTTCACATGGCACGTACCGTCAATTGCATCAAGCTTGGCCGTGAGGCCGAAGGCCTCGATCAGCCGCCCTATCCGGGCGCGCTGGGCCAGAAGGTTTTTGAAAACGTTTCGAAGGAGGCCTGGCAGCAATGGATCAAGATGCAGACGATGCTGATCAACGAAAATCGTCTCAACCTGGTTGATGCCAAGCATCGCAAGTACCTGGCCGAACAGCTGGAAAAGCATTTCTTCGGCGAAGGTGCCGACCAGATTCAGGGCTACGTGCCGCCGAAGCCCTGAGCCACGGTTAGTTCATCAAAAATCCCGCTGCGGCGGGATTTTTCTTTTTCAGGCGACCTTGCTGAGCACGTAAAAAATCAGCATGCCGCCGCCCATTGCCGAAGCGGCGAGAATGGCGCTGGTCCGTTTGAGGCCGCTGGCCTGTTCTTCGATGAACTGCTCCAGTCCGTCGAACAGCTCGGGAAAGGCGGCGATATCGCTATGGTTCTGCTTGTCCATGGTTTCTCCTTGATCAGCCGGTGACCGGCTTGCCGTCCTGGCGGGTGATGACGATAGTGGCTGAGCGTGGGCGGCCGCCCACGGCGTTGGGGAACTGGTTGGCCGGCCAGGCGGAGACGGCCGTCGGGCTGGCCGGGTCGGAGCGTTCGCTGGCCGGTTCGCCCGGGTGCTGGATATTGACGAATAGCGTCCGGCCGTCTGGCGTGGCGGTGATGCCGGTCAGCTCGCAGCCCTTGGGGCCGGTCAGGATGCGGCGGGTTTCGCCGCTCTGCACGTCGGCAACCAGCATCTGGTTGTTGCCGAGATTGGCGTAGTCGCCCTTGTTGAGGACGCTGGTCGACACGTCGGTCTGGATCCACAGGTGGCCGTTCGGGTCGAACCACAGGCCGTCCGGGCTGCCGTAGGCATCGCCCTTGATCGTGCCGCGTTTGCTTTCGTCGGCGTGCTGCGGGTCGCCGGCCAGCGCAAAGATGTCCCATGCGAAGCTGGTGGCCGCGGCATCATGTCTGGCTTCGTGCCAGCGCACGATGTGGCCGAAGACGTTTTCAGCGCGGGGGTTGGCGGCCCCCTCGTGACGCCCGCGTTTGATGTTGTTGGTCAGCGTGACGTAGACCTCGCCGGTTTTCGGATGAACGGCGATCCATTCCGGGCGGTCCATCTTGGTGGCGCCGGCCAGATCGGCCGCCTGACGACAGCGGATGGCGACATCGCCCTGACTGGCGAAGCCATGTTCTGCGGTCAACGCGCCTTTTTCGTATTTTTCGCCATGCCTCAGCGGCAGCCAGCGGCCCTGGCCGTCGTCGGCAAAGTGGGCGACGTAGAGCGTGCCGTCATCGAGCAGACTGCCGGTGTCGCTGTGACCAGGCATGTAGCGCTGGCTGGAGACGAATTTATAGATGTATTCGAAGCGCTCGTCGTCGCCCATATAGACGACCACCCGGCCGTCGCGGGCGAGGGTGACGGTGGCGCCTTCGTGCTTGAAACGGCCGAGGGCGGTGCGCTTGACCGGTGCTTTCTCCGGATTCCACGGGTCGATTTCGACGACCCAGCCGAAGCGGTTGGCTTCGTTGAGATGCTGCGACAGGTCGAAGCGCTCGTCGAATTCATGCCAACGGAAACCGGCGCCTTTTTCGCTGATGCCGTAGCGCTTTTGATCGGTGTTCGGTGTCTTCGGCCCCTTGAAATAACCGTTGAAGTTTTCTTCGCAGGTCAGGTAAGTACCCCAGGGCGTGACGCCCATCGCGCAGTTGTTCAGGGTGCCGAGGACGACTTCGCCGCGGCGGTCGGCGGCGGTTTGCATGGCCGGATGGGCGGCGGCCGGGCCGGCGACGCGGCAGGGCGTGTCGGCCGTGATGCGGCGGGCCCAGGACGAGGGGCGGACGACTTGCCAGGCGCCCTTGTACTGCCTGACTTCGATCACCGAAACGCCATGGGCGGCCTTCGACTTGGCCACTTTCTCGGCGCTCCAGTCGTGCATGCCGCCGGCGTGGAGCAGGCCGTCGTCGGTGTATTCGTGGTTGATGCACATCAGGCCATGCGTCGATGACAGCCTGCCCTGCTCGACGAAGGGGAAGAAATGCATGCCGTCGTGGTGCATGCCGGCCTGCTGCATCTGCTCGGCAGCGCTGTCGGAGGCATCGGGCTTGGCGCGCGGGCCGTTCGAAACCGGGTCGCCCCAGGCGTAGAACAGGGTGGCCAGGAAGCCGGGGGCGACGCGCACTTCGTCGGCGCTCGACACCGGCAGCCCGGTGAAACCATGGATTGAGCCGGCCGCCCGGCCGACGCTGCCGGCCAGGGCGGGCAGCGGAACGCCAGCCGCGGCCAGAACGCCACTGGCCGCGCTCAGCGCTGCGGCGGAGAGCAGGCGGCGACGGAACGGATCGGCCAGCAGCGGGCTGTCGCTGGCGGCATCGTCATCGGGCTCAAAACAGTGGTTGGACATTCTCGGCTTCCGGCATTGCAACCCCTCAACTATCGCCAGCCAATATTGCAGGGGCGTGACGGGTAAGTCAGGAGGGCTGTCATGATTTCTTAATGGGCCGGCCATAACCTGCGCACACTCTTGTTTCATCGATCGGATTTTGGCGTGTTCAAAAACAGTATTGGCTATTTGCTGGGCAGGCTTGGCTTTCGCGGCTTGTTCATCCTGATCGGGCTGGTCTTTGTCGCGGCCTTCCTGACCGTCTCGGTGCCGCATCTGGTGCTGCGCTGGGAGGCCATGCGGGGGGCTGAGAGCGGGCTGGAGGCGATCCGCCAGACGGTAGCCACCCGGCAATTGCTGAGCGACTTGCAAGGCCATCGGGCAAGGCTGTTTTTTGCCGGGGCTGGCGATGCGGCTGCGAATGCCGATTTTGCCCAAAAAATGCCGTCGACCGTGGCAGCGGCGAACGATGAGTCTTTGCGGGCGCTGCTTGCGCTCTCTCCGGAAGAGACTGGCGGCCGCAAGCGGATGCAGATCTTTGCCGCCTTTGCCGAGGCAATCGAAAAGCATCAGCGGGAAGTGGTTGAACGGCTGGGCAGTAGCGGCAGCATGGCCGCCGACAGCAGCCTGCTGAGGCTGAGCGAGGCCTGGCTCAATGGCCTGCCGCTGTTACGCGAATCGCTGGCCCGGCTCGAAGTGCTGGCCGGTGTCGCGGTACGCGAAGGACTGGTCGCCGAGCGCCTGCGCCCCGAATTGTCGGCCTCGATCGCCGTGGCGGCGTACGCCCTGGGCACCCTGCAACGCGACCTCGCGCCATTGGTCGCCGAGGGCCAGCGCTTCGCCGACCTGAAGGCACAACTCGATGCCCTGACTGAACGTTTTGAATTGACGCGAACGCTGGCCTACGGGCTGGCCCTGAGCAGCACGGTGTATTCCGCGGCGGAAGTCGACAGTGCCATCGTTCAGCCGCTGGCCATGGTCGACCGGATTTCGCGGCAGACCGAACAGTTGATGACGGGCGTTCTCGATGATGCGTTGATCCGGGCCCAGCGCCACATGCTGGTTACGCTGCTGGCCATCGTTGGCGGCATGGTCATTTCATGTCTGGGCTTGTATTTCGCCTATGTCCGCCTGGCGTCGACGGTCGATGTGCTGGCCAAAGGGGCCGGCCAACTGGCGACCGGCGATCTCGCCGTGGTCATTGAACTGGGCGGCCGGGACGAATTGCAGCGCATTGCCGAATCGCTGCGCGCGGTCAGGGACGGCATGCGCGGCCTGGTCGGCGATATTGCCAACAGCGCCCATGCCCTGACTGCCGGATCGCTGTCCTTGGCCCAGACGGCGACCGCTGCGGCCGAACGGGCGCGGCGCCAGGAAGATGACACGCAGCGGGTGGTCACGGCGGTGGCCGAAGCCGGAAGGCAGGTGGCCGAAATTGTTCAGGCGGCCGGCGAAAGCGATGCCGTGGCGCGCAGCTCGGATGAACTGGCCAGCTCCGGGATGCTCTCGGTCAATCTGGCCAAGTCGGTGCTCGAAGAGATGAACAGCGACATCATTCAGGCGACGGCCTGCCTGGATCGCATGGAAGTGGAAACGCGCCTGGTCTCGTCGGTGGTCGCGGTGATTGCCGGCATTGCCGAGCAAACCAACCTGCTGGCGCTGAATGCGGCGATCGAGGCGGCGCGGGCCGGCGACAGTGGCCGCGGCTTCGCGGTGGTGGCCGACGAAGTGCGCAAGCTGGCCGAACGCACGGCGAACAGCACCAAGGAGATCGGCCAGATGATCGACCGCATGCAGGGTATTGCGGCCGAAACGGCCGAGGCGGTGCGGACGGCGGCCAGTCATGTGGCAAGCAGCAACGAGCGGGCCGGTCAGGCGGCTGAAGCGATGGGCCGGGTCTGCGCCCAGGCGAATCTGGTTGAAGCGGCCAGTACCAGGATCAATTCGGCGCTGACTACCCACCGCCAGGAGGCCGGGCGAATCGACGCGCTGGTTGCCGGAATTGCCGAACTCTCGCTGGAAAACGGCAAGGCGCTGACCAGCGCAGCAAATTCGGCACATTTGCTGGAGGCTTTGTCCGGCGATCTGCGGCAGGCGATCGGCAAGTTCCGGCTTGGCGGGGATTCGCGGGTAATGCTGCGACCATAGAAACAACGGCTGATCTTGCGGTCAACCGGCGAAATCAACCTTGAAACCTCAGTTGGGCGTGCCAGCGGCCACGTCGCGCTGTCAGCCAACGGGTGAATCGCCTCGAAGGCGCAAAGGCCTGTATTCAGGCGGCTGGCCAAGGTTGGATAAGCGGTCAACTGAGGTTTCAAGGATCAATTTTGAGTGGCTTGCCCCGGATCAGAAACGGCGTAGCAGCAAATGCCGGCCGTCGATGCTGCCGTTGCGGATTTCGACAAAGCCCAGATCGCGGAAGCGCCGTGTCCTGGCGGCGGAAACCAGGATGCGCCCTGAGCTGAAATTCTTTTCCAGCCAGTCGATACGGGCCTCGAGCAAGGCGCGGCCGATGCCCTTGCCGCGTCGTTCCGGCGTCACCGCCGAGAGATAGAGGAGGTGCGTCTTCGAGGCCCAGTCGGCCGCCTTGACCCCGCCGACGGCCAGTATCTGGCCGGCTTCCATCGCAACGAAAAAACGCCGGTAGAACGCCGGGTCGTCGGCGCGCAGTTCCCGCGCGACGCGTTCTGCGCTATAGCGTTCGGGGTCGGCGAAAGCATTGACGAGCAAGGTCACGCTCGCCTCAAGCAGCGCCGGACTGCTGGTGTCCAGCGTGTCGATGCGAAGCTTGCTCATTTTCTGATCAGGGGGAGAAGAGCGTCGCCTGACGCAGGCGCAGGCTGTTTTCGGCGGCGCGGCGGGCGGCTTCACGATTGATTTCCGACTGTTGCCGGCCAAAGTCGTCACGCTCGCGGCGATTGCGGGCGGCGGCTTCGATGCTGCGCAGGCAGCGCCAGCGGGGGCCTTGCCGGGTCGGAAAAAGGAGCATCAGGTTCTTGTCGTGATGCACGCGGCAGCAGTAGCAAAACAGGGTTTCCGTCATCGCAACCTCGGGGTGTCGAAGATGGCGTTCAGCATGTCCCCGCGATGTTTCGGGAAGATGACTGAAATCACGCCTCAGACGGTGCCGGATGTCACAGCCATGCAACACTGTCTTTCTAAACTGGTCATTCCATTACTTTGGAATGCGCCCGATGATTGTCCTGATCGATGATGAAGCGGCCGAGTTGCGGCGGATCATGGCCGAGGGACTCCTGTATCCGGTCTTTCAGCCGATTCTCGATTTTCGCGTCCGGGCCATTCTGGGCTACGAGGCGCTGATTCGCGGGCCGGAGGGCAGTCCCTTGCATCGCCCGGATCAGTTGTTCGGCGTCGCGGCGCGCAACGACCTGATGCTTGATCTCGAACACGCCTGCCGCGAGGCCAGTCTGCGCGCTTTTGCCGCCCAGCGCTTGCCCGGCCGCCTGTTTCTCAACGTCACCCCGGGCTGCCTGCTCGATGACCGCCTGATGAACGGCCATACCCGCGAACTGCTCAGCGAACTGGCCATTGCGCCGAACCGCATCGTCATCGAGCTCACCGAGAACCAGAAAATCACCGACATGCCGGGCATTCTGGAGGCCCTGCAGCACTACCGCGGGCGCGGCTTCCAGTTCGCCATCGACGATCTCGGTGAAGGCTTTGCCAACCTGCGCATGTGGTCCGAGTTGCGCCCCGAGTTCGTCAAGATCGACAAGCATTTCATCAACGGCATCGCCGATGACCGGATCAAGTTTCATTTTGCCCGCGCCATGCAGGATCTGGCCGAGATCTGCAACGCCCTGCTCGTCGCCGAAGGTGTCGAGCGCAGCGAAGACTTCATCTGCGTCCGCGACATGGGCATCGCCTGTGGTCAGGGCTATTTCATTGCCCGGCCGGAAACCCACCCTCTCCGCCAGTTGGCCGGGCAGACGCTGACCGCGCTCGATCAGCAGTCGCTCTCCCTGTCGCCGATGACCGGCGGCCCGGGGAAGCTGCCGACGGCGCGCAACCTGGCGCGGCCGATCGAGCCGGTGCTGATGAATGCCAGCAACGTCTCGGTCATTGCGCGCTTCGAGGCCGACCCCGATCTCGATGTGCTGCCCGTCGTCCAGGGCACCCAGCCGGTCGGCATGATCAACCGGCACAGCATGGTCGACCGCTTTGCCCGCCCCTTCCGCAAGGAACTGTTCGGCCGCAAGAGTTGCGAGCTGTTCATGGATCACGCCCCGCTCGTCGTCGATCAATATGCGACGATCCAGGAACTGGCGATGATGCTGTCGGTAGCGCCCAAGCACTATCTGTTCGACGGTTTCATCGTGACCGCCCAGGGCAAGTACATCGGCGTCGGCAGCAGCCATGACCTCATGGCGACGATCACCGAAATGCAGATCAGCGCCGCCCGCTATGCCAACCCGCTGACCCAGTTGCCGGGCAACGTGCCGATCAACGAGCACGTCGATCGCATGCTGGAGACCGGGCATCCGTTCATCGCGGCCTACATCGACATCGACAATTTCAAGCCCTACAACGATGCCTTCGGTTACCGGCGCGGCGACGACGTGATCCATACCCTGGCCCGGCAGATTTGCGAGGCCACCGATCCGCAGATCGATTTCGTCGGCCATATCGGCGGCGACGATTTCTTCGTCATTTTCCGCAGCGAAGACTGGGAAATGCGCTGCTGGCAGATCATCAGCACCTTTGCCCAGGCCATGGGCAACATGCTCGGTGTCGAGGAGCGCCTGCGCGGTGGCTACATGGCCGAAAACCGGCGCGGTGAACTCAGTTTCCAGGCCCTGCCGACGCTGTCCATCGGTGCCGTGAAAGTGGGGCCGGGCGATTGCGAGTCGCACCGCGAAGTGGCGGCAGCCGCCTCGGCCGCCAAAAAACAGGCGAAGAAAAAAGCCAGGGATTCGGCCAGTGAGCCCATGGGTGGCAGCCTCTTTGTCGAACGTCGGCGGATCGGCAGTGCCGATGCGCTACAGCCGGTCGGTCGCTTTCTGAACTGATCCAAAAACCCCACCGCAGAGGCGAAGAGAAATGCTTTAAAACAGAGGCTTGTGGCGTTTTTGCTGCTCACCCGGAAGGTGAGCCCAATTGTCTGCCCAAGTCTTTGTTTTTCCTCCGTGTCTCTGCGTCTCTGCGGTTCGACTGAGATTTTCTGGCTGATTGCTGCGGTCGGCCGGAAAAAAGGCCAAAATCCTCGAGTCAGCCCAGGCTCAATGGTTTTGTCGGGATTTCTTCAGCCATTTCAGCAGCGTGGCATAAAGGATATCGGGCGTTACCGGTTTGGCGACGAAATCGTCCATGCCGGCCAGCCGGCACTGTTCTCTGTCCTCGGCAAAGGCATTGGCCGTCATGGCCAGGATGGGCATGTCCTTGAGCGCCGGGTTGCTGCGGATTCGTTGCGTTGCCTCAAGGCCGCCCATCCTCGGCATTTGCATGTCCATCAGGATCAGGTCGTAGGCACTTTGTCCGAGCATTTCCAGCGCCTGCACCCCGTTGTCCGCGATATCAACGGCCAGGCCTGTCTCGGCCAGAATCTCCAAGGCCACTTCCTGGTTGATGGCATCGTCCTCGACGAGCAGGATACGCCTGCCCTGAAAGGCACGGGCCAGCGTTATTTCCGGCGCTTCCTTCGTCACTTGTGGCTGGCCGGCAACGGCCGAGCGCGGAGCTGCCTTGGTCAGCCGGGCGGTGAACCAGAAGGTGCTGCCCTGGCCGGGGGCGCTGCTCACGCCAACCTCACCGCCCATCAGTTTGGTCAGGTGCTTGGTGATGGAAAGTCCCAGCCCGGTGCCGCCATATTCCCGCGTGGTTGAACTGTCGACCTGCTCGAAGGCGGTAAACAGGCGATCGAGGTGATCCGGAGCAATACCGATGCCGCTGTCCGTCACTTCAAAACGCAGCAAAACGCTGACGGCGGTTTCTTCCTGGAGGCGGGTACGGATGGTGACCGTGCCTTGCTCGGTGAACTTGACAGCATTGTTGGCGTAGTTGAGCAGGGCCTGGGTGAGCCGGGTCGGGTCGCCGCAGAGATTGCGCGGCAGATCGCCGCTGTCCATGACGAGCTGCAGGCCCTTGGCGCTGAGTCGGGAGGACAGGATGGAGGCAACGTTGCCCAGGATGTTGTCGACCACGACATCGGTCTGTTCGAGGATCAGCCGGCCGGCTTCAATCTTGGAGAGATCGAGAATGTCGTTGATGACATTGAGCAGGTGTTCGCCTGCCGAATGGATCTTGTCGAGCTGGCTGCATTGCTGCGGGGTCGCACCATTCCGCCGGATCAGGAAGGCCATGCCGAGAATGGCATTCATCGGCGTCCTGATCTCGTGGCTCATGTTGGTCAGGAAGGCGCTCTTGGCAATGGTTGCCGCTTCGGCCTCGAGGGCGCGCTTTTTCAGTTCGGCATTGAGGGTTTCGATAACCTCGGTCCGGTTTTTGACCAGTTGTTCCAGATGGTGACGATGCTGGTCTAGTTCCCGGGCGATTTTTTTCTTCTCGGTAATGTTTTCCTTGATCCCGACATAGTGCGTAATTTGCCCGTCGGAGCGCCGGATCGGCGAAAAGATGACGTCCTCCGTGATGAGTTCGCCGCTCTTGCACTTGTTGTTCATTTCGCACTGCCATGGCCGGCCTTCCGACAAGGCATTCCACAGCGCGATATAGGTTTGTTCGGAGGTCTGGCCGGATTGCATGACGCGTTGATTCTGGCCGATCAGTTCGTCGCGGCGATAGCCGCTGGAACGCTCGAACGCTTCATTGACATATTCGATCCGTGCATCGAGATCGGTGATGACGATGCTCAGCGTGCTTTGTTCGAGGGCCTGGGAAAGCTTGAGTAGCTGTTCTTCAGCCCGCTTGCGATCGGTGATGTCTTCGACGATTGACCAGACGTATTGCTGACCATCGTTGCCGGTGATCGCCATGCCGTTGAGGCGCAAGGGAACCAGGCTGCCGTCCTTGCGGCGGTATTCCTTTTCAAACGGGGCGTAACGGCCTGTATCCTGCAGTGAGGCCCGTTGTCGTGCCGCGTCGGTCTCATACCTCTTCGGGGTCAGGGTCCGGGAGTCGAGTGACTTCAATTCCTCGGCCGGATAACCGCAAATCTGCTGGAAGGCGTTGTTGAATTCGATGAAATAGCCCTTCCGGTCGGTCAAGGCGATACCCAGCGGCGACAGCTCGAAAAGTCCGCGCAGTTTGGCTTCGCTTTCGCGCAGCGAACTTTCGGCCTGCAGGCGCTCGGCCTGCAAGGCGGCGACCCCCAAACCGGTCAGGACCGTCGTCGCCATGTAGCCCCACAACAGAAACAGGCTGATGTGTTCGTCGGGCAAATAGAAGGTGCCATGGCCGGTTGCGGTAGCCCAGGCGGCCACCACTGAAAATCCGAGTCCGGCCGTGGCGGCGAAGGTGTTGCCGAAGCGCAGGGCGGCCCAGGCGAACAGCGGCAGGGTCAGGAAGGCCAGTGGCAGGGTACGGCCGAGTGCGGCAAAGTCGTGGATGAAGGCCAGCCAGGCGATCGGGCCGGCAAACAGAATCCAGAGCAGCAGTTCCTGGCGGAATTGACCTAGCTGCTCGATGTTTTTGCGGTTGATCGTCAGCAGCAAGGGGGCGGCCAGGAGCACCCCGACGCTATCACCCATCCACCACGTCAGCCAGGCAAACCCGGCCGCTTCGAGCGGCAGCATGCCGGCCAGATAGAGATTGGCGACGCCGCCCGTTGCCGACACCAGCATGCCCAGGCTGGCCGCTGCGATGAAGGTGCCGATGTCTTTCTGGCGGTCGAAGGCCGCATGGAAACCGGCGCGCTTAAGCCAGCTGACGGCGAGCAGCGGGCCAAGCGTGTTGCCGACGGCGATGCCGGCCGCCAGGGGCCAGGCGGAACCGATGCTCAGATTGACCAACAGGGCGCCAAGGTAAATCCCCGGCCAGACCGGGATTCCCCAGCGAAACAGGGCAGCGACGGCGATCCCCGTCGGCAGCCAGAGCAGCGTGATATGGCTGCCGGTAAAGGGAATTTGCAGCCCCAGCCAGCCGGTGGCGACGTAGGCGAGGAGCGGAAGAAGGAGTCTGGTCAGCATTGGACTTCGCGGGTTCGGATGATTTCTGGCTGGCCGAATCGGGGAGGTCATGGTGTATCGGCAATTGAAACTAGGTGAAACAGTTCCACAATAATAAATCAGATTTGTGCGTTTATATTACAAAAGTAATAGTTCTAGTAAAAAACATCCCCCAGGTCGAGCGTCGCACGTTCGCCGATGCTGCCTCGATGCGTGTCCAGCCAAAATTGAGCATGCTCGCGGCCGCTGTCGCGCAGGCTCTCGAAGAATGGCAGGTTGACCGCCAGTTTGCTGCCGGGCGGCAGTTCGCCGAGCAAGGCGTCGGCGGTGATGGCGTGGAAGCGTAGCTGCTCGATGCGCCGCTCGAGCCGGCCGACCGGCAACCATTTTGATAGCCACGAGGCGCTGACCTCCTCGCGCAGGTGGGCGAACATCCGCATTTCGCGCAGGAAAGTCGCGTTGAACGACAGTTCGAGCAGGCGCTGCCGGATGTCCGCGGCCGAAGCGGGCGTTTCGGTGTAACGCAGCGGCGTGAGCAGGACGAGCAGGATGTCCGGCGAGGCGCACTGGTAAGCCAGCGGGAAAACCGCCGGGTTGGCGCTGTAACCGCCGTCCCAGTACGGTTCGCCATCGATGACAATGCTCCGGTGAATGGTCGGCAGGCAGGCCGAGGCGAGCAGGGTGTCGACCGACAGCTCATGGTTGCGGAACAGTCGCAGCTTGCCGGAGTTGGCATGGGTCGCGGCGATGAACAGCTTGGCCGGGGATTCGCGGCGCAGGCGGGCGAAGTCGAACTGTTCGCCGAGGATGTCGCGCAGGGGGTTGAGGTCGAAGGGGTTGAACTGCTCGGGACTCAGATGGTTGGTCCATTGCAGCATCAGCTTCAGGGTCTGGCTCACTTCGCCGCCGGCATCGCCGGACCTGGCGAAGGGCGAGCTGGCCGCCACGCTGGTCCAGAAGCGGGCCAGCGTTTCGCGGGCGCCGTCGCGACCGCCGGTCATCAGGCCGTGTGCCAGGCACAGCGCATTCATCGCCCCGGCGCTGGTCCCGCTGACGCCTTCGAAGGTGAAGGCCGAATCTTCGAGCAGGGCGTCGAGCACGCCCCAGGTGAAGGCGCCATGGGCGCCGCCGCCCTGCAGGGCGAGGTTGAGCGGACGGTGGCTGGCGGCTTTGGTGTGCATTGCTACGGTCAACCCGAAAAAAGGCCCAAAACTGAAATCGCCCGGCGAGCCTGCGGCCTTTCGGCCACCGTCTCGACAATCGGCAGCGGCTGTAACGACGGGAGAGTCTGGGCGATGGCAGCGCCCGGCGTCAATCGTTGCGCCCGAATGCGGCGAAAAAAAGCCCGGCTGGGCCGGGCAGAATGGTGAGATTGCTTTTTTCTTGTGAGGTCAGGCGGCAGTGGCCTTCCTGGTCGTTGTGGCGCGGCGGCGCGGGGCCGGTGCGCTGGCCGCCATGATTTCAGTCGCCGGATGGATTTCTTTTTCGGCCAGCGTCACCGTTTCGATGACCGCTTCGCTGATGCCGTGCAAGGTCTGCTCGGCGCTTTGCAGGGAGGTCTTCATCGCCTGCAGGACAAGTTCGGCTTCCCACGGGCTGGTTTTGGTGGCGCGATTGATGGTCGCGAAAACCATTTCATCCAGCATGCGCACCTGGGATTCGGCGTTGCGAATCATCACCTTGTGCGTCTGGCCCATGATTTCCAGCGCGCCGTCCAGGACGCGACTGGCGCGGGCGGCGCTGTCCAGCCAGACGGTGGTGGGGAACTGGGTCATCGTCTCGAGCTGGCCGTGGCCCAGTTGCGCGAAGTGCCGGCTGCCGTGATGGACGGCTTCGCGGCTGTTGCTGGAAATCAGCTCGGAAAAGCGCTGGCCGGCATCGATACAGGCCGCCGACAGGTCGAGCAGGTTGTTCAGCGCGTGTTCGCGGCTCCGGGCAATTTCATGAGAAGACAAAAACATGGGCGCTCCCGACGGTGTTTGACCGACAGAGATTAGCGCCGCGATGTGACAAGAAAATGAATCAGCGAATGGTCCTGACGCCTTCGGCCGTGCCGAGCAGCAGCAGGTTGGCCGGGCGCACGGCGAACAGGCCGTTGGTGACGACGCCGACGATCTGGTTGATCTGCGCCTCGAGGCCCTTCGGGTCGGTGATGGCCAGTCCTTTGACGTCGAGGATCAGGTTGCCGTTATCGGTCACGAAGCCTTCGCGCAGGACCGGGGTGCCACCGAGCTTGGCCAGTTCGCGGGCAACATGGGCGCGCGACATGGGAATGACTTCGACCGGCAGCGGGAACTTGCCCATGACGTCGACGAGCTTCGAGCCGTCGCAGATGCAGACGAATTCACGGGCCACGGCGGCGACGATCTTCTCGCGCGTCAGGGCGCCGCCGCCCCCCTTGATCATGTTGAGGCCGGCGTCGATTTCGTCGGCGCCATCGACATAAACGGGAATGTCGTCAACGTCGTTGAGGTCGAAGACCGCGATGCCATGGCCTTCCAGGCGCTGGCGGGTGGCTTCGGAACTGGCCACGGCGCCCTTGTATTTGTCTTTCAGCGGGGCCAGGGCGTCGATGAAAAAGTTGGCCGTCGAGCCGGTGCCGACGCCGATGATGCTGCCGGCCGGTGCCGTTTGCGCGACGTAGTCGGCGGCGGTCTGGGCGACGGCCTGTTTGAGTTCGTCCTGGGTCATGCTGTGCTCCTGAAGTGGCTTTGCGGCATTTTAACCCGTCGATTCGGTCCGAAACGGTCATAAAATTTTAACCTTGGTGTGCTTTCATAATGACTAAACTAGCCATACTGTTTTTAGGGAGAGCATGATGAGCGAAAAAACCAGGAAGGCGCCGGCCGCCAAGCCCGCTGCCACGCCAAAACCGCTGAAGAAGCTGGTGCCGCGCACGGCACCCGTGGCCGAGGTGAAGCCTGTTGCGGCCGTTGCCGAGGCCGTTGTGGCGCCGGCTGCCAAGACAGCCGCGCCAAAGCCGGCCCCCGTTGTCGCCGAGAAACCGGCGCCCGTTGTCGCCAAGCCGGCGCCAGCCACCAGCAAGGCCAAGGCAGTGCGCAAGCCGAGCCAGGTCGAAGAAACCGTCGCCAGGCATCAGAAGGTGCTGGCCGATGCCCTGGTCAAGGCCCAGGCAATCAAATACGATCAGCCCAAGCTCATGAAGCAGGAAGTGGCGAAGCCCACCAAGCCGGCCAAGGCCAAAAAAGTGAAGCTGGTCCGTGACAGCTATGCCATGCCGGACACCGAGTACGCCCAGATCGGCGCGCTCAAGAAGCGCCTGAGCGGGCTCGGCAACGACGTCAAGAAAAGCGAGCTGCTGCGCGGCGGCATCGCCGTGCTGGCTGCTTTGAACGATGCCGAACTCAAAGCCGTGATGGGGCGCGTCGAGCGCATCAAGACCGGGCGTCCGGCCAAGTAGGCCAAAAGTAAGCTTTTTCCCGGATTGTTACAGCCTGTCATTTGGTTGTAACAATCGGCGGGTAACCTGCACCGTGTTGTCCATTCAACCCTGTGCAGGAGTATCCCATGCTGAATTCCAAACTCGTTTCCGCCCTCGCGGTCGCCGGTGTCGCCCTGATTGGCGCCCAGTCCGCCCAGGCCCAAGTCATCAAGGTCGACGGTTCGTCCACCGTCTATCCGATCACCGAAGCGGTGGCCGAAGAATTCCAGAAAGCCAAGAAGAACGCCATCAAGGTGACGGTCGGTATTTCCGGCACCGGCGGTGGCTTCAAGAAATTCTGTCGTGACGAAACCGATTTCTCCAACGCTTCCCGTCCGATCACCAAGTCGGAAATGGAACTGTGCAAGGCCGCTGGTGTCGAGTACATCGAAATGCCGGTCGCCTTCGACGCGCTGACCGTCGTCATCAATCCGAAGAATGCCTTCCTCAAGCAGGCCACCGTCGCTGAAATGAAGACACTGTGGGAGCCGGCAGCCCAGGGCAAGATCATGAAGTGGAACCAGGTCAATCCGGCCTGGCCCGATGCCCCGGTCAAGCTGTTCGGCGCCGGTGCCGACTCGGGTACCTTCGAGTATTTCACCGAAGCCATGGTTGGCAAGGCCAAGTCCTCGCGCGGCGACTACACCGCTTCCGAAGACGACAATGTGCTGGTTCAGGGCGTGTCGCGCGACGTCAATGCCATCGGTTACTTTGGCTATGCTTACTACGCTGAAAATACCGCCAAGCTGAAGGCACTGGCCATCGTCAATCCGAAGACCGGCAAGGCTGTCGAACCGTCTGCGGCCAATGTCGAAAACGGCACCTACGCACCGCTGTCCCGCCCGATCTTTATTTATGTCAAGGCCAAGTCCCTGCAGAAGCCTGAGGTCAGGGAGTTCATCGAGTTCTACATGAAGAACGCTGCTGCCCTGATCAAGGAAGTCAAATACGTTCCGTTGCCGGCCGCTGCTTATACCGGTAATCTTGAGCATGTGAAAAAGAACAAGATTGGCACCGTGTTCGGTGGTGTCAATGAAATCGGCATTACCATCGAAGAACTGATGAAGCGCGAAGCAAAGATGTAAAGTTCGCTCTGGCGACTCACGACCACGACGCCTGCTGATGAAAGCCCGGCCCCGGACGGGGCCGGCTTTATTGTTTATGGAATTCTCGAAGTGAATTCAACCATGTCTGCAAATAACGCATCCGACCTGCCAGGGGTCAGCGATCGCCTGGCCTACAACGCCATGCGCAACTGGAAGGAAAGGCTGATCGAGACCGTTCTTCTCGCTGCTGCGGCGATTTCTGTCCTGACAACGCTCGGTATCGTCTACGTACTCGTTTCCGAGTCGTTCCATTTTTTCCAGAATGTCAGCATCATCGACTTTCTGACCGATACCCAATGGACACCCCTGTTCGATGATGCCCATTTCGGCATCATGGTCCTCATTTCCGGAACCTTGGTTTCCTCCGGCGTGGCCTTGTTGCTGGCCATTCCGATGGGGACGATCATCGCCATCTACCTGTCCGAATTCGCCAATCCGAAGGTCAGGGAAGTGGCCAAGCCGATTCTCGAGCTTCTGGGCGGCATCCCGACCATCGTCTTCGGCTACTTTGCCTTGCTGGTGGTGACGCCCATCCTGCAGTTTTTCCTGCCGTCGCTGCCGGGTTTCTCGCTGCTGTCTGCCGGTCTGGTGATGGGCATCATGATCGTTCCCTACATTGCTTCGTTGTCCGAAGACGCCATGCGCGCCGTGCCGATGAGCATGCGCGAGGGGGCCTTTGCGATGGGCTCGACCAAGCTTTATACCGCCGTCCACGTTGTTGTGCCAGCAGCCATTTCGGGCCTGGCAGCTTCCTACATTCTTGGCATTTCACGTGCCGTCGGTGAAACGATGATCCTGGCCGTGGCCGCCGGCATGCAGCCGAACCTGACCTGGAACCCGATGGAGCCCGCTGCGACGATCACCTCCTACATCGTGCAGGTGGCGCTGGGTGATCTGCCGCACGGCTCAATCGGTTACCAGACCATCTTTGCGGCCGGCCTGACCTTGCTGCTGATCACGCTGGTGTTCAACATCCTCGGCCAGTGGTTGCGTGCCAAGTATCGGGAGGCCTATTAATGAAACCGCTGACGACTGAACAAATCCGAGCTGTCATAGCCAAGGGCAAGTTCCGCGACAATCTTTTCAAGGCGATCGGCGTTTTCTGTCTGGCTTTTGCCTTGCTCGTCATCGTGGCCTTGATTGCCGACATGCTGCTCAAGGGGGCCGAACGCTTCACGCTCGACTTCTTCCTCAACTTCGCTTCGCGACGGGCGACACAAGCCGGCATTCTCTCGGCCTGGGTCGGTTCCCTGCTGGTCATGCTGGTCACCGCCCTGGCGGCGGTGCCGCTCGGCGTGGCAGCGGGTCTGTATCTTGAGGAATACGCCAAGCGCAACTGGATCACGAACATCATCGAGATCAACGTCACCAATCTCGCCGCGGTGCCGTCGATCGTCTATGGATTGCTCGCCCTCGGCATCTTTGTGTACATGTTCGGCTTTGGCCAGAGCATCCTCTCGGCCGGCCTGACGCTGGCGCTGTTGATTCTGCCCATCATCATCGTTGCCACCCGCGAAGCGATCCGTGCCATTCCGGCGATGATCCGCGAGGGCTCGATGGCAGTCGGCGCGACGCGCTGGCAGACCTGCCACTACCACATCATCCCCTATGCCATGCCCGGCATCCTGACCGGCGTGATTATCGGCCTGGCCCGCGCCATCGGCGAAACGGCACCGATCATCACGATCGGGGCGCTGACCTTCATTGCCTTCCTGCCGCCGGTGCCGTTCAGCGAGATCGACGGTGGCGGGTCGGCGGGCCTGTTCGACTGGGTCATGTCGCCCTTCACCGTGATGCCGATCCAGATTTTCAACTGGACCTCGCGCCCGGACCCGGCTTTCGAAGTCAATGCCGCCGCCGCCGGCTTCGTGCTGATGGTCATGGTCCTCTCGATGAATGCCGTCGCCATCTACCTGCGCTACAAGATGCGCAAAAACATCAAGTGGTGATTTCATGCACCGGAACGCCCCTGACTTTGTCCCCCAAGGGGACTTCCTTCGGGGCGTCGGCTTCGCCTTGCCGAGTTGCGCGCACTGTCTGCGGCTCGTCTTCGCGTCAGGCTCGCCCCGGCGCATGAAATGATTCCCACGGTCAACCGGGAAAAACAGCCAAAAATGAAATCCGAAATGGAGTCTCCAATGCAGATTCACGACACCCCGACCCTCAAGGCCGAAGCCCGCAACCTCAATTTTTATTACGGTGAGGTCAAGGCGCTCAAGAGCATCAACATGCCGATCTACGACAAGAAGGTCACCGCCCTGATCGGCCCTTCCGGCTGTGGCAAATCGACCTACCTGCGCAGTTTCAACCGCATGCACGACCTTTACCCGGGCAACCGCTACGAAGGGGAAATCCGCTTCTACCCGGACAACACCAACCTGCTCTCGCCGGAAGTTGACCCGATCGAAGTCCGCATGCGTCTCGGCATGGTTTTCCAGAAGCCGAACCCCTTCCCGAAAACCATCTACGAAAACGTCGCCTACGGCCTGCGTGTGCGCGGCGAAAACAATAGTCGCGTCCTCGACGACAAGGTTGAACAGGCCCTGCGCGGCGCGGCGATCTGGGACGAAGTGAAGGACCGCCTGCAGGAGATGGCGCCGAATCTTTCCGGCGGCCAGCAGCAACGTCTGTGCATCGCCCGCGCCCTGGCGACCGATCCCGAACTGTTGCTCTTCGACGAGCCGACCTCGGCGCTCGACCCGATCGCCACCGGTGCCATCGAGGAACTGGTGCACGAACTCAAGAAGCGCGTCACCATCCTCATCGTTACCCACAACATGCAGCAAGCCGCCCGTGTTTCGGACTACACGGCCTACATGTATCTGGGTGAACTGATCGAGTTCGGCAAGACCGACGAAATCTTCATCAAGCCGCAAGACAAGCGGACAGAAGATTACATCACCGGCCGCATGGGTTAATTTCATTCCGCCATGCACGGATACTTTGTCGACTCGCCTTGCCGTGCTACAGCCCTGTCTGCGGCTCGTCTTCGCGTCTCGGGACACGCCGAAATGAAATTCCGGAGAATAATATGAACGAAAGCCAACACCTATCCAGCCAGTTCGACGACGAACTCAGCCGTTTGCGCACCCACGTGCTGCAGATGGGCGGTCTGGTCGAAACCCAGGTTTCAGCTGCCATCGATGCCTATTCGACTGGCGAGATTGCCAGCGTCAAGACCATTGTCGAGACCGATCGCAAGGTTAACGATCTCGAAAAGGCCATTGACGACGACTGTGCCCACGTTATCGCCAAGCGCCAGCCGACCGCCTCCGACCTGCGCCTGATCCTCGGCATCAGCAAGATCGTCACCGATCTGGAACGGGCTGGCGACGAAGCCAAGAAAATCGCCAAGGGCGTTCGCCGCATCTACGAAAACGGCCATCTGCCGGGGCAATATGGCGTTGGCGTCCGCCATCTGGCCGAAGCGGCACTGACCATGGTCCGCCAGGCGCTCGACGCCTTTGCCCGTCTCGACACGCCGCAGGCGGCCAATGTCATCCGGGCCGATACCGATGTCGATGCCGAATTCAAGTCGATCATCCGACAGCTCATCACGCACATGATGGAAGACCCGCGCACCATCACCACCTCCATTGACATCATCTGGATCGCCCGCGCCATCGAGCGCATCGGCGACCACGCCAAAAACATCTCGGAGCAGGTCGTCTTCATTGTCGAAGGCCGTGACATCCGGCATACCAAGGAGAAAGCGAATTGACACCGACGATTCTGGTCGTTGAAGACGAGCCGGCGATCCAGGAGCTCGTCACGATCAACCTCAAGCACGCCGGCTTTCTCGTCGTTCGGGCCGGCAGCGCCGAAGAGGCCGAGTCGGCCATCCGCGCCGCGCTGCCCGACCTGGTCATTCTCGACTGGATGCTGCCCGGCCAGTCCGGCGTCGCCCTGGCCAAGAAAATCCGCGGCGAAGAACGCACCCGCGAATTGCCGATCATCATGCTGACCGCCCGCGTCCATGAAGAAGACAAGGTGCAGGGGCTCGAAGCCGGGGCTGACGACTACATCACCAAGCCTTTCTCGCCCAAGGAAATGGTCGCCCGCGTCCGTGCCGTGCTGCGCCGCCGGGCCCCGCATCTGGCTGGCGAGGCGGTCGAGATCGGCAGCCTGGCATTGAATCCGGCGACTCATCGCGTGCTGGCTGGCGGCCAGCCGATCGAACTCGGGCCGACCGAGTTCCGCCTGCTCTTTTTCTTCATGACTCACGCCGAGCGCGTCTACACCCGCGCCCAGCTACTCGACGAAGTGTGGGGCGACCATGTCTTTATCGAAGAGCGCACGGTCGATGTTCATATCCGTCGCCTGCGTGCCGCACTGGAAGGATCCGGCAACCACGAACGCGTCGAAACCGTGCGCGGTACCGGCTACCGCTTCCGCGGAGCCTGAAAGGCGTGTCAGCCCAGGTAATTCGGGCCGTGCTGCTGGCCCTGCTGTCGATTCTCATTGCCTTGCCGGTCGGTTATTTCGTCGCGCACTGGGCTGGCTGGTCGGTCTTCTGCGCCGGCCTCGGCCTGCAGATGCTCTTCCACTTCCGCAACTTTGCCCGGCTCGATCGCTGGTCGCATCGGCCGGTGGTCGACGCCAGCCTTGAGGGCGAGGGTGCCTGGGATGGTATTTTTGGCCGCCTTTACCGGCACGAAAAAGACCTGCGTACCCAGATTTCCGAACGCGACGACCAGATCCGGCGTCTTTTTGCCGCGCTGCAGGCGCTGACCGATGGCGTCGTCGCCCTCGACCTGAGCCAGCAGATCGTTTATTGCAACACCACGGCCGAAGAGCAACTCGGGCTGGTCTCGGAAACCGATCGTGGGCAGCCCATTGTCAATCTGGTGCGTCAGCCGGAGTTCGTCGCCTACCTGAGCGCCGGCGACTTCGAACGGCCGCTGACCCTGCGTTCGGATCGCGGGACGGATCGCGTCCTCTCCATCCATGTCGTTACCTATGCCGGTGACCGTCGTCTCATGCAGATCAAGGATGTCACGCAGACCGACCGCCTCGACCAGATGCGCCGCGATTTCGTCGCCAACGTCTCGCATGAATTGCGTACGCCGCTCACCGTCCTCGCCGGTTTCCTCGAAACCCTGCAGGAAATCGATCTCAATCGTGCCGAGCAGCATCGCTATCTCGACATGATGGCCGAGCAGTCGAAGCGCATGGAGTCCATCGTCCAGGATCTGCTGACGCTGTCGTCCATCGAGTCGGCGCCGCCGCCCAGCAACGATGTCGTCGACATGGGCAACCTCATCGACAAGCTGCGCCGGGATGGTGAGGCGCTGTCTGCCGGCCGCCATAGCATCGTGGCCGAAACCGACAGGCTGTGCGACCTGCGCGGTTCGGAGCCGGAACTGGTCAGCGCCTTCGGTAACCTCATCGCCAATGCCGTGCGCTATACGCCGGCCGGCGGCACGGTGCGCATCGAATGGAAAGCCTGTGCGCAGGGGGCAGAATTCGCCGTCGAGGACACCGGGATCGGCATCGAGGCCAAACACATTCCGCGCCTGACTGAACGTTTCTACCGCGTCGACCGCGGCCGTTCACGCGACGCCGGCGGCACCGGTCTGGGGCTGGCCATCGTCAAGCACTCGCTTAATCGCCATCACGCCCAGCTTGAAATCAGGAGTACGCCGGGGGTTGGCAGCCGCTTTGCGGCGAAGTTCCCGGCAAGTCGCATCGCGCGCGTTTAGGGGGCGAAGCCCGGCCCGGCCTGTCCTGCGCTTGGCGAAGGGCGGGAATGACGCCCTCAGTGGCCTCTAGCGGAAAAACCGGCCGAGCAGCCCGCTCAGGAAACCCGGGCTGGGCTGTTTCTGGATGCTTGCCGCGACGGGGATGTTGTGATCGACGCCCGTCATGTGCTTGACGGCATCGGCGTAGTCGCGGTCCTCATTGGCGATGTGATTGAGCAGCCATTTCGAGAGCATCGAGTGCAGTTCATCGACGATGTCCTCGCCCTTGGCGGCGCGCATGGTGAAATCGGTGACGCGGCGAATGAACAGTTCGTGGACTTTCTTGTGCGGCTTGAGGAACTTGTAGCCAGCCTCTTCGAGCATTTCTTCCTCGAAGCCGAAATGCGACTGCGTGTAGTCGATCAGTTGCTCGATGATGTCATTGACCATCTTCTTGTCGCGTTTCATCTTGGCGATTTCGAGATCGTTGATGTACTCGACAATGCGCTGGTGCTGGGCATCGATCACTTCAATCCCGGTTTCGAGCTTTTTATCCCAGATAATCGGCATGGCTGTTCTCCTGACATTTTTACAATGTCGAGAGTAAATAGCAGTTTTGGGGTCTTTCTGTTGACATGTGTCAACAGCGCGACAGGGGGAGCGTGACTTGTTGCACGCTTCCCTTTTGATTTTGGCCAAAATTTCCGGTTGACCGTGAAAGTGTGTCGCGCCCGCCTTTTTCAGCCCCTGATCGGTCATACCTTGGCGGCCGCCAGCTTGGCGCTGGCCCGCGCCTGATCGGTCGTCCCGGCATCGGCCACGGCGACGCCCATGCGTCGTTTCGTGAAAGCGTCCGGCTTGCCGAACAGGCGCAGGTCGGTGCGCGGCACAGCCAGCGCTTCTTCCAGCCCGGCGAAGGCGATGCCCTTTTCTTCCATGTCAGCGTAGATGACGGCCGAAGCGCCCGGTTCACGCAGGGCGGTATCGACCGGCAGGCCGAGGATGGCGCGGGCGTGCAGCTCGAATTCCGAAAAGCGCTGCGAACAGAGCGTGACCAGGCAGGTATCGTGCAGCCGCGGGCTGACTTCGGCGCACCGGCGACTACTCGGCCGGCAGCTATCCGGTGGCCGATCTGGCCAACGGCGTCACCGTCATCTCCAGCAGCGAAGGCTGGGTCGGGCGGACCGACCAAGGGGCGACGGCGACCCTGAGCTTCCCGATGGCACAAGCCATCGAGCGGGTCGAACTGATGGCGGTCAGCAACTACAAGCCGGCGGCCTTCGTCATCGAGCAGAAGAACGCCGACAATAGCTGGACCGCGATTGCCAGCGGCACCGGCGCCGACTTCGCGGCCTGGGCCGACAACGCCAGCGTGCGCGCCGTCAAGAGCTTCGCGCCGGTTGTCACCACGGCGCTGCGCGTACGCTTCATCGCTTCGACCAGCGGCGTCCTGGTCTGGCTGAGCGAACCGCAGGCCTGGAGCGCGCCCGGCTTCGCCGCGGCGACGCAATGCTTCGATGCCTGGGGCAATGTCGCCCAGTCCGCCGGCAGCATCCCGCAATTCGGTTACACCGGGCGGGGCGCCGCGCTGCCTTATAATGCCGCGATGCAATTCCGATCCCTCCCGCTATCCATCGAGCGCTTCCTGCTCTCGCCGTTCAGCCTGATGCTGGCGCTCTTCCTGGCCTTTTTTCTGAATGCCTGGAGCCTGCCGTTGACCGATGTCGACGAGGGTGCCTTCTCCGAAGCAACGCGCGAAATGATGGCACGCGGCAACCTGGTTTCGCCGACGCTCAACGACGCGCCGCGTCACGACAAACCCATTTTGATCTACTGGGCCCAGGCCGCCTCGGTCGCCGTGCTCGGTGTCAGCGAAATCGGCTTCCGCCTGCCGTCGATCATTTTTGCCGTGCTCTGGGTCTTCGCCCTGTTCCGTTTCTGCGTGCGCCACGGCAACCAGATGACGGCGCAGATCGCGTCGCTGGTCATGGCGCTGACGCTGGTCGTCGGCTTCATCGCCAAGGCGGCGATTGCCGATGCGCTGCTCAATCTCCTCATCGCGCTGGCCATGTTCGGCATCTACGACTTCTTCTGCGCCATGCGCGACGGCAAGCCCGCCGCCCAAACGCGCCGCCTGCTGTTCGGCATTTATGCCGCGCTCGGCCTCGGCTTTCTCGCCAAGGGGCCGGTCGCCGTCTTCTTCCCGCTCCTCATCAGCGGCCTCTTCTTCGTCTCGGCCGGCGCCTGGCGCGACTGGCTCAAGGCCGTTTTCTTCTGGCCCGGCTGGCTGCTTTTCCTGGCCATCGTCGTGCCGTGGCACGTCGCGGTCTATCTCGACCAGGGCGACGCCTTCTTCCGCGGCTTCTATCTCAAGCACAACATCAACCGCTACGCCGATACCTTCGAGGGCCACGGCGGGCGCTGGTGGTACTACTTCGCGGTCCTGCCCTTCATCCTGCTGCCGTTCACCGGCTGGTTGTTCGCCATCGCCGGCAAGCTCGCCGGCGCGCTGCGCCAGAACGACAGTGGTGCGCTGTTCGAGCGCTTCCTCGTCATCTGGTTCGTCGTCGTCTTCGCCTTTTTCTCGTTCTCCGGCACGCAACTGCCGCATTACCTGCTCTATGGCTGCACGCCGGTCTTCATCCTGCTCGCCCGCCATCGGCTCGATTTCGAGCGACGCTGGCTGGCCTTCGTGCCGATGATCCTCTTCGCGCTGCTCCTCGCCGTTTCGCCGGAAGTGCTCGCCTTCGTCGCAGCCAAGGCCAGCCGGCCGTTTGAAAAACTCCTGCTCGACGGCCTGACCCTTGCCTTCGCCGACGAGGCGCGCTGGCTGCTCCCACTACTCGCCATCGCCGTCATTGCTCTGGCTTTCTGGCGCCGTTTGCCGGTCTGGCAAGGCCTGGTCATCGCCGGCCTGTTGCAGGCCGCCATGGTCGTCCTCGTCATCGCGCCGCGCGCCATCGACGTCACGCAAGGCCCGGTGCGCGAAGCGGCCATGTTCGTCCGTCAGAGCGGCGAAACGAATGTCGTTGCCTGGCGCATCATCATGCCCAGCTTCAGCGTCTATCGGCAGGCGGCGACACCGACCCGCGTGCCCGAACCCGGCCAGCTCGTCTTCACGCGCACCGACCGCAGGCACGAAGTGCAGGCCCTGCTCGCGCCCAATTTCGTGCTGCGCGACGTCTATCAACGCAGCTTCGTCACGCTCGCCCGTGTCGAACGCGAGGATAAGCAATGAACGATCAGGGTTTGCACACCCGGAACCCGATTTTCGACGCTTCGATCCTCGGCCTGTGCCTGCTTTTCGCGCTCGGGCTGGTTGCCATCGACCAGAGCGGCGACTGGTACGCCGGTTTCATTCCGGCCCAGGCGGCCAGCCAGGCTTTGCCGCCGTGGCTGTGGGAAAGTCTGACGACGCTCGGCGACGGCCGCGTCCAGCTTGCACTGGTGTTGCCCTTCTGCCTGCGCTACCCGCGCGTTTTCTGGGCGCTCGTCGTTGGTGCGCTGCTCGCCGGGGCGATGAGCCGCGGTTTCAAGATATGGTTCGACCTGCCGCGGCCGGCCGCAGTTCTCGACGCCAGCCAGATCACCATCATCGGCGCCCGGTTGACGGCGCACAGTTTTCCGTCCGGCCATACCGTTTCGGCTTTCTCGTTCATCGTCGCCTGGCTGGCCCTGCTCGGCTGGGGGCGCGCCCTGCCCATCGTCGTCATTGCCGCGCTGGCCGGTTTTTCGCGCATCGCCGTCGGCGCCCACTGGCCGGTCGATGTGCTGGCCGGCGGACTGATCGGGCTGGCCGGCGGCTGGCTCGGCCTGCGCCTGACCCGCAGTTTCCGCTGGGGGCTGGGCGTGCGCGCCCACTGGATACTGGTCGGCATCGCCGTCATCGGCGTGGCGACGCTGCCCTTCGACGGCCAGGGCTACCCGGATACGCGTCCGTGGCGCATCGTCGCCTGTCTGTGGGGGCTGGGCGGTTTCGTCCTGTTCTATTTGCTGCCCTTGCTGCGCGGTGGCTGGCAAGCGGCGAAGCGGCCGCTGGAAGGGCTTGTCGCGGAAGATCGCGCGGCCTGATTGACGGTTTTTCGGGGCGCGATTTTGCGCGCTCCGGAGCGACGGTAACCGGTATGCGGTTTGCAAATTTCGCCAATAATTTGTACTGTCCGTCATGCCTTTCGAAATCCATCAAACTTGACAGTTGGGGGCGTGGCACATGCTTTCCTATGGATTCTGAATGCAGGAAAGTTGAAGTCTGCCGCCCGGCCTGGAGCAATCCCTTGCAGATAGCGTGAACCGGAAATCATGCCACCGTCCATTCTGAAATACGTCGATATCGCGCGCCTTGTCGGAGCCGGATTAAAGTGTCCGCTGTGCAATGGCACGGACTACCGGGATTCAAGATGGCATTCAAAGGCGGAAAAGCTGGGCTCGGCGGATTTTCGTCCCTATCGCTGCAATCATTGCTCGCATCGCTTTCTGGCCCGAGGCAGCGCCGCCCTGGAGCGGAACCTGATCAACGCTACGGCCGGCGTCATGCTGTGCTTCGGGATTTTCGTAGTCGTCGATTTTTGGCTGGAAAGCGTCGACGAACCGACGAGCACGCCTGTCGCGCTGGCCGCAACTGCTCACTCGGAAGAAAGCACGACTGGCGCGCCGAATCGGCTGCTGACCGGTGGCGTGGCTGCCCATGCCAGCGACGATCCGGCAGCGCGCGCCCAAAAACAACAGGAAGCTGCCGATAACGGTGATGCAGCGGCGATGCTTCAGATCGGACGAGACCTGGTGGCCGGGAACAATCGCCCGAAGGATGTCGGGCAGGCGGCAAAATGGGTGCAGTTGGCCGCGGCGACGGGAAATCCCGATGCGATGCTTGAACTGGGGCGGTTTTATCGCGATGGCGTAGGAGTGGCCCAGGATTCGGCTCGCGCCTACGTCTGGCTCAGTCGGGCCGCTGCTGCCAGGCAGACGGACGCCATGCTCGAGCGCGAGGCGCTGGTGCGGACGATGGGCGAAGCGCCGCTCAAGGCAGCGCAAGAATTGTCCCTGCCGACCCAGCCGGTGGCCGCCCTCATCCGCCCGAAATAGCCCGTTTTCGGGAAGTATCGCGGCCGCTAGCCAAGCGAAGAGGGGTGAATGCGCGCTGCCGGCGATTGCCACGGTCAACCGGAAAAAGGGCCCGAAAATGAAATGGCCGGGGAGGGGTGGCGATTTTCCATCGGTCGGGCACCGCCTCTGTGGAAGGCGTTGCGGCTGCAACAAAAGCTTAACGAAGCAGTAACTTTGGGGTCACGGGCCGGCCGTATCGTGCGGCCATGCCCAAGGTCAGATCCGTCTTTCTCTCCGACATCCACCTTGGCACGCGGGCGTGCCAGGCGGACAGACTCCTCGATTTCCTGCGCGAACACCCGGCCGAACAGACTTTCCTGATCGGCGACATCGTCGATTTCTGGGCCATGAGTCGCAGCATCAACTGGTCGCCGGCGCAGAACACCGTGGTCCAGAAACTGCTGCGCCGGGCCCGGCATGGCGACCGCGTCGTCTTCATCCCGGGCAATCACGACGAAGTGCTGCGCGATTACTGCGGCATCGTTTTCGGCGAGGTCGAGGTCGTCGACGAACTGGTGCACGAAACGGCCGATGGCCGCCGTTTCCTGCTCATCCACGGCGACCAGTTCGACCAGGTGATGCGCCATCATCGCTGGGTCGCGGTGCTCGGCGACAAGGCCTACGAACTGCTCGTTCGCATCAACACGCTGCTCTCATGGGGGCGGCGCAAGCTCGGCATTTCCGGCTACTGGTCGCTGGCCGGCTACGCCAAGCGCAAGGTCAAGACGGCGCTGACCTTTATTTTCGATTTCGAGACATCGGCCATCCACCACGCCAGGGAGCGCGGCCTCGACGGCGTCATCTGCGGCCACATCCACTGGGCGACGATCCGCGAGATCGACGGCCTGACGTACGTGAATTGCGGCGACTGGGTCGATTCCTGCACGGCCATCGTCGAACACTTCGACGGCCGGCTCGAACTGGTCACCTGGGGCGAACAAAAGCCGGTAGCCATGCTGGCCGCCCCCGTTGCCGAAACTGTAGAGGCTTGAGATGCGTGTTTTGATGGTTTCCGACGTGTATTTTCCCCGCGTCAATGGCGTTTCGACTTCCATCGAGACTTTCCGCCGCACCCTGTCGGCGCATGGCGTCGAGGTCAAACTGGTCGTCCCGCGCTACGGTAACGAGGCCGACGAGCCGGGCATCGTCCGCGTCGCCGGCCGCCCCGTGCCGGGCGACCGCGAAGACCGGCTGGTCGGCTGGCGGGCGATGCACCGGGCGGTGCTCGACGCGGCCCAGGACTGCGACCTGATCCACGTCCAGACCCCGTTCATCGCCCACTACGCCGGCCTCAAGGCCGGGCGCAAACTCGGCCTGCCGGTGGTGGCGACCTATCACACGCTGTTCGAGGAATACCTGCAGCACTACGCCAAGCCGATCCCGCCGAGCTGGCTGCGCGGTCAGGCGCGCGCTTTCTCGCGCCGCCAATGCAACCAGCTCGACGCCGTGATCGTGCCATCAACGGCCATGCGCCAGCGCCTCGACAGCTATGGTGTCACCTCGACTATGCACGTTCTGCCCACCGGCATCCCGATGGCGCAGTTTGCCGGCGGCAGCGGAATGCGCTTTCGCCAGAAATTCGGCATTGGCGAATCGCGGCCGATGGCCTTGTTCGTCGGCCGCGTGGCCCACGAAAAGAATATCGGTTTCCTGCTCGAAGCCCTCGTCCAGGCCCGCCAGATCCGCCCCGACGCCCTGCTCGTGATCGCCGGCGAAGGCCCGGCCATGGCCGACCTCAAGGCGCAGACCCGCGCTCTGGGCCTGCAGGATGCCGTCCAGTTCATCGGCTATCTCGACCGAAAGCAGGCGCTGCCCGATTGCTATGCGGCGGCCAATGTTTTCGTCTTTGCCTCGCGTACCGAAACACAGGGTCTGGTCCTGCTCGAAGCGATGGCGGCCGGCGTACCGGTCATCGCGTTATCTGAAATGGGGACGATCGACATCCTCGCACCGGCCCGCGGCGCCTTCTCGCCGCCGAACGATCCGCGGGCTTTCGGTGAGGCGCTCGGTCAGTTCCTGAAGCATCCAGAGGCCTGGCGCCATCTCAACGAGGAGGCGCCAATTTACGCCCGGGAATGGACCGATGTGGCGATGGCCGAGCGGCTGGCACGCCTTTACGGCGAACTGACCAATTGCCAAATCGGCCAAAAATTCCGGTTGACCGTAGCAATCTGATCGCCGGCACCATGAACGACCATTCCGACGCCTGCTGCGTCCGCTGTGCCTACTTCCAGCCGAGCGATGCGCTTACCGGCCTGTGCCACCGCTACCCGCCGGTCTTTGCCGGCGACAGCTCGCCGCGCGAGTCGCATCACTGGCGCCATCCGGTTGTCGGGCCGCACGGCTGGTGCGGCGAACACCGGCTGGCACCCGGTGCTCAAATGTCTTCGAGCGGCGTTACGAGCTGATTGACCTTGCGCAGGCGTTCGGCCATGACGCGCATGACCTGGGTGGCGAAAAACGGCGTTTGCTGAACGAGAAACTGGAAGCGTTTTTCGTCGACTTCGACGAATTCGCAAGCCGTCACGGCGACTACGCTGGCCGAGCGCGGTCCGGGTGAAACGATGCCCATCTCGCCAACGATGCTGCCATGCTCGAGGCGCTCAACGACCCGGTTGTTGACAATGACTTCGGCCGTGCCGGTGGTCAGGACGTACATCATGTGCCCGTCATCGTTTTCGGAAAACAGGGCTTCGCCCGGCGCGACCTTGATGATGGTGGGGTTGTGCGTAAATAGTTCGAAAAAAACCATGGCTACATTTCCGGATGAACAAGACCATGCCTTTTAGCATAGCTTGGCGCCCGCTTCATTGCACTAATGTTACGAATTTGTGGCGCTTGATCTAGAGCAGGCTCGGCGAAATCAGGCGCAAGCCGACCGAGAGCCGGTGCTGGTCGCTGATGGCGCCAAACTGGCTGCCGTAGGTGGTGTCGATCTGGACGTGGTCAGGGACGATCCAGTAACGGACGCCCATCTGGAAAAACGGGTTTCCCTTGTCCTGGCCGTAGCTCTCGGCGATCAGCCAGGCCCGGTCGGCGATCTGGATTTCACTGCCGACGCCCCAGGTCAGGCGGTTTTCCTGGTTTTCGCGCTCGCGGGTGTAGCCGAGGTTGGTGTGGATGACGACCCGGTCGTCGGCCAGGGAAAAACTGGCCGGCACGTAGAAATACGGGTTGCCGGTGTGGGCGCTACCCGGCTGCGTGGCGTAACCGGCGGCCAGGCCGATGCCGTAGCCGTTGGTTTCCAGCGGTTTGAACAGGGTCTTGCCCTGGGCGACCAGGGCACCGCTTTCCTGGTGGCCATCGGTGTAAGCCAGGGCGCCGCCGACGGTCAGTTCGAAATTGCCGCCCGGGTTGCAGGCCGGCAAGGCCCAGAATTCGTGCTGGCTGCCGTGCAGGTGCACCCAGGATTCGATCTGGCAGGTGCCGGCAGCGGTCAGCCGGGCGTCGTCGGTGATCATCGGACGGGCGGCGTGAGCGGCAGGCACGATGGCGAGCAGGAGGGGCAGAGGGGCAAGCAGGCGCATGGGCATATCCGGACAAGCGTAAAACCGAATTGTGACACTCCGACGACTGTAGCTGTCATCAAAGCTTAGCGCGGCCTGATTAACGTGAGCGCTTTCGCGGAGATTTCATGCAGGAACCCTCGTCGAACGAACTCGGCCTCGATCCGGCCAACGAATCGCCCTTCAAGGGCAAGACCGGACTGCGTCGGGTGTGGAATGCGCTGACCTACTCGCTGGCCGGGCTCAAGGCCGCCTACCTGTGCGAAGACGCCTTCCGCCAGGAAGTCATTCTCGCGGCGCTGCTCATTCCTGCCGCCTTCATGCTGCCCGTGCCGTGGATGGGCCGCGGGCTGATGATCGCCAGCGTGCTGCTCGTCCTCATCGTCGAGTTGCTCAATTCGGCCATCGAAGCCGTGGTCGACCGCGTCAGCCTGGAAAACCATCGCCTCGCCAAACGCGCCAAGGACATCGGCAGCGCCGCGGTGCTCGTTTCGCTGATCCTCGTCATGGTCGTCTGGGCCTGCGTACTCATGGAGATCGCCTGATGTCGCTGGCGATCGCTTTCGTCACCGAAACCTTCCCGCCCGAAGTCAATGGTGTGGCGATGACGGTCGGCCGGCTGGTTGGTGGGCTGCGCGAGCGCGGCCATCGCGTCAGCGTCATCCGGCCGAAACAGGGCAAGGCCGATGCCGGTGGCGAACATGAACTGGCCTTGCCCGGTTTCCCGCTACCCGGCTACCCCGGCTTGCGCTTCGGCCTGCCGGCCGGTCGCCGATTGACGCGCCAATGGCGCCAGCATCGGCCCGATCTGGTCCATGTCGTGACCGAAGGGCCGCTCGGCTGGTCGGCTGTCAGCGTCGCCCGCAAGATGGGTATCCCCGTTACCTCGGGCTTTCACACCAATTTCGACCGCTACAGCGTGCATTACGGCATGGGCTGGATGCGCCCGGCCGTCGCCGCCTACCTGCGCACCCTGCACCGGCGGACGCTGGCGACCATGGTGCCGACGGCGGCGCTGGCCGCCGATCTGGCTGGCGAGGGGCTGACCGGTGTGCGCGTCGTTGGCCGTGGTGTCGATACGCAACTTTACGATCCGGCCCGGCGCTGCAAGGCCTTGCGTCAGACCTGGGGCGTCGAGGGCGACGGGCCGGCCTGCCTCTACGTCGGGCGGGTGGCGGCCGAGAAGAATCTGGCGCTGGTTAAAAAGACTTTCGCCGCTATTCAGGTCTGGCATCCGAAAGCGAAAATGGTCTGGGTCGGCGACGGCCCGTCGGCCAGGCAACTGGCTGTCGATCACCCCGATCACCACTTTGCCGGCGTGCGCATCGGCGAGGATCTGGCCGCCCACTACGCCAGCGCCGACCTGTTTCTCTTCCCCAGCCTGACCGAAACCTATGGCAACGTTGTCGCCGAGGCGATGGCCAGCGGCCTGCCGGTCATCGCCTACCGGAGCGCTGCTGCCGCCGAACTGATCGCCCAGCAGCAAAACGGCATGGTCGCCTCGCCCGGCGACGAACGCGGCTACGTTGAAGGGGCGCTGTGGATGCTGGACGAAGCGGAGCGCCTCGGCGAAATGGCCGAAGCCGCCCGCCAGACGATGCTGCCGCGTAGCTGGGCCGGCGTCGTCGAAACCTTCGAAAACGTCGCGCGCGAAGCGATGGCGACTCAGTCCTGAAGCATGCGCAGTTCAACCACGGCCGGATCGTCGCCGTGGTCGATCAGGATGTGTTTGACGCGATCCTGCCAGAGCTCGCCGAACAGTTTTTTCTCGGCCGGACTGGCCGTGCCATGGACGACGGCGGGCAGCAACTCGCCGAGGCGCGGATCGGCCGATATCAAATTTGGCTGAAATTTCCCGTTGACCGTGGCATTGGTGTCGAGCCGAGTGAACGTCATGCCGACGTTGCCACTCACGCCAAATTTGAGCAAGCCACGCCGGACATGCTGCCCGCCCAGCCCCTTGAAGCCGCCATCGCCGGCCGCGCCGCTGAGCAGCGTGGCGACACTGGCGATGACCCCGGCGACGCCCGTATCAATGCTCTCGTGCAGGGCAACGGCAATGTTGCCGCGGACGGGAATCTCGTCGCCATAAAGCGCCCGCAAAGCGCGCACGCTGGTCAGCCAGGCGCCGGCCACAGTCGGGCAGGAATGCCCGGCCAGTTTGACGGCATCGGCAAAGCCGTATTCGATCAGCCCGCCCTCCGCCGCGCCAAGCAGTTCGGCCAGCGGGTCGCGCAGGGTGATGGTGGGAACGCGGGAAAAGAATTCGGGAAAGGCCATGCTGATCTCCTTGAGGCTGCAGTATGCGCAGCCGGCCGGAGCATGGCCTTGATGTCGGTCAGGCGCGCTGGATCAGCTCGATCTTGTAACCGTCCGGATCCTCGTCGAAGGCGATGATCGTCGAGCCATGCTTCATCGGCCCGGCTTCGCGGACGACCTTGCCGCCGCGCGCTTTGATGGTGGCACAGTCGGCGGCCGCATCGGGCACGGCCAGGGCAACGTGGCCGTAGCCGGTGCCGAGCTGGTAGCTCGGCGCGTCCCGGTTGTGGGTCAATTCGAGAACGGCCTCCTTGGCCTCGTCGCCGTAGCCGACAAAGGCCAGCGTGAAGCGACCTTCCGGGTAATCGGTGCGGCGCAGTAGCTGCATGCCGAGGATTTCGGTGTAAAGGCGATCGATTTATCGAGATCGCCGACGCGAATCATGGTGGGCAGAATGCGCATGCGTGTTCCGGATAAGCACGATTTTTTCCGCTCAATCCAGCTTGGTGCGCAGTGCGTCGGCCCAGCAGTTGGGCGTTTCGTAAAGTCGGACCTGTTCGAGCTGCAGATGGTTTCCGTAGGTGTCGCGGTACACCGCGTCGAGGCGCTCGAAAGCGATGCGGGCCAGATTCTCGGCGGTCGGGACGCGGTCGAGGATGACTGTCTTGTGACCCGGCATCGAATCGAGAAAGTCGACAACGGTTTTGTCGCCGGCGTAAGCGAGGAAAGCGTGGTCCCATTCATTGACCAGATGAATGTTGGCCAGATCCTTGATCTGCGAGAAGCCCATCACCATGCCGTTGGCGGCGTCGCCAGCCTTGTCGATGACACTGCCTGACAAGGTGATTTCAAGGGCGTAGCGGTGCCCGTGCAAGTGGCGGCACTGGCTTTTGTGGTCGGGGATGCGGTGCCCGGCATCGAATTCGAGACGGCGGGTAATCAACATGGGCGTTTTGCTCGACAAGGCGGTCGCGGATTATACAATCTTTGGGCGATGCTGTTTTCAGGCGCAAAAAACGTGGCTGTTTGCACAATAATTCAATGAGTTAAAAAAGAAGCCGCAATTGATGCGGCTTCTACGAAAACTACGGTTTACGCAGTTTTACATCACTTATGTCAAATATTTAATTCGTGGTCGGCACACTCGGAAGAGGCTTCTGCGAATTGATCTGCTTGAGAATGGCGACAGCACGGCTAGAACTCTGCAACGGGGCTAAATGAGCGTATCGAGTGGTCATCTGGATGGAAGCATGACCAAGGACTTGCTGGATATCTGTGATTGGCAGACCGGCCTGAACCATACGGCTCGCAAATGTGTGACGTAGGGTATGGAAGCTGACTCCGACAAGACCCGCGCGACCGCAAGTATTGCTAAAACCAGTACGAGAGTACTTCCGGACTTCCGTTCCTGAATTGTCTGTGAACACATATTCGGTACGGTTCGGGCTGGCAAATCGGCGAGATAGAACCTCAAAAACTCGATTCGACATATGAAGGATGGATTGATTCTGGACCTTCGGGCGGAATGGATAAATCGTTCTGCTCAGCATGTCGATTGAGGACCACTTTGTCTCGCCAATCTCGCAGCCATGCGGCGCGACCGGCGCCTTGCATCGCATCCCGCCAGCGCGCCCATATTTGTCCAACTTATTATTTCTCGGCTCCTTGGTGCCATTCTGGTCCCCATTCAAAAGCCATGTAAGTAACAAGGTTATTGACCTAGGTCAAAATGATTAGTCCTAATGGTAATAGGATCCCTTTTTTCATAACGATGATAGGGAGTGATCTATGGCTAACAAGATTCTGGTTGCTGCGCTGATTACCGCTGGCGTGCTTTCTTCCTCCGTTGCGCAGGCGCAGGAAGGCCCGTTCATGGTTCGTGTCCGTGCGGTTCACGTCGCTTTCGATAACGGCCAGAAAGATGGCCTGCCCGGCCCGATTGAAGCCGAGAGCCGCTGGATTCCGGAAATTGATCTGAGCTATTTCATCACCAAGAACATTGCTGCAGAACTGGTTTTGACCTATCCGCAGACTGTCGATATCACCATGGCGGGTGCCAATATCGGCAAGATCAAGGCCCTGCCGCCGTCCCTGCTCGTTCAGTATCACTTTACCGATCTCGGCGCCTTCAAGCCGTATGTCGGCCTTGGTGTCAATTACACGCTGTTCTTTAGCCGCGATAACATCCTGAATGGTGTTGCAGCGGTCGACCGCTCCAGTGTTGGCTTGGCAGCCCAGGTTGGTTTTGACTACATGTTCAACAAGAACTGGGGCCTGAACCTCGATGTGAAATACATCCAGATGGAGACCGACGTGAGCCTGAACGGTTCGAAGATCGGTACGCTGAATCTGAGCCCGATCACCGCTGGCGTGGGCGTTTCCTATCGCTTCTAAGCGAATATGTTGCAATGAAAAACGGGCGCCAAGGCGCCCGTTTTGATTTTTGGAGAGTGTTCTGTCAGCCAAGCAGAATCAGGTTGTCGCGGTGAATGAATTCCGGTTCGTCGACATAGCCGAGGATCGCTTCAATTTCCGCAGTTGATTTTCGCGTAATCAGGCGTGCTTCGCCGCTGCCGTAGTTGCACAGGCCGCGCGCGATTTCGCAGCCATCCGGGCTGATGCAGGCGACGGCCGAGCCGCGCTCGAATTCGCCTTCGGCGGCGATGACACCAATCGGCAACAGGCTTTTTCCGGCTTTCAGGGCGTTGACCGCGCCATCGTCGAGTTGCAGGCGCCCGGCGAGTTGAAGGTGGTCGGCCAGCCATTGTTTGCGGGCAGCCAGCGGTTGGGTTTGCGAGACGAGCAGGGTGCCGACTGGCTCACCGGCGGCCAAACGGATGATTGGATCGATTTCGCGGCCGCTGGCGATGGCGGTGTGGGCGCCGCTGCGGGCGGCGCGTTTGGCGGCGATGACCTTGGTGATCATGCCGCCGGTGCCGATGCGCGTGCCGGCACCGCCGGCCATGGCTTCGAGCGATTCGTCGCCAGCCGTGGCTTCGCTGATCAGCGTGGCGTTGGGGTCTTTGCGCGGGTCGGCGGTGAACAGGCCGATCTGGTCGGTCAGGATGATCAGGGCATCGGCTTCGATCAGGTTGGCGACCAGGGCGCCCAGCGTGTCGTTGTCGCCGAACTTGATTTCATCGGTGACGACGGTGTCGTTCTCGTTGATGATCGGCACGACGCCGAGTTCGAGCAGGGTGGTCAGCGTCGAGCGGGCGTTGAGGTAGCGCTTGCGGTCGGCGAGGTCGTCGTGGGTGAGCAGGATTTGTGCGGTGTGCAGGCCGTGCTTGTTGAAAGCGGCCTCGTAGGCTTCGACCAGGCCGGCCTGGCCGACGGCTGCGGCGGCCTGCTTCTCATGCACGGTCTTCGGCCGGCGGCCCCAGCCCAGGCGCTGCACGCCGCAAGCGACGGCGCCGGAGGAAACGAGCACGACTTGCTTGTCATGCGCGCGCAGCACGGCGATTTGCCGGGCCCAGTCTTCGATGGCGGCGAGGTCGAGGCCGGCGCCGTTGTTGGTGACGAGCGCCGAGCCGACTTTGACGACGAGGCGTTTGGCGGTGGCGAGACGGGTGGTCATGGTTGTGCTTCGAGGTGTTCGGAGAGCGCCTGGCGTAGCGGGCGCAGGTGCTGATTCAGGATGCCCCAGATCAGTTGGTGATCCAGGCCAAGATATTCGTGGGCGTGCTGGTTTCGGAATCCGGCAATCTGACGCCAGCGAATGGCAGGGTGGGTGCTTTCCAGCGGTTCGATGCCGTAATCCTTGAAGGACTGTCCGACGACTTCGAGGTTGCGCAAAAGTGCATTGCGGATGATGCGGTTTTCCAGGAAATCACGTTTGTCGAGCGACAGTAGTTGTTCGGTAATGAAGTCGATGCAATCAAGCGCGTGTATTAGAAAGATACGCCGGTCCGTCGTCATATCGGACGCGCTTCGTTGAGAATGCGGTTTTTTAGATAGGGAGACAACCCACCATCCGAAACGACATCAACCGCGAGCCCCAGCAATTTTTCCGCGTCTTCCTTTAGGTCAATCAGGTCAAAGAGCGAGGCGCCATCACGAAAATGAACCAGTAGGTCGAGGTCGCTTTGCTCGTTGGCTTCGCCGCGTGCTACCGAGCCGAAAACGCGGACATTTTCAGCTTTACATCGGTCGGCGAGGGCAATCAATGCCTCTCTTTTGTCGCGAAGTTGTTCGAGTGTCAGCATGTTTACGCCTCCGGTGTGTTTTCCTCGTCTGATTCTAACTCGTCATCGTCGGGGATTTCCGGCCGCGCCATTTGTTCCAGCGCTTCGTGGATGGCGTAGATCAAAGGCTTGGTGCCGTCGCCGCTGATGGCGGTGATCGGGAAAACCGGGCCGTCGTACTTGGTGGCCTTCTTGTAGGCTTTGAGGAAGTCCTTGACGGTCTTTTCGCGGTCTTCTTCGGGAATCAGGTCGAGCTTGTTGAGGACCAGCCAGCGCGGCTTGTCGGCCAGGGCGGGGTCGTGTTTGATCAGTTCGCCGACGATGGCCTTGGCGTCGCGGACCGGGTTGGAATCCGGGTCGATCGGGGCGATGTCGACAAGGTGGAGGAGGATGCGCGTGCGCTGCAGATGCTTGAGGAAGCGGATGCCGAGCCCGGCGCCATCGGCGGCGCCTTCGATGAGGCCGGGGACGTCGGCCATGACGAAACTCTTTTCGGCATCGACGCGAACGACGCCGAGGTTGGGGTGCAGCGTCGTGAACGGGTAGTCGGCCACTTTCGGGCGAGCCGAGGAAACGGCGCGGATCAGGGTGCTCTTGCCGGCATTGGGCAGGCCGAGCAGGCCGACGTCGGCGAGGACGCGCAGTTCGAGCGTCAGTTCGTGTTCTTCGCCCTGGTCGCCATTGGTTTTCTGGCGCGGGGCGCGGTTGGTCGATGACTTGAAGTGGATGTTGCCGAGGCCGCCCTTGCCGCCTTTGGCGATCAGGACTTTCTTTTCGTTGACGTCGAGGTCAGCCAGGATTTCGCCGGTGTTGAGGTCGGAGATGACCGTGCCGACCGGCATGCGCAGGATGATGTCGTCGCCGCCGGCGCCGTAGCAGTCGGCGCCGCCGCCGTTTTCACCGCGTTTGCCGATGAATTTGCGGGTGTAGCGGTAGTCGACCAGGGTGTTGATGTTGCAGTCGGCAACGACGTAGATGCTGCCGCCACGGCCGCCATCGCCGCCGTTGGGGCCGCCCATGGGAATGTATTTTTCGCGGCGGAAAGTCGCGGCGCCATTGCCGCCGTCGCCAGCTTTAACGTAGATTTTTGCTTCGTCGATGAACTTCATGGTGGCCTTTGAACCGCGGAGACGCGGAGGCGCAGAGATAACAAAGCTGACTTTCCCCGCGTCTCTGCGTCTCTGCGGTTCAAGCCTTGAAACAAAAAAGCCCTATCCTCGGCGGATAGGGCTTCTGCAATTCCGCCAGTCCGATTTATTCGGCAGCCGGAACGATGGTCACCACGCGGCGCTTTTTCAAGCCCTTGATGGAGAACTGAACCACGCCGTCCTTGAGTGCGAACAGGGTGTGATCCTTGCCGCAGCCGACGTTGTCGCCCGGGTGGAATTCGGTACCGCGCTGGCGAACGATGATGTTGCCAGCCAGGATGAATTGACCGCCGTAGCGCTTGACGCCCAGTCGTTGGGCTTGTGAGTCGCGGCCGTTACGTGAACTGCCGCCTGCTTTCTTGTGTGCCATTTATTAGCTCCTTGAACTTAAGCCGCGATCGCGTCGATGCGCAATTCGGTGTAGTTCTGACGATGGCCTTGATGCTTCTGGTAATGCTTGCGACGACGCATCTTGAAGATCTTGACCTTGTCGTGGCGGCCGTGGGAAATCACGGTGGCTTTGACGGTGGCGCCAGCAAGGAAGGGAGCGCCGATCTTTACCGACTCGCCTTCGCCTGCCATGAGGACCTGGTCGAGAGTAACTTCTGCGCCAACGTCTGCCGGTATCTGTTCTACTTTAAGTTTTAGACCATTGGTAACGCGATACTGCTTACCGCCGGTTTTTATGACCGCATACATGGGTTGGACTCCGAAAATAAATCTAAAGGGTGCTACAAAGAACCGCGCATTATACGGAAATTCTCTGACAAGTCAAAGCCTTGTCGAGGGGCTGTGGTAAACTGCCGGTCTTTGAAAAAAGGAGTTCCCATGGCTGAAATCACCACCGCCTCCGGGCTGGTCTATGAAGATACCGTCGTCGGCGAAGGCGCCGAGGCCAAGGCCGGCCAGCAGGTCAGCGTGCATTACACGGGCTGGCTGACCAATGGCAGCAAGTTCGATTCGAGCAAGGATCGCAACGACCCCTTCGAGTTTTCGCTCGGCATGCGCCAGGTTATCGGCGGCTGGGACGAAGGCGTCCAGGGCATGAAGATCGGCGGCACGCGCAAGCTGACCATTCCGCCGGAACTCGGCTATGGCGCACGCGGCGCTGGCGGCGTTATTCCGCCGAATGCAACGCTGGTTTTCGAGGTTGAACTCCTCGGTCTGCGATGAGCGGTTCCGACAGGGATTCACGTCCGAAGCGGCCGTCGAGCGACGCCGCTGCTGACGACCCGTGGGCAAAATGGCGCAAGCCGGATGCCCCGGCGGCTGAGGCCGAGCCGAAAAAGGCGTTTCGGCGCGATGCCACGGTCAACCCGGAAAAACGGCCAAAAACGAAATCGTTCGAGGCTGCTCCGGCGCGGGCTGAGCGCGTTGAGGCGCCGGTTGAATTAAGCGAAGAAGCGCCGGCCTTGCCGGAAGGGACGCTGGGCGTTCGTCGTTCGGCAATGCCTTCGCCGCGGGCGATTAATAAGAAGCCGCTGCGTGGCGGCTCTTCGCTGCGCAAACCGTCGGCACCGAAGGCGGCGCCGGTTGCACCGGCTGCTCCGGCCGAGTGGAGCGTCAAGGCGGATCGTCCGGAGCGGGCTGCCAAGGCGGCACCGGTGGTTCGCGCTCCCGTCGTGCGCGAAGGTCCGCCGCCGGAAGGGGTGCGTTTGTCCAGGGTGATGTCGGAGCGTGGCATGTGTTCGCGGCGCGAGGCGGATCTGTGGATCGAGCGCGGCTGGGTGTTTGTCGATGGCGAGCGGGTCAGCGAACTGGGTTCGCGGATCGATCAGAACGCCGAGGTGGCGATCTCGAAAGAGGCCAAGTTCGATCAGGCCAAGCAGGTCACGGTTCTGTTGAACAAGCCGGTCGGTTATGTCTCCGGCCAGCCGGAACCGGGCTTTACGCCGGCGATTACCTTGATCACGCTGGAAAATCAGGTCAAGCAGTCGGGAGACCCGGAGTTCAAGCCGTGGATGCTGCGCAGTCTGGCGCCGTCCGGTCGGTTGGATATCGATTCAACCGGTTTGCTGGTGCTGACCCAGGACGGCCGTGTCGCCAAGAAGCTGATCGGCGACGATAGCCAGGTTGAAAAGGAATACCTGGTACGCGTCGCTGGCGAGATGATCAAGGGCGGCCTGGATTTGTTGAACCATGGCCTTGAGCTGGATGGTCAGGCGCTCAAGCCGGCGCGGGTCAAGCAACTCAACGAGGACCAGCTGCACTTCATCCTGAAGGAAGGCAAGAAGCGCCAGATTCGCCGGATGTGCGAACTGGTCGGCTTGCGTGTCATCGGGCTGAAGCGGGTGCGCATTGGCCGGGTCAGGCTCGGTGAGCTGGAAATCGGTCAGTGGCGGTTCTTGCGGGCTGACGAGGCATTTTGATTTTGGGCCAAATTTCCGGTTGACCGTGGAAGTGGTCAAGCCAACAAAAACGCCGGCCGGTTTTTAACCGGGCCGGCGTTTTTGTTGGGGTGCAGCCGGAATCAGGCGGTGCCGGTCGGTGCGGCGGCGCGGACCGGCGGCATCATCTGGCATTCGCCGTCGATGACGGTCTTGCCGGCGACGGTGCACACGGTGTCGAGAACGACGCGGTTCTTGGCGACATTGACTTCGCGGACGGTGACGGTGGCGGTGACCGTATCGCCCGGGCGAACCGGGGCCTTGAACTTGAGCGTCTGCGACAGGTAGATGGTGCCGGCGCCGGGCAGCTTGTTGGCCAGCACGGCGGAAATGAAGCCGGCCGACAGCATGCCGTGGGCGATGCGGCCGCCGAACATCGTGGTCTTGGCGTATTCCTCGTCGAGGTGGGCCGGATTGACGTCGGTGGAGATGCCGGCGAACAGGATGATGTCGGCTTCGGTGACGGTCTTGGCAATACTGGCGGACATGCCGGGTTGCAGTTGGTCGATGTGATACGCCATGGCTGGGATCCTTGCGTGGTTTATTGAAATTGGAAGCGGAACTTTAGCACGTCATTCTGTCCGCAATGCTTCAACGGGGTCGAGCCGCGCCGCGTTGCGGGCCGGCAGGACGCCGGCGGCGAGGCCGATGGCGATGGCGATGCCTTCGGCGAGCAGGACGAAACTGAGTGGCGTGTGCACCGGCAGGGCGGGTAGCGCGAAGTGGATCAACTGGGCGAGTCCGATGCCGAGAATCAGGCCAAACAGTCCGCCGAGCGCCGACAGGGCGACGGCTTCGCCGAGGAAAAGGGTGAGGATGCTCCGCCGCGGCGCGCCGAGGGCGACGAGCAGGCCGATTTCGCCGGTCCGTTCGGTGACGGCGATGGTCATGATGGTGACGATGCCGACGCCGCCAACCAGCAGCGAGATGCCGCCCAACGCGCCGACGGCCATGGTCAGCACGTTGAGGATGTTGGACAGCGTTTTGAGCATCTCTTCCTGCGTCACGATGGTGAAATCCTCGCGGCCGTGGCGGTCGATCAGGTGCGTCTTGACGCGGCTGGCGACGAGGGCCGACGGGATGCCTTCCTCGGCGGCGATGTTGATTTCATCGACGCCTTCGCGGTTGAACAACTCCTGGGCGCGGGCCGTCGGCACGAAGGCGGTGTCGTCGAGGTCGATGCCGAGGAATTGCCCTTTCGGCGCCAGCACGCCGATGATCCGGAAATGCAGGCCGCCGACGCGCAGGCGCTGGCCGAGCGGGTTCTCGCTGCCGAACAGTTCGGTTTTGAGCTTCGAGCCGAGGACGACGAAGGCGCGGGCGCTGCCTTCATCGTCAGCCGGCAGGAACTGGCCGCTTTGCACGGTCGACCGGAAAATTTGCGGTAATTTGGAATTGACGCCGTAGATCAGCGTCCGTCGTGTCCGGCCATTGCCTTCGACTTCGGCGTTGCCGCGCACGTTGGGCGTGACGGCGACGATGTGCGGCAGGCGTTCGAGCGACTTGGCGTCGTCGAGCGACAGCGGCCGGGCGCTCGACGGCAGGCCGGACGGCGAGCCGCCGGTCTTCGTCTTGCCGGGGGCGACGGTGATGACGTTGGTCCCGAACTGGCTGAATTCGCCGAGCACAAAACGGTGGATGCCTTCGCCGATCGAGGTGAGCAGGATGACCGCCGCGATGCCGACGGCGATGCCGAGCAGGGTCAGGAAACTGCGCAGGCGCTGGGCGGTGATGGCGCGGACGGCGAGCTGGAGGGAATCGGCGGCGAGCATGGCTAGTGTTTCATCAAGGCCTGCACCGGGTCGAGCCGGGCGGCGCGGCGGGCTGGCATGACGCCGAAGATGAGGCCGGTGGCCAAAGCCGTGCTCAAGCCGGCGATGACCGCCCAGTCCGGCGGGTAGGCGGGAAAGACCGGGAAGAACTGGCGCAGCGCAAAGGCGCCGAGCTGGCCGAGCAGATAGCCGACCAGGGCGCCGACCGCGGAGAGCATGGCGGCTTCGGCCAGGAAAGCCAGGCGGATGGTCCGGGAAGTGGCACCGAGCGCCTTGAGCAGGCCGATTTCGCCGGTGCGCTGGGTGACGGCGACGAGCATGACGTTCATGACCAGAATGCCGGCCACGGCCAGGCTGATCGCGGCGATCCCCGCCACGGCCAGGGTCAGCGCGCCGAGCAGCTTGTCGAAGGTGGCGAGCACGGCGTCCTGGGTGATGACGGTAACGTCTTCTTCGCCGCGGTGGCGCTGCTTGAGCGTTTCCATCACCTGGTCCTTGGTGCCCGGGATGGCATCGCGGCTGTTGGCCTCGATCATGATGCGGAACAGCGTGTTGGAGTTGAACATGGCCTGAGCCAGCGAAACGGGCACGATGACCAGTTCGTCGGTATTCAGGCCGAGCCCCTGACCGGTCGATTTGAGCACGCCGACGATGCGCAGGCGACGGTCGCCGACGCGGACGAGCTGGCCGATGGCCGGGGTGTTGCCGAACATTTCCTCACGAATCTTGGCGCCGATCACGGCGACCGACGAGCCGCGGTTCCAGTCCTCTTCCGGCAGCCCTTGTCCCTGAGCGATTTCGAAATTGCGGATCGGGATGAATTCGGCTGTCGAGCCGGCGACCATCACTTCGCGCAGCTTGCCGCCGTAATTGATTTCCGATGTGCCGACGGCGAGCGGGGCGACGCGGCGGACGCCGGGCAGGCGACGCAGGCTGCCGGCGTCGTCGATGGTCAGATCGCGCGGCGTGCTGGTGATGGCGTTGGCCGGGTTGAAGCCGCCGGTACCCGAGCGGCCGGGCAGGACGATGATCAGGTTGGTGCCGAGTGAGGAAAACTGGCCGACGACGTAGCGCCGCGCGCCGTCGCCGAGCGCCGTCAGGATGACGACGGCGGCGACGCCGATCGACATGGCCAACACCGAGAGCGTCGTACGCATCGGATAGCCGGTGGCGGCATCGCGGGCGAAGCGCAGGGTGTCAGCTAGGCGCATGGGGTGGGCGCGAAAAAGGACATTCCCACGGTCAACCGGAAATTTCGGCCAAATTTGAAATGTTGGCGGTGCGTGAATCCGCCTTCAGCCGCCCGTCCTCCATGACCAACTGGCGCCGGGCGCGGGCGCCCATGCCCTGATCGTGGGTGACGACGATCAGCGTGACGCCCTTGGCATTGAGCGCTTCGAGCAGATTGACCACCTCTTCGCCGGTATGGCGGTCGAGGTTGCCGGTCGGTTCGTCGGCGAGAATCAGCGCCGGCTGCATGATCGTGGCGCGGGCGATGGCGACGCGCTGGCGCTGGCCGCCGGAAAGCTGGTCTGGCTTGTGATCGGCCCGGTTTTCCAGGCCGAAATCCTTGAGCGCCTGGGCGACGCGCTTGTTGCGTTCGGCTGCAGGGATGCCGGCCAGCGTCATCGGCAGCGCGATGTTCTCGGCGGCAGTTAGGCGCGGCACGAGGTGAAAGCTCTGGAAAACGAAGCCGATGCGTGTGCTGCGCACGGTGGCCTGCTCGTCGGGCGACAAGGTCGTCACGTCGCGGCCTTCGAGTTTGTAGGTGCCTTCGTTCGGCCGGTCGAGCAGGCCGAGGAGATTGAGCAGCGTCGATTTGCCGGAACCGGACGGCCCCATCACGGCAACGTATTCGCCCGCCTCGATCTGCAAATTCAGTCCGGCCAGCGCGTTGACCGTGGTGTCGCCGAGCAGGAAACGGCGTTGAATGCCTGAGAGTTCGATCAGTGGCATAAGAGACAGTGCTTGAACCGCAGAGGCGCAGAGGCACGGAGAGAATCAAAAACGAAAACTGGTCTTGCCTTTCTCTGCGTCTTTGCGTCTCTGCGGTTCATGTTCTTTTTCACTTCTTCGCCTTCTCGTCTGGCGTCACTTTGGCGCCGGCCTTGACGCCTTCCTTGTCGAGCGAGGTGACGATGCGCTCGCTGGCGGCCAAGCCTTCCAGCACCTCGGTGTATTCCCAGTTGGCCAGCCCGGTCTTGATCAGTCGCTCTTCGAGCTTGCCGCTGTCGGCGTTGAAAACCAGCACCTTGCCACCTTCCTGGATGGCGGCGGTCGGGATGCGCAGCACCTGGTCGCGGCCGGCGAGGATGATCTCGACGTCGGCGCTGTAGCCGACGAGCAGCTTGCCGGCGTCGGCCGGTTTTTCGAAGTCGACCTCGATATCGACCGTCCGCGCCTGCTTTTCGACGGCGGAAACATAGGGCGCCACCCGGCGGACCTTGCCGGGCAGGACCTTGCCGGGCAGGGCGTCAAGCGTGATGCGTACCGGCTGGCCGATCTGGATCTTCGGCGCATCGACCTCGTCCATCGGCGCCTTGACGTAAAGGCAGGAATCATCGATCAGGTCGATGGCCGGTGGCGTCGGTACGCCTGGCGGCGACGGCGTCGAGTATTCGCCCAGTTCGCCGACGATCTTGGCGACCGTGCCGTCGAAGGGTGCGTAGAGCGCGACGCGGCCCTGCTCGACACGGGTCGCCTTGAACTTGGCCTCGGCCTGGGCGACGTCGGCCTTGGCCGTATTGCAGGTGGCGCGGCGAACTTCGGCGTCGGTGCGCGCCGCTTCTTCCCGGCTCGTCGAAACGAAGCCTTTGGCGCGCAGTTCCGATTGTCGTTTTGCCTCTTTTTCCGCGTTGACCGCAGCAATGCAGGCTTCTTCGCCGCGCTTGGCACTCAGCGTGATCTGCGCCTGGGCCAGCGCCGCATTGGCCTGCTGGTCGTCGTTCCACAGCTTGAGCAGCAACTGGCCCTTCTTGACCTTGTCGCCTTCCTTGACGTTGAGGTACTCGATGCGCCCGCCGATGATCGTCGACAGCTTGGTCCGCTGGCAGGCCTCAATGGTGCCGGCGCGGGTGTTGGCCAGCGTCGCCTCGACCTTGCCGGCGACGACTTCCTTGAGCACCACCGGGATCGGTTTCGGCCGGGTGAAAAAGAACAGGCCAAGGCCGATGATGGCGATGACAGCGACGATGATGGCAATGCGACGCATGGTATTTCCCTGTGCAGTGTTACACGCTATTCGGCACATAAAACGGCGCCTTTGCCCCCGTGGCCGCGTTGCAAATCCTCGCGATACCACTGGGTATCGCTGTGGTTTTCGCCTTGCCACAAGGGCAAATGCATCAGTTTTATCAAGTGCCTCATAGCATGCAACACTACACTAGCGAAAACCGGGTAGCCAGCCGGATTGTTCGTGGCCCCAGACCGGTTCGAGTGCCCCTTGGTAAAGGGCTTCGATGACCGGCGGTTCCGGCCACGGCTCGTTCATGAAAGTCAGGCCGATTTCTTCGACGGTACGACCGGACCAGTAGTGGTCGGCCACTTCGTCGAGCGCGCTGAGCGACAGGCTGTGCGGCAGGCGCAGGTAGTCGAGCCAGCTGGCATCGTGGAAGGAGCAGATATAAGCCCCTTTGGTGCGCGAGCAAGCCAGGTTCTTGCCGAAGACCTTTTGCGGATGCTTGATGCGGAAGGTCGTCGCATCGGTCCGCGTGGCGAACTGGAGCAGGGCATGCAGGCGGCTCGGAAAATGCTTGTAGCGACGCTGCCGGAAATACTCCAGATGGTACTCGGCAAAGTAATTTTGCACCGACAGCAACTGGTCGCCGGGCGTCGGCGCGCCGCCTTCCGGGGCAGCCAGCGTGCCGCCGAAGGGGCTGCCTTTGAGAATGTCCCAGCCCGGCAACTCGGCTCCTGGTTCGAGCCAGCAGAAGAGCTCCAGTGTTGCAATGTCCTTGATCAGATTGTCCATGGACCTTTGGGCTTTAAGGGTGGGGGTGAATGTCCCTATTCTGAACGATAGCCTGACTTTGGCCAATCGAAGCATGCAGAGAAGGGAATCGAAATGCCAAAATATATGCAAACTGGAATATGATGCAAATTGGAAAAATATACGCAGGGAGGGCATTCATGGGCATTTGTCGTTGCCTTCGCTTCCGGATTTGCGAAGGGGGCCGTGATGCCTCGTTGCGTTTTGCTTAAATGAACCTGCGGAAAGCCTTTTTCAGCGTATTGATCGCCCTGGCCGGGGTGCTCACCCTGATCGCCGGTGCGACGCTGGGGGCGCTCTCTTCGTACGGCGACGCCCGTGATGCGGCAAGGCATCGTCAGGATTCGATGGCGCTCATGGGTTCGGTGCGCCACGAGGTTGATTTGCTTAGCCGGCTGGTCAGTTCCTACGTCAGTACGGCCAATCCGCGCTACCTTATTTATTACTACGACATTCTGGCCATCCGCGAGGGTACGAAAAAAGCCCCGGACTCGGTGCCGGAAACTTTCTGGGAACAGGTTATCGGCGGGACGATCGCCTACGTGACGCCGCCTCCCGGCGCCGGTGTTGCACTGGCCGAGCGGACCAGCCTGCTCGGTTTCGATCAGAGCGAAGTGGCCATTCTCCGGCGGGTATTCCAGATCACCGACCAGATGAAGCAGGTCGAGCAGATTGCCTTTGCCGCGACGCAGGGTTTGTATGATCCGGTAAAGCGCGAATTTGTCTCGGAGGCAGAGCCGCAACGCGATTTCGCCAATGCCTTGCTGCACGAGGCGCGCTACCTGAAACTGCGGGCCGAACTGGCCATCGCGGTCGATGAGCTGAGCAGCCAGGTTGACCAGCGGACGACAAAAAATCTGGGGCGGGCCGGCGAGCATCTGCTGCGCTGGATCATTGCCGCATTGCTCCTGCTGCTCGCGGCCGGCGTCGTCATGGTGCTCAGTTATGGCTATCTGAAAAGGCATCTGCTGGCACCCCTGACGGCCTTGCACCGGACGGCGACGGCGCTGGCCGAGAAGTCATTCAGTGAACGGGTCGGCGATTTGAAGGGGGTCGAGGAGGTAAAGGCGCTGGCGGTGACCATCGACAGCATGGCGGCGGCTATCGAGGCCGACATTGCCCAGCGTGAACTGGTCCAGCGCTCCCTGCGTCAGGCGCGGGCACGGGCCGAGGTGGCGGCCGAAGCGAAATCCATTTTCCTGGCCAACATGAGCCATGAAATCCGGACGCCGATGAATGCGATTCTCGGCATGGCCTATCTGGCCCTCAAGTCCGGCCTGCCGCCAAGGCAGCACGATTATGTTTCCAAGATTCATACGGCAGCCCGCTCGCTGCTCGGGATATTGAATGACGTGCTCGATTTTTCGAAAATCGAAGCCGGCAAGGTGGCGCTGGAGGCCGTTCCCTTCGATCTCGAACTGGTTGTCCAGAATGCACTTTTCATGGTGCAGCAGCGGGCCGAAGGAAAGCATATCGAGCTGATCCTCGATTTTCAGCCAACCCGGAACATGCAGCACCTGGTGGGTGATCCATTGCGACTCGGGCAGGTCTTGATCAACCTGCTGTCCAATGCGGTCAAATTTACTGAAACCGGCCATGTTCGTCTGATCGTCGGCGAGCGGTCGAGCGACAAGCTGACGTCGACCATTGTCTGTCGCGTCGAAGATACCGGCATCGGGATGACTGCAGAACAGATCGGTCGTCTGTTCCAGGAGTTTTCCCAGGCCGATGGCTCGACAACCCGGCGCTACGGTGGGTCGGGGCTGGGACTCGCCATTTCGAAGCGGCTGCTGGCGGCCATGGGCAGTGAAATCAGGGTCGAAAGCGAGCTTGACCGTGGCTCTGTCTTCCATTTCGCCATGCAGTTGCCACTGGAGCCGTCCCGCGAGGAAAGCGGTGAGGCTGCAGCACTGATCGAGTGCAAGCGGGCGCTCGTTGTTGACGACTACCCGCCGGCCCGGGAGAGCATGGCGACCATGCTGCTGGCGATGGGATGCGCCGCCGTCGATCAGTCGCCGGGGGGGCTGGATGCCCTGGCGCGTCTGACAAGAGCGAGCAATGACGGATGGGCGTACGACTTGTTGCTGCTTGATTGGCTGATGCCCGACATGTCTGGCGGTGAACTGATAGAGGCGCTTCACTCGCGAGGAATTTCTTTGCCGGCCAGGACGCTCGTCGTTTCGGTGGCCGATGCTTCCCTGTTGCGCCAGGAGGTCGACCACACGGGGGTTGCCGATGTGGTTCAGAAACCGCTGTTGCCAAATGTCCTGCGCCGGATTTTTGGCTCGGGAATGGAGATGGAGCCGACGGCCAGGCTCGAGCACCTTATCCCCCATCCTGGTTGTCTGCAGGGAATGTCGATACTGCTGGTCGAAGACAATGAACTCAATCAGCAGGTTGCCGGAGAAATCATCAGGGGCTGGGGGGCGAGCGTGGACGTCGCGGCCAACGGGCGAATTGCGCTCGATATCTTGTCCACCGAGGGCGCTGGCCACTACGCACTGGTCTTGATGGACCTCGAGATGCCGGTCATGGATGGCCGGGAGGCAACCCGCCGCCTGCGCGAGGAGGAGCGTTTCCAGGATTTGCCGATTATTGCGATGACGGCGCACGTCGCCGGGCAGGGCATGAAAGACGGGCTGGCGAAAGGGGTCAATGGCTATATTGCCAAGCCCTTCGAACCGGAAGAACTCCTGGCCATGGTGCAACCCTATTGGCGCGGCTTGTTGGGGCATGCCCTGCCTCCGGCGGATTCCGGAGAGGCAGGTCGGGCTTTCATCTCTGCTATTGCGGCCATTCCGCAAATTGAATCAGCGGTGCTCTTGCGGCGTTTTGAAGGCCGTCTGCCGTTTCTGGCGCGAACCATGCGCCGTTTCGCCGAAGATTGCCATGGCTGGTCCGACCGGCTGGATGCGACGCTGGCCAGCGGTGATCTTGAGGCGGCGCAGCGTCAGGTCCATTCGCTCAAGGGCTTGGCCGGTACGTTCGCCATGGGCCGTTTGCAGTCCGCGCTGTATGATCTTGAAAATGTCATCAAAGGTGGCGTCGTCGAGCCCTTCGGGGAAATAGCCGAAGTCGATGCCCAATTGCTGCCCTTGCTGGTCGGCCTTGAACGGATGCCGGCCAGTTTGTCGGATTCGGTAGCCGCCGCAGATGATCGGCCGATTGAGGTAGTGCTCGCTTTGTTGCGTGAGCAGCTGGGCGGGGGCGACGGCGAGGCCGAAGAGGTCTGGCGCATGAACAAGGGGCGTTTTGTCGGGCTGTATTCAGTGCGGCAGGTGGCGGCCATTGACCACGCTATCGGACAATGGGATTTTGATCAGGCGTTGCATATTCTGGATAACGCAAATCAGGGTGGGGGCGGGCAGTAATGAAAAATAGCGCAACGATACTGGTGATCGACGATACCCCGGCCAATCTCAGCCTGCTCAATCAGTTGCTGCGTACTCACTACAAGGTCAAGCTGGCCAACGGCGGCGCCAAGGGCCTGGAACTGGCGGTGAGTGCCCAGCCGGACCTGATCCTTCTCGATATCATGATGCCGGACATGGACGGTTACGAAGTCTGCAAGCGCCTGAAGGCCGACCCGGTGACAGCGGCGCTGCCAGTCATCTTCCTGACCGCCAAGGCGGGGGCGGATGACGAGGAATATGGCCTGGCCATAGGGGCGGTCGACTTCATTCGCAAACCGATCGCGCCATCCGTTGTGCTGGCGCGGGTGCGGACCCATCTGCAAATACGGACCTGGCAAACTTTCCTTGAAGACAAGAGTGCCTGGCTGCAAAGCGAAGTCGAGCGCCGGGTCAACGAGGTTCTGCGCCTGCAGGAGGCCTCGATTCGCGTCATGGTCTCGCTGGCCGAATTTCGCGACGAGTGCACCGGCAACCATATTCGCCGGACCCAGGATTATGTCCGGCTACTGGCCGAGTATCTGAGCAAGCGGGACCGTGATCGTGTGTTCCTGACGCCTGAACATATAGATCAGATCGCCAAGGCGGCGCCGCTGCACGATATTGGCAAGATCGCCATTCCGGATCACATCCTCCTCAAGCCGGGCCGGCATACGCCGGAAGAGTTCGAAATCATGAAGACGCATTCCATCAAGGGTGAAGGGATGCTGTTGCGCTCGCAGCATGAACTCGGGGAGGAGAATCTGCTGCTGCTTTACGCCGCGCAGATCGCCCGCAGCCATCACGAGCGGTGGGATGGTTGCGGTTACCCCGATCAACTGGCGGGCGAAGCCATCCCCTTGCCGGCCAGACTGATGGCCGTTGCCGACGTATACGATGCACTTCGTTCCCGTCGTCCCTACAAGCGCGCTTTTGACCATGCCGAAGCGGTCGATGTCCTGCGTGAAGGCCGCGCCAAGCATTTCGACCCATTGCTGATCGATGCCTTCATTGCCCTGGAGGCTTCATTTGCGGAAATTGCCATCAAGCTGGCGGATGAATAAATTACTCAAGACAAACAAGAATTGCTGATGATGTCGCCAAAATTTCCCAATATCGGGCTGCTGCCCGTTCTGGCTGCGCTGGCGCTACCGGCACAGGCAGTCGATTTGACTTGGTCGGGCTTTGGAACGTTTGGTTTTGCCGTGTCCGATCAGCCCTACAACTACCAGCGCTTTATCGACAATCGCGGCACGTTCAAGCGCGACACCATCCTCGGCGGCCAGTTCGATGCCCGTTTGTCACCACAGTGGAGTGCCACCATTCAGGCCAAAGTGGCCCCCTCGGATCACAGTGATAGCGACTGGCAGGCTTCGCTGGCCTGGGCTTTCGTCTCGTGGCGGCCCAGCGACGACTGGCTGATTCGCGCCGGCAAGATTCGCCTGCCGTTGATGCTCAACACGGAAAACAATGACGTCGGTGCCACGTTCGATTTCGCTCGCCTGCCGCAGGAGGTCTATTCCATTTCGCCGACAACCGATGTGCTCGGTGTCAGTATCAGCAAGACCTGGATGCTCGACTCTTACGAATGGATACTTGAGGGTTACAGCGGGCAAGAGAAAACCTACCAGCGTTATTACGTCCGGGCTGTGCAACCGGATGGAACAGGCCCGGGCCCGGGGAGCCTGTTTACCCCATTTAGAATGAACAGCAGTGGTCTCGTTCTCACCGTCCGCGATATCGGCAATACCTTTCGTATTGGCGTTCATGAAGTCGTGGCAAGCCGGATTGGTGAGCAGTCGCATGCAGATATACCTTTCGTGCACCAGGGGCCTTACGACTATTACGACGTCAGGAATGGGCGTAGGGTGGGCCGGCTGTTTATTCCGGTTCAGACGTTTGGCGCATCAATTAGCTTGCCTGCAGATTTCAGGATGACTGCGGAGTACGCGCGTGTGCGGGTCAACAGCGCGAGCGAGGGCTTGAGTCGATGGGGGGCGTATCTTGCCATCGACAAGCGTATCGGTGATTGGAAGCCCTATATTTACTTCGCCAAGATGCGTTCGACCGGAAAGGCCTTGGACTTGTATCGGGCAATCGAGGCATCAAGCCACAATCCATCTCTGCCGGGGGCGCTTCGCAACTTCCAGACGTTTAATGCCGATCTTGTGTCTGCTTATGATCAATGGACTGCTGCCCTCGGGACTTCCTATCGCCTGTCTCCGCTTAGTTTGCTCAAGGCTGAGTACGCGCATACCAGTACGGGGGTCGTTTCCAGTTTTGTCGATGCACCGACCGGCAGTGATAGCGCTAAGCGACATATCAACGTCTTTTCCCTTTCCTACAACTTCACCTTCTGAGCGGCTTGATGCGCCGTACTCTTCTTTTCCTCCTGATTGCGTGCTTGCCGGCTCTGGCTCTGGCTGAGGAGGCGCTTGCCTTCATCGCTTATGGCGGCCTTCCCAAGACAGAGCAGTCGGTTCTGCAACGTCTGTATACCGGCCGAGTGGTTTCCATTGGCGAGCAGGCGGCAACACCGATCAATTACCCCGCAGGACACCCGTTACGAGAAAGTTTTCTGGCAATGCTCATGGGGCAGAGCGAGGAGCAGTACACCGGCTATTGGCTGGTTCGCCGATATGTCGGCAAAGGTACGCCTCCCTTGGTGCTGCCGGATGTCGATGCGGTTGTGGCTTATGTTTTGGTGACACCTGGTGCTGTCGGCTATGTTCCATTGTCGAAAGTACCGCCCGGCGGAAATGTGATTTTCAAGCGTTAACTCGCTAGCTTTTTTTTGCCGGAGTGATAAGCTGAATCCGTGTTGTGGTTTGTAGCAAGCCCGGCAAGAAGTGGTAGTACCCGCTACGCTGCTGGAGATTCTATGGCTGTATTCAATAGATGTTTTCTTGAGATTACCGTGTAGTACTCCGTAACGGCGAATAGCCGAATGCCCCAGCCGAAAGAGCCGGGGTCGCAGTAAACGAAGCCCGTGCCTGAACAGCATGGGCTTCACTTTTTCAGGGATTCAAAATGTCGATTCAACGTTACGGCACGACTCGCCGCTATTCCGACAGCGTTGTTCACGCGGGTACTGTTTATCTCGTCGAGGTGCCCGCCAACCTCGATGCCGACGTTACCGCCCAGACCGAAAATCTCCTGGCCAGCGTAGACCGGCTGCTTGCTCAGGCCGGCAGCGAGAAGTCGCACTTGTTGATGGTGACGATCTATCTGGCCGACATGGCCGATTACGATGCGATGAACGCGGTGTGGGACGCCTGGATCCCGGAAGGCCACGCGCCGACCCGTGCCTGTGTGCAGGCGAAGCTGGCCAATCCGAAATATCGAGTGGAAATGGCGTTGACCGCTGCGGTCGTTCAAGTTTGAACGTCGGCGCTGCAGTCGCAGCCTTGGTCGGCCGCGATCCAGCGGGCGAGCAGTCGCCGGGCAAAGGGTTCGGCGCTGGCGGGAAGCAGGCCGAGGTAGGTTCGTGGATTGACCAGCAGGCCGCAGTGATAGCGTTGTTCAGCATCTGACCACTGCAGTGCCGGGCACGGCCCCTTCATTTGCAGAAAGCGCAGGCGGGCGGCCGGGCAGGTTTCCAGTGCGCAGCAGACGCCGCAGCCATTGCAGGGCTGGCCTTCAGGCGGTTTTGCCGGGGCGGCAGGGTGGAGGTGAATGATCTGTTCTTGCACGTTGCGTAATGAACCATGTCTGGCCAAATTGATCAAACACCTGCAATTTTTTGAAAGGAACCCATGATGACGAAACTGATTTCTGCATTGCTCGCTGCGGTGTTTGCACTGACCAGCGTTTCTGCCCTGGCTTGTGGTGACAAGGCGAAAGATGAAAAGCAGATGAGTACGCCGGCCAAGCCCAAGGTTTAAGCGGTTCTCGCCAGTGTGCAGGCGGCTTTGGTCGCCTGTTTGCGTTTACGGCCGGGAGAGGAACAGTTCCGGATCGACCGGGGTGTTGTTGAGAATCACCGCCCAGTGCAGGTGCGGGCCGGTGACACGGCCGGTGGCACCGACGGCGCCGATGGTATCGCCTTTTTTTACCGCCTGGCCGGCGCGTACATCGGTACGTGAAAGGTGCATGTAGGCCGTGATGAGCCCCTGCCCGTGGTCGATGAAAACGGTGTTGCCGTTGAAAAAGTAATCGCCGACATTGGCGACGATGCCGTCGGCCGGGGCGGTGACCGGCGCACCGGTGCCGACGGCGACATCGAGGCCGGCGTGCGGGTTGCGCGGCAGGCCGTTGAACACGCGGCGCAGGCCGAAGCGGGAAGAGAGCGGGCCCTTGGCTGGCAGGGCGAAATCGGTGGCTGGTGGCGCCTCGGAAAAGCGGCGCTTGATGGCCTCGGTGATTTTTTGCTCGCGCTCGATTCTGGCCAGATCGTCCGGGTTGGGCTCGACCTTGCGCTTGTCCTTGATGGTCAGGCGCTGTTCCGGGTAATTCCTTATCTGGACGCTGATTTGCCGGGTTGCTACGGTCAACCCGAAAAACACGCTGATTTCGAAATCGCCGGGCAGGGTGTCGAGCGGGATGCCGAGCAGCGCGAACCAGCGCCCGTTGGCGCGGACGACGGCAATCGGCTGCTCTCCCCAGCGGGCGGTCGGAGTTGCCTGGCTGATCGGGCCGAGGTCGATGACGGCGACGCCGCCCGGCACCGGCGCATGTTTGGGCAGGGCGAAAGCGCTGGCGGCGTAGCCCAGTAGCAGGGCGAGGGCAAAGCGGGTGATTTTCATGAGTGGTTCCGGCTGGCCCACCACAAACGCAGGCGCAGCCCGATTTCGCTGGTGTAGCCGATTGCGGTGCTGCTGATATTGCCGTCGGGCCCGACGATGACGAAAGCCGGAACGCCCTGGAAGCCGTATTGCCGGAAAATTTCGGATGCAGGATCGGCGATGGTCGGCCAGGTGTATTCACGCTGGCGCATGGTTTCGGCAACTTTTTCTGCGGCGCCGGACTGCATGGCGACGGTGATGACCGGTTCGTCCGCACTGATGTTGCTGATCGAACCAGAAGTCGTTTTGCAGACGCCGCACCAGTCGGCCCAGAAGTAGATCAACAGCGCCTGGCCGGGATGCTGCTGGCGCCAGATCGTCAGATCAAAGGCTTGGTCATCAATCTGCTGCCCGGCAAACTGCGGCGCCGGGCCGTGCGGGGTGTGGCGCATCTGCCAGGCCTGGAAGGCGGCGAACAGGACGACGAAAATGGCCGCTTCGAGCCCCCAGCGGCGCCAGCGTGGCGTCGCCTTTTTGCCGGGAGTCGTCTCGGTCAAGCGGCCTCTCGGCTTACAGACGGTCGGTCTTGAAAGTGTTGCACTGGTTCATGTCGCCGGTTTCAAAGCCCTTCCGGAACCACCGGACGCGCTGGTCGGAACTGCCGTGCGTGAAGCTTTCCGGCACGATGCGGCCTTGCGATTGCTGCTGCAGGCGGTCGTCGCCGATGGCCGAGGCGGCGGTCAGTGCCGCTTCGAGGTCGCCCGGTTCGAGCACGTTTTTCATGGTGTCGGTGCGCTTTCCCCAGACGCCGGCCAGGCAGTCGGCCTGCAGTTCCATGCGAACGGACAGGGCGTTGGCTTCGGCCTTGCCGGCGCGCTGTCGGGCCTCGTGCACCTTGTCGGCGATGCCGAGCAGGTTCTGCACGTGGTGGCCGACTTCGTGGGCGATGACGTAGGCCTGGGCGAATTCGCCGGGGGCCTTGAAACGGTCCTTGAGGTCACGGTAGAAGGCGAGGTCGATGTAAACCTTCTGGTCGCCCGGGCAGTAGAAAGGGCCCATGGCCGACTGGCCGGCATGCCGCCACCGCTCAGCATGTTGAGCACGGTCAGCGGATTGACGCCGAGGAAGTAGCTGGCAACCAGCGCGATGGCGATGGTGCCGAGGCCCATGCGGCCATCCGCCCAGACGCAAGCCGCCGCCCATGCCGCTGCCGCGGCGGTCTTCGAGGTTGTCGCTTTCGCGTTGGTCGTCCATGCGCATGATGCGTGTCCTTAACGGTACAGGTTGATGGCATCGCGGGTTTCGCGCGCCACCTGGCGGGCGGCGGTGGCAAACCCGTCGTCCTTGCCGGCGTAGAGGATGGCCCGCGAGGAGTTGATCATCAAGCCGGTGGCATTTTTGGTGCAGCCGGCCTTGACCGTCGCTTCGATGTCGCCGCCCTGGGCGCCGATGCCCGGGACGAGGAGCGGCACGTCGCCGACGATGGCGCGGACGCGGGCGATTTCAGCCGGGAAGGTGGCGCCGACGACGAGGCTGATCTGGCCGGAGCTGTTCCATTCGCCAGCAGCCAGACGGGCAACGCGCTCGTACAGTTTTTCGCCGCCGACATCGAGGAATTGCAGGTCGGAGCCGCCCGGGTTGGAGGTCCGGCAGAGCAGGATGACGCCCTTGTCCGGGTAGGCCAGGTAGGGATCGACCGAGTCGCGGCCCATGTAGGGATTGACCGTGACCGCGTCGGCCTGGTAGCGCTCGAAGGCTTCGACGGCGTATTGCTCGGCGGTCGAACCGATGTCGCCGCGCTTGGAGTCGAGGATGACCGGGATGCCGGGATGCTTTTCGTGAATGTGGGCGATCAGCGCTTCGAGCTGGTCTTCGGCGCGGCGGGCGGCGAAGTAGGCGATCTGCGGCTTGAAGGAGCAGACGAGGTCGGCCGTGGCGTCGACGATGGCGGCGCAGAACTCGAAAATCTTGTCGTCGCGGCCCTTGAGGTGAGCCGGAAACTTGGCTGGATCGGGGTCGAGGCCGACGCAGAGTAGCGAGTTGTTCTTTTGCCAGGCGGCAGCCAGTTGCTTGATGAAGGTCATGCGACGTCCTTGTGCTTTTCAGACGGTAAATAACGGGAGAATTTTTCCGGCAGCAGGCAATTTTGCAGGCTGCGCTGGGTGAACAGGAAGCGGCCGTCGCAGACGAAACCGAGTTGCTGCCAGTCGACTTCCTTGTTGAGCATCATCGTGCATTCGATCAGGTCGCGGCGGGCGATGCGTTCGTTTTTCGGAAACAGGGCCAGCACCGAACCGTCGAAGGCATTGCAGTCGTGCAGAAAGAAGGGTGCGCTCTGGCGCGTGCGGCCATTGACGTAGATTCTCGGTTTCAGGTTGATCGGGAAATGCCGCCCCCATTGCCACCAGTTGCTTTCGTCGAAGGTCTTGACGCGCCGCGCGAGTAATTCGTCCTTGTGCTTGTCGAGATGCGGATGCTTGATGCCGTACAGCATGCGGCGCGTTTCGCCGGTGTCCACGGTCTTCGAATAAACGAATTCCATGTTGCCCTTGGGGTGGGTGTAAATCTGATCCGCCCCGGAAACGGCGCCGACCTTGACGGCAAAGACATCGGCGAAGCGCACGCTGTGGTCGTCGCGCAGGAACATGAGCTGGCCGTCGGCCTCGACAAAACGGCGGCCGTCAGCCATGTGCCGATCCATGCGACCTTTTTCGAAGCGGAAGATGCAGCAGTTCGGCGTCGCACCCTGGAAGACGCGGACATCGCCGGTTTCGTAGAAGTGCGTGATGCTGCCCTGCGCGAACAGCCAGGCGTTGAGCTTCTTGGCGGCGGTCAGCTTGATGAATTCGCGCGGCACGATGAACACCAGCTCGCCACCCGGCTTGAGGTGGCGAATGCATTTTTCGATGAAGAACAGGAAAAGGTTGCTGCGTGCATCGAACAATTCCGATTTCAGGCGTTTTTTCGTGTTGACCGTGACATCCTGAAAACGGACGTAGGGCGGGTTGCCGACGATGCTGTCGAACTGCTCGCTGAGCGGGTAGGCGAAAAAGTCGCAGACCTGCGCGCCTTCGGGCGCGACGCGCGGGTCGACCTCGATGCCGACGCAATCGGCCTGGCGGGCCTTCAATTCGTTGAAGAAGGCCCCGTCGCCGGCCGAGGGTTCCAGCGTTCGCCCCTTGTTCGTGCACAGGTCGAGCATGAAGGCCACCACATTGGGCGGCGTGAAAACCTGGCCGAGTTGTTCTACGTCGCGGGTCATGGCTCAGTCCGGCTGGTTGTCTTTGGCGGCGGGGGCGGCTTTGGGCATGTCAGCGCGCTTCTTCTTTTCCCAGTAACGCGTGTTCTTGCTCTCGTCGGCAAAGCGGTAGCGGCCGGCCAGCTCACAGCCCTTCATGCCCGGGTTGCACGGCAAATTGTTGATCTTCAGGCAACGATCATTGACCTCGTGCGGGCAGCCCCATCCGCCTCCCATGGCCTTAGCTCGCCTTGCCCCAGGAATCCTTGAGCGTGACGGCCCGGTTGAAAACCGGTGCCCCCGGCTTCGAGTCGACGCGGTCGGCGACGAAATAGCCGTGGCGCTCGAACTGGAAACGCTCTTCCGGCCGGGCGTCCTTCAGGCAGGCTTCGAGCTGGGCGGTGATGGTCCGGGCGGAGTCGGTGTTCAGGTCGTCGAGGAAATCGCGCTCCACATCCGGTGCATCGCCTTCGCGCCGGGCGCCCGGCGCGGGCACCTTGAACAGGCGCTCGTAGAGGCGGATTTCGGCCGGGTAGGCGTCGGCGGCAGAGACCCAGTGCAGATTGCCCTTGACCTTGACGCTGTCGGCGCCCGGCGTGCCGGATTTGGTTTCGGGCAAATAATTGCAGTGCACCGCAACAACCTTGCCGTTTTCATCCTTGTCACAGCCCGTGCATTCGACCACGTAGCCGTAGCGCAGACGCGCCATGTTGCCGGGGAACAGGCGGCGGAAACCCTTGCTCGGGACTTCCATGAAGTCCTCGCCTTCGATCCACAGTTCGCGGCTGAACGGAATGCTGCGCTGGCCGAGTTCCGGGTGCAGCGGGTGATTCGGCGCAAAGCACTCCTCGACCTGATCGGCCGGGTAGTTGTCGATGATCAGCCTGACCGGGTCGAGCACGGCGATGCGGCGCTGGTCGGACTCGTTCATGACCTCGCGCATGGCGTCTTCGAACAGCACGTAGTCGATCAGCGAATCGTTCTTGGAGACGCCGATGCGCTCGGCGAACAGGCGGAAGCCTTCAGCCGAATAGCCGCGCCGGCGGGCGCCGACGAGGGTCGGCATGCGCGGATCGTGCCAGCCGCTGACGTGCTTTTCATCAACAAGCTGGATGAGCTTGCGTTTGCTCAAAACCACGTAGGTCAGGTTGAGGCGCGAGAACTCGATCTGCTGCGGCAGCGGGCGTTGCAGCAGCCCGGCTTCGGCCAGGCGTTCGAGCAGCCAGTCGTAGAACGGCCGCTGGTCCTCGAATTCCAGCGTGCAGATCGAGTGCGTAATGTTTTCCAGCGCGTCCTCGATCGGATGGGCGAAGGTGTACATCGGGTACACGCAATACTTGTCGCCCGTATTGTGGTGCGTGGCGTGGCGGATGCGATAGATGGCCGGGTCGCGCAGGTTGATGTTGGGTGCGGCCATGTCGATCTTGGCGCGCAGGATGTGGGCGCCATCGGCGAATTCGCCGGCCTGCATGCGCTTGAACAAATCCATGTTGTCGGCAACCGAGCGGGCGCGGAAGGGCGAATTCTTGCCGGGCTGGGTCAGCGTGCCGCGATTGGCGCGCATTTCCTCGGCATTCTGGCTATCGACGTAGGCGTGGCCGGCGGCGATCAGCGCCTCGGCGCATTGCAGCATCCAGTCGAAATAATTGGAGGCGTAGTAAAGGTTGGTTTCGCCGTCCCCGTCCTTGCCACTTTCCCACGAGCAGCCTAGCCATTTGACGGCGTCGATGATCGAATCGACGTACTCCTGGTCTTCCTTCTCCGGGTTGGTGTCGTCGAAACGCAGATGGCAGCGACCGCCGTACTGCTGGGCGAGGCCGAAATTGAGGAGGATCGATTTGGCGTGGCCGAAATGCAGGTAGCCGTTCGGCTCCGGCGGAAAGCGGGTGCGCAGTTTGGCGGCGTCGAGCGGCGCCGCGGCGTGGTCGGCCGCCGTGCCGGGATGGCCGGCCCAGCGGCGCTGGGCGTGCTTGCCGGCGACGAGGTCGGCTTCGACAATGTTCTTGATGAAATTGGCGGCGGGGGCCGGGATGCTGGCGGGCTGGTTGGGGCTGCTCACGGTAAAACCTCTGATTTCAATCACGCCATTTTAACCTTGAAACCTCAGTTGGACGTGCCAGCGGCCGCGTAGCGCTGTCAGCCAACGGGTGAATGGCCTCGAAGGCGCAAAGGCCCGTATTCATGCGACTGGCCAAGGCTGGATAAGCGGTCAACTGAGGTTTCAAGGTTTAACGGGTGGTGCCCTTAAAGCGCTAAAATTCACGGCATGTCTGTATTGCAAAACCTTTCAGCACTCAACTTTCTGGCTGTCGGCTTGGGTGCAGCCCTTGGCGCATGGTCACGCTGGTTTCTCGGCCTGGCGCTCAATCCGCTATTCGTCGCCTTGCCGCTTGGTACCTTGGCGGCCAATGTCATTGGCGGCTACCTGGTGGGCGTGGCTGTCGGCATCTTTCATCTCAATACCCATTTTCCGTTGGCCTGGAAGCTGTTCGCCATTACCGGCTTTCTCGGTGGCCTGACCACGTTTTCGACCTTCTCGGCCGAAGTCGTCGAACGCCTGCTGGCCGGCCAGCCCGCCTGGGCCATCGGCCTCGCCTCGGTGCATCTGGCCGGTTCGCTGACGGCGACCTACCTTGGCCTGCTGACAGTCGGCGCGACGCGTATCTGGTCCTGATCGTTGCCACAAGGAGCCGAGAAGCAATAATCCTTGAAACCTCGGTTGACCGCTTATCCAGCCTTGGCCAGCCGCCTGAATACGGGCCTTTGCGCCTTCGAGGCGATTCACCCCTTGGCTGACAGCGCTACGCGGCTGCTGGCACGCCTGGTCGGGCGTCCGGCTTTGTCGC
>JAUYEI010000025.1 GCA_030691385.1 Azonexus sp.
AAGCCGGGCGCCCGACCAGGCGTGCCAGCGGCCACGTCGCGCTGTCAGCCAAGGGGTGAATCGCCTCGAAGGCGCAAAGGCCTGTATTCAGGCGGCTGGCCAAGGCTGGATAAGCGGTCAACTGAGGTTTCAAGGTTGAAAGCCTTTACGGCTCTCAACGGCGGTTTTATTCAACGCCCTGCGAAGCCAGATAATCCTCGTAGCCGCCGAGGTAATCGATGATCCGGCCATCGTTCTTGACCTCAAGCACGCGGGTGGACAGCGAGGAAACGAACTCACGGTCATGTGACACGAAGACCAACGTGCCGGGGAATTTTTCCAGGCCGCTGTTGAGCGACTCGATCGATTCCATGTCGAGGTGGTTGGTCGGTTCGTCCATGAGCAGCACGTTGTGCTTCGACAGCATGAGCTTGCCGAACAGCATGCGGCCCTGCTCGCCACCGGAAATGACGTTGACCGACTTCTTGACCTCTTCGCCGGAGAAGAGCAGACGGCCCAGGGTGCCGCGGATCAGGGTTTCGAGGTCGCCGCCGTCTTCGATGGTGGCGCGGGCGTAGCCGGCGATCCATTCGGTCAGGCTCTCGTCGCCGGCGAACTGGGCGCTGTGGTCCTGCGCGTAGTAGCCGGGGAAAGCCTTTTCCGCCCACTTGATGGTGCCAAACTGCGGCGTCACTTCGCCCATCAAGAGCTTGAGGAAGGTCGTCTTGCCGACGCCGTTTTCACCGATGACGGCAATGCGCTCACCGGCATTGATGGTCAGCGTCAGGTTGTTGAAGATCTTGCGCTCGCCGCCTTCGTAGGTGAAGGAAACATTCTCGATCTCGACGGCCTGGCGGTGCAGCTTCTGCTTCTCGTCGTAGTCGAAGCGGATCCACGGGTACTGGCGGGACGACGGCTTCATGTCTTCCGGCTTGAGTTTTTCGATCAGCTTGACGCGGCTGGTCGCCTGCTTGGCCTTGGAGGCGTTGGCCGAGAAGCGGCGGACGAAGGTCTGCAACTCGGCGATCCGTTCCTTGGCCTTGGCGTTGGCGTTGGACAGGCGCTCGCGGGCCTGCTGGGCGGCTTCCATGAAGTCGTCGTAGTTGCCGGCGTAGGTCGTGATCTTGCCGTAATCGAGGTCGGCCATGTGGGTGCAGACCTGGTTCAGGAAGTGACGATCGTGGGAAATGATGATCATCGTCGAGTCGCGGGCGTTCAGGGTGTCTTCAAGCCAGCGAATGGTGTTGATGTCGAGGTTGTTGGTCGGTTCGTCGAGCAGCAGGATGTCCGGATTGGCGAACAGTGCCTGGCAGAGCAGCACGCGCAGTTTCCAGCCGGGCGCCACCTGGCTCATCGGGCCGTTGTGCTGTTCGGTCGGGATACCGACGCCGAGCAGCAGTTCGCCGGCGCGGGATTCGGCCGTATAGCCGTCAAACTCGCCGAATTGATGCTCGAGATCGGCGGCCTTCATGTAGTCGTCTTCGCTCGCTTCCGGGTTGGCGTAGATGGCATCGCGTTCGCTCATGCAGGCCCACATTTCCTCGTGGCCCATCAGCACGACGTCGAGGACGCGCATGTCTTCGTAGGCGAACTGGTCCTGCTTGAGATAGGCCATGCGTTCGTGCTTGTCTTTCGAGACATTGCCGGCCGACGGTTCGAGCGCGCCGCACAGGATCTTCATGAAGGTCGACTTGCCGGCCCCGTTGGCGCCGATCAGACCATAGCGATAACCTTCGCCGAATTTGACATTGACGTTCTCGAACAGGGGTTTGACCCCGAACTGCATGGTGACATTGGCGGCGACGAGCACAGCGATTCCGATCTGAAAATAACGCTAAAACGAAGGGGCGAATTTTACCTGTTTTCAAGGGGTTGACCGCAGCAAGGCAGCACTTTTGCTGCACTGCGGTGTAAGATTTGCAGCCACAATAAAAACCCCGGGATTGAGACACAGCACATGGTTCCCCACCTGACGACCGCCCTCACCGGCCCCCTGCTCGAGCTCGAGCGCCGCTTCCTGGCTGCCAGCCCGCAGATCGAACACTGGCTGCGCGGCCAATGGCTGGAGCACACGCCACCGTTTTATTCGTCGTGCGACTTGCGCAATTCCGGTTTCAAGCTGGCGCCGGTCGACACCAATCTTTTCCCCGGCGGCTTCAACAACCTCAACCCGGCCTTCCTGCCGCTCTGCGTGCAGGCGGCGATGAGCGCCATCGAAAAATTCTGTCCGGAAGCGCGCAGCCTGCTGCTCATTCCCGAGAACCACACGCGCAATCAGTTCTACCTGCAGAACGTCGTCCAGATCGCCGCCATTCTCAAGCAGACCGGCCTCAACGTGCGCCTCGGCTCGCTCAACCCGGACATCGCCGAGCCGACGCCGGTCGACCTGCCGAACGGTCAGCAGTTGCTGCTCGAACCGCTGGTGCGCACCGAGCACCGCCTCGGCCTCGACGGCTTCGACCCCTGTGCCATCCTGCTCAACAACGACCTGTCAGCCGGCATTCCAGCCATCCTGCAAGGCCTGCATGAACAGGTCGTGCTGCCGCCAGTGCATGCCGGCTGGGCCGTGCGCCGCAAGTCCAACCACTTCGCCGCCTACGACCAGGTCGCCAACGATTTCGCCAAGGCCATCGGCATCGATCCGTGGCGTATCAACCCGGCCTTCTCGGTCTGCCGCAGCGTCAATTTTCACGAGCGTCAGGGCGAGGAATGCCTCGCTGCCAACGTCTCGGCCGTGCTCGACATCGTCAAGGAAAAGTACCGCGAATACGACATCGAGGAGACGCCCTACGTCGTCGTCAAGGCCGATGCCGGCACCTACGGCATGGGCGTCATGACCGTGCGCAATGTCGACGAGGTCATCGCCCTGAACCGCAAGCAGCGCAACAAGATGAGCGTCGTCAAGGAAGGCCTCGAAGTCTCCGAAGTGCTCATCCAGGAAGGCGTGCATTCGTTTGAAACGCTCAACGAGGCGGTCGCCGAGCCGGTCATTTACATGATCGACCGCTACGTCGTCGGCGGCTTCTATCGCGTGCATACCGGGCGCGGCAAGGACGAAAACCTCAACGCGCCGGGCATGCATTTCGAGCCGCTGGCCTTCGACACCGGCTGCAACATGCCCGACTATGGCTGCGGCAACCCCGATTCGCCGCCCAACCGCTTTTACGCCTACGGCGTGGTCGGCCGCCTGGCCTGTCTGGCCGCCGCCATCGAACTCGAGCGCACGGCGCCGGAAAACGGCTGAGCGCCGTGGCTCAGCAACTGCACTTCGAAAAACACCTGCTCGGCGGCAGCGCCCGTTCGCTGAAACTGGCTTTCGTCACCGATCCGCTCGATCACCTGAAGGCCTGGAAGGATTCGTCGGTAGCCATGATGCGCGCCGCCGAAAACCACGGCCACGAGGTTTATGCCATCGATGCCGCAACATTGGGCTGGCGCAAGCCGGATGATGCGCATGTTGGCGGCGTTTCCGGCGAGGCGCTGCACCTCCACCTGCGCCCGGACGATCACGACTGGTACCGCGAAACCGGCCGCGAATGGATGCCGCTGACCGCCTTCGACGCGGTCATCATGCGCAAGGACCCGCCCTTCGATTTCGAATACCTGACGGCGACCTGGCTATTCGAACGGGCCGAGGCCGATGGCGTCAAGGTCTTCAACCGGCCGCGGGCCCTGCGCGATCATTCGGAAAAGCTGGCGCTCATGGAATTCGCCCACTTTGCCCCGACCACGGCAATCAGCCGCGACATGGCGCAAATCCATCATTTCATCGACGAGCAGCGAGACGTCATCCTCAAGCCGCTCGACGGCATGGGCGGCAGCCAGATTTTCCGCGTCCATCGCAACGACCCGAACCGCAACGTCATCGTCGAAACGCTGACCCACGAAGGCGCCCGGACCATCATGGCGCAGCGCTACGTGCCCGAGATCAGCCACGGCGACAAGCGCATCCTGATCATCGCCGGCCAGCCGGTGCCCTTTTGTCTGGCGCGCATCCCCAAGGCCGGCGAGACGCGCGGCAACCTCGCCGTCGGCGGCACCGGCGTCGCCCAGGAACTGTCGGCCCGCGACCGCGAAATCGCCGAAGCCCTCGGCCCCATCCTTTTCAAGCGCGGGCTCATGCTCATCGGCATCGACGTCATCGGCGACCACCTCACCGAAATCAACGTCACCAGCCCGACCTGCATGGTCGAAATCCGCCAGCAATCCGGGTTCGATGCGGCCGGCGCTTTCATCACCGCCATCGAACACGCATGCGGCCTCAGTTGACACTTTTCCTGAAGCTTTTACTGACGGTTTTCTGCGCCCTGCTCCTCACCGCCTGCGGCCGCACACCCTTGCAGGAACAGCAGGCCTACGTCTTCGGCACCCGCGTCGAGGTGCTCGTCGTCAGCGAGCAGCCCGAGCAGGGGCGCCAGGCCATCGCCGCCGTGTTGCGCGAGTTCGACCGCCTGCACCGCAGCTATCACGCCTGGCAGGACTCCGAACTGAGCATTTTGAATTCGGCCATTTTTTCCGGTTCACCGTCGGAATCGTCGCCGGAGCTCGCCGAATTCGTCCGCGAAGCCCAGGCGCTGTCGAAACAGGGCGACTACCTGTTCGACCCCGGCATCGGCCAGCTTATCAAGCTGTGGGGCTTCCAGGCCGATGAATTCAAGGCCGAACGGCCGCCGCCGGACGACATCAAGGCCTGGCTGGCGAGCCAGCCGTCGATTGCCGACATCGCCATCGACGGCCAGACGATCAGCAGCCGCAACCGCAAGGTCGCCCTCGATTTCGGCGGCTACCTCAAAGGCGTCGCCCTCGACCGCGCCGCCGCCATCCTGCGCGCCCAGGGCATCAACAATGCGCTGATCAACATCGGCGGCAACGTCATGGCGCTCGGCAGCAAGCAAGGCAAACCGTGGCGCGTCGGCATCCAGCACCCGCGCCAGCCCGGCCCGCTGGCCACCGTGACGCTGGCTGACGGCGAGGCGATCGGCACTTCGGGCGACTATCAGCGTTTCTTCGAACTCGAAGGCCGGCGCTACGCCCACCTGCTCGACCCGCGCAGCGGCTATCCGGCCGACCACACGCAGGCCGTCACCGTGCTCATTCCGGCCGGACCGCGCTCCGGCACCTTGTCCGACGCCACGTCGAAGCCGATCTTCATCGCCGGCCCGGATGGCTGGCGTGACATGGCAAAAAAGCTGGAAATCGGCCTGGTCATGCGCGTCGACCGCGACAGCCGGATTTTCGTCACCGAAGCCCTGCGTCAGCGCCTCGAGTTCATCGGCCAAGCGCCCGAAATCACCGTCCTGCCCTAGAAATTCATTCTGTCGACATGCATGCACGCGATACGGATATCTCGTAACATTGCTGCTGGAAAATAACAATAATTTGTCGCTCGGGGAACGTAGGCATTCACGAACAGGGGGAGGAATGCTGCGAAGTGCTTTCTTCAACAAGCCGGGGTTTGCCAACAGTCTGGTACTGCGTATCGGCCTGCTCATCCTGCTTTCCGTCGCCATCTTCGCTTTCGCCCTGTATCAGCTGATCGGCCGACCGACCGTCGACCGGCTGGCCGAATCCCAGATGCGGCTTGCCGCAGAACAGCTCGAAGCCCGCGTCACCCGGCTTTTCAAGACGGTCGAAGTCACCTTGCGCAGCAGCCACGGCTGGGGTGTCAATAACGATATTGACCAGGCGCAGCTACTGCGTTTCAACGAATTTTTCTTCCCCATCATCGCCAATCATGGCGAGATCAGCTCGGTCATCTTCGCCCACGAATCGGGCCGCGAAATCCTCCTCCTGATGACCGACGAAGGCCGCTGGCTCAACCGCATCAGCAATCCGGCCGAATGGGGCAACCAGACTTTCTGGATCACCTGGGACAGGAACCGCCAGATCGAGAACGTCGACATGCGCGAGCGCAACTACGACGCCCGGGAACGTCCGTGGTTCAAGGGGGTCATGGCGCAGACCGACCCCCGGGCGGTGCACTGGACCGAGCCTTACATTTTCTTCACCACCAAGGAGCCGGGCGTCACGGCCGCCATGCGGTGGACGGCCAGCGATGGATCGAACTACGTCATCGCCCACGACGTCCGGCTCATCGACATCGCCGAATTCACCACCCGGATGACCGTCGGCGCGCAGGGCAAGGCGGCGCTTTTCCTCAAGGAGGGCAAACTCATCGCGCCGCCGCGCGACGCCCGTTTCAACGACCGCCACGCCATCAACCAGGCCCTGCTCAAAACCCCCGAGGAACTCGAACTGCCCGAGTTCGCCGAGGCTTTCCGCCAGTGGCAGGCGAGGCCTTCGGCCGCCCACGGCGTGCACGGATTCGACCGCCCGGACGGGCAATGGGTCAGCCTTTTCCGCCCGCTCGAAGGCAACGCCAGCGGCATCCTGCTCGGCGTCGTCGCCCCGGAAAACGATTTCGTCCCGATTTCCCGCGAAGACCTGCTGCTGCTCGCCCTCATCACCCTCTCCGCCCTCGCCCTCGGCATGGCCGTCGCCATCCACATCGCCCGGCGCTTTGGTGCGCCGCTGCATGCCCTGGCCGAAGACAGCACGCGCATCGGTCGGCTCGAGCTCGACCAGCCGGTAACCACCGACGCCCCCTGGCGCGAAGTCACCCAGCTCGCCGCCGCCCTCGAAGGCATGCGCGAGCACCTACGCAGCGCGCGCCGGGCCCAGGAAGATGCCCAGATCGAGCTGGAACTCAAGGTCGCCAAGCGCACGCATGCCCTGCGCCAGAGTCAGGAGATCCTGCAAAAGCGCGAAGCCTTCTTCCGCGCCATTTTCGACAACGCTGCGGTCGGCATCGTCAGCCTCAGCCCGGCGCGCCAGCCGACGCTGGTCAATCCGGCCTTTGCCCGCTTTGTCGGTCAGCCGATCGATGTGCTGCTGGCGCATCCCGAAGACATCGTCTTCCCGGCCGAGATTCTGGCCCGGATGAACGAAGTCCTGCCCCAGATCGCCTCCGGGCAAAGCAAGGCCGTCCGCCACGAATTCGAGTTCGTCGATGCACATGGGAAAACTAGCTGGGGCGACGTCCAGATCGCCCCGGTCCGCGACGAGGATGGCAAGCTCGACTCGCTGCTGGTGACCGTTCTCGATGTCAGCGACCGGCGCGAAATCGAAGCCGAGTTGATCCGCCAGTTCGCCTTCCTGCAGGCCCTGCTCGACACCATTCCCAACGCCATTTTCTACAAGGGCGCGCACACCCGCTTCCTCGGCTGCAACCGGGCCTACGAGGTATTTTTTGGCATAGACCGTCAGCAGTTAATCGGCAAGCGGGTGCTTGATCTTGAGTATCTGCCGGAAGAGGCTCGCCAGGCCTACCAGGCCGAAGATGAAAAGCTCATTGCTGAATGCGGCTGGACCACGCGCGAGGTGCAGATGTCCAACGCCTACGGGGAACAGCGCGACACCCTCTACTCGATCAGCGGCTTCCTCTCGCCCGACGGCACACCGGGCGGCCTGATCGGCATCATCGTCGACATCTCGCCGCTCAAAGAGGCCAAACGCATCGCCGAAAAGGCGCAGGCCGCCGCCGAATCGGCCGCCGCCGCCAAGGCCGACTTCCTGGCCAACATGAGCCACGAAATCCGCACCCCGATGAACGCCATCATCGGCATGACCCACCTCGCCCTGCAGACCGAACTGACTTCGCGCCAGAAGAATTACCTGAGCAAGGTCGATAACGCCGCCAAAGGGCTGCTCGGCATCATCAACGACATTCTCGACCTGTCGAAGATCGAGGCCGGCATGATGCACTTCGAGCAGGCGCCCTTCAGCCTTGACGCCAGCCTGCGCCACCTCGGCGACCTGTGCGCGCAGAAGGCCCGCGAACGTGGGCTGGAACTGCTCTACGACGTTGCTGCCGACGTTCCCGACCGCCTGATTGGCGACTCCCTGCGTCTTGGGCAAGTCCTGCTTAACCTCGTCGGCAACGCCATCAAATTTACCGAAGCCGGCGAAATCACGGTTGTCGTGCACCGGCTGGCCGGCAGCGACGACAAGGTCGAACTGAGCTTTGAAGTACGCGATACCGGCATCGGCATGAGCCCGGAGCAGCAGGAACAACTGTTTTCGGCCTTCACCCAGGCCGACACCTCGACGACGCGGAAATACGGTGGCACCGGGCTGGGCCTGTCGATCTGCAAGCGCATCGTGGACCTGCAGGGCGGCAGCATCAGCGTCACCAGTCAGCTCGGCGCCGGCAGTAGCTTCAATTTCCGCCTCGGTTTCGGGCTGGCCGTCGGCGAAGATGCCATGCCTCGGCGCATCGGGCTGCCCGACGATCTGCGCGCCCTGGTCGTCGATGACAGCGCCGGCGCCTGCGAGATTTTCACGCAGATGCTGACGGCGCTGGGCATCGCCAGCCATGCCGTAGCCAGCGGCAGCGCAGCACTGGACGAACTGGCGGCGGCCGGCGAGGCAGGCCAGCCCTACGGACTGCTCATCGTCGACTGGAAGATGCCGGGCATGGATGGCGTCGAGCTGATCAGGCAAATCAGCCAGTCGGCACCAGCTACCAAGGCCGCCATCGTGATGGTCACCGCCTTCGACCACGAGGAACTGCAAGCAGCGCTCGGCAGCCAGGCGGTCGGCGCCATCCTGAGCAAGCCGGCGACGCCGTCGTCGCTGTTCGACAGCATCATGGTCGCGCTGCATCGCGAAACGGGCCTCGCCGCCGTTCCAACGGTGACGCCGCTCAATCTATCGCGCCAGTTCGCGGGCCGGCGCGTACTGCTCGTCGAGGACAACGAGGTCAATCGCGAACTGGCCGAGGAAATGTTGCGCAATATCGGCCTAAGCGTCGATACGGCGGAAAATGGCCAGCAGGCGGTCGAGGCCGTGCAGCGTACCGCTTACGAACTGGTGCTGATGGATTGCCAGATGCCGGTCATGGACGGCTACGTGGCCACCGCCAAGATCCGCGACGAACTGCACATGCACCAGCTACCGATCGTCGCCATGACCGCCAACGCGCTGGCCAGCGACCGCCAGCGCTGTCTGACAGCCGGCATGAACGACCATATTCCCAAACCCATCGACGTTGCCGTTCTCCACACCACGCTGGCGCACTGGCTCAAGCCTGGCGAGGGCGAAAGCCGGCCGCCGGCCGCGGTCATTCCCGCCAGTGCCGGGGATACGCCGGAGATCGACACGGCTGCCGCCCTGGCGCGGATGGGCGGCAATCGCGGCATGTACGACCGGCTGGTCATCCGTTTCCGCGAAAACCAGGGCGACGTGGTCGACCGGCTGCTGGCCGACCGCCAACAGGGCGACGGCGCCGCCATGATCCTGCGGGCCCATACCCTGCGCGGCCTGGCCGGGAATATCGGCGCCGTCGGCCTCTCCCGGCTGGCCGGCGAACTGGAAGAAAAGCTCAGAAAAGGGACGCCCATTGGCGACGAGGAGATCGGCGCGCTGCTGCTCAAACTGGCTGCGACGCTGCCGACCGCCCTGGCCATTCCGGCCACCCTCTCGACGGCGGAGCGGCCAATGGCGCCGGTGCCGCCACCCGAAGTGCAGGCCAAGGCGCTGTCCACGCTGCGCCAGCTTCTCGACAATGCCGATGCGGCAGCCGTCCACCAATTCGAGGAAATTTCCGCCTGGCTCGGTCAGCAATGCGACCCGCAGCGGGTCGAGCAACTGGCTCGCCAGATCGCGCAGTATGATTTCGAAGAAGCATCCATCACCCTGCAACAGCTCGGCCCGCACCAGGGCAACCCTTGAGTCATCCGACGAGAACCCATAGCTCATGTCCACCCTGCTCCCCAAACAATGCATCCTGGTCGTCGATGACAGCCCGGAAAACATCGATCTGCTCAGCGAAGTGCTGCGTGACGACTATCGAATCCGCATCGCCACCTCGGGCGAGAAGGCGCTCAAGATCGTCTATTCCGACGAGCCGCCCGACCTCATCCTGCTCGACATCATGATGCCCGGCCTGAGCGGTCTGGAAATCTGCCGACGCCTCAAATCCAATCCCGACCGCCGACGGATTCCGATCATTTTCGTCACCGCCATGACCAGCACCGAGGACGAGCAGCGCGGCCTGGAAACCGGCGCCGTCGATTACATCACCAAGCCGATCAGCCCGCCCATCGTCAAGGCCCGGGTGCGCACCCATCTGGCGCTTTACGACCAGTCGCGCGAACTCGAACGGATGGTCCGCCAGCGCACCCACGAGCTGCTCACGACGCGCCAGCAGATCATCCGCCGTCTTGGCCGGGCGGCCGAATTCAAGGACAACGAGACCGGCAACCACGTCCTGCGCATGAGCCATTACGCCCGCGTCATCGCCCTCGCCCACGGCCTCGGCGAAGAGGCGGCCAACATCATCTTCAACACGGCGCCGATGCACGACATCGGCAAGATCGGCATCCCCGACGCCATCCTGCTCAAGCCGGGAAAACTCGATGCAGCCGAATGGGATGTCATGCACCAGCACCCGATCATGGGCGCCGAAATCATCGGCAAGCACGACAACGAGCTGCTCGAAACCTCGCGCATCATCGCCCTGACCCACCACGAAAAATGGGATGGCAGCGGCTATCCGCAACAACTCAAGGCCGAGGAGATCCCGCTCGAAGGGCGGATTGTCGCCATCGCCGACGTTTTCGATGCCCTCGTCTCGGTTCGCCCGTACAAAGGCGCGGTGCCCGTCGAGGAAGCGTTGCAGTATCTTTACGGGCAGTCCGGGCGCCATTTCGACCCGACACTGATCGAAGCTTTTCAGCGTGCGCTGCCGGAAATCCTCCGCATCAAGGAAATCTACGCCGACGAACACGGTGCCCTCACCGACCTCGAGTTCCAGATCAACGAGATTTTCCACCACAAGGACGATCCCACCGGCTACCCGGGCGTGCTGTCGAGTACCGAAGGCGGCCTTGACTGAGGCGGGATGATTTCAAATTTTGGCTATTTTTCCGGTTGACCGTCGGATTGGGCGGGAAACCCCGTGAGTGACCAACAGCAGGCGCGAAACATCGCCCAAGCGGCCAACTGGCTGCGTGAGGCCGACGGCCTGCTGATCACCGCCGGCGCCGGCATGGGCATCGACTCAGGGCTGCCCGACTTTCGCGGACCGGGCGGATTCTGGTCCGTCTATCCGGCCCTCGGCCGGGCCAGGATCGCCTTCGAATCGATCGCCAACCCGGCCGCCTTCGCCACCGACCCACGCCTCGCCTGGGGCTTCTACGGCCATCGCCTGGCCCTCTACCGGGGCACCACGCCACACGCCGGCTTCGCCCGGCTCATCGAACTGGCAAAAGACATGGCGCACGGCATCCGCGCCTTGACGAGCAACGTCGACGGCCACTTCCAGAAAGCCGGTTTCGCCACCAACCAGGTCTGTGAAATCCACGGCTCCATCCATCACCTGCAATGCGCCGCCGGCTGCGGCGAACAGATCTGGCCGGCCGATGCCTTTCAGCCCGAAATCGATACCGCCAACTGCCGCCTGCTCGGTGAAACACCGCATTGCCCGCACTGTGGCGCCCTGGCCCGCCCCAACATTTTGATGTTCGGCGACTGGGCCTGGGTGGAGCGACGCACGACGCTGCAATACCAGCGCCTGCAACAATGGCTGGCCACGGTCGAGCGTCTGGTGTGCATCGAAATCGGCGCCGGGACGAACATCCCCACCGTCCGCCATTTTTCCGAAAACTGCGGCGGCCGGCTCATCCGCATCAATCCCGGCGAACCGGAAGTGCCCGACCCGGCTACCGGCATCGGGCTGGCCATCGGCGGCCTCGACGGCATCAGCCGCCTGCACGCGGCCGTCGCCAGCGCCTGAACCGCCTACTCCGGCGTCTTCGAATCGATAGTCAGCGTCACCGGCCCGTCGTTGATCAGGCCGACTTCCATGTCCGCCCCGAACACCCCGGTCGGCACCGGCTTGCCGAGTTCAGCCGACAAGCTGGCGACAAACTTCTCGAACAGCGGCTGCGACACATCGCCGCGCGCCGCCCGGCTCCACGACGGCCGATTGCCCTTTTTGACCGAGGCATAGAGCGTGAATTGCGAAACGGCAAGAATCTCCCCGCCGGCCTCGATAACGCTGCGATTCATCACCCCGTCCGCATCGGCAAACAGGCGCAGGCGAACGATCTTGCCGGCCATCCAGGCCAGATCCGCAGCGGTATCGGACTCTTCAAACCCGGCCAGCACGAGCAGGCCCGATTCTATTTTTCCGCAAATTTTCCGGTTGACCGTGACACTGGCTTCCTTGACCCGCTGAATGACTACCCGCATGCCGAATTCCTTGTCAAAATGAACCAAGCCCCGCAAAGACCCGCGTCACCGCCTCGATGAACGAAATCCTCGGCACCGCACTTTCCCGCCCCATCGTCACCAACGCCATTCGCATTGCGCTCGTCGTCGGCAGCGTACTGAACGTGATCAATCGGGGCGAGGCACTCCTCTCGTGGTCCGGAATTTCCTGGCATCACGTCGCGCTCAATTTCGTCGTGCCCTATTGCGTCGCCAGCTACAGTGCCGCCAAAAACCAGTTGAATAATCGCCGGAATTAAGCGGCGTTGAAGCAAATCCGGAGATAAAGGAAAGGCCCCGAATCGGGGCCTTTCTGTCCTCGGAACAACGAGAGTTTTTCCGGAAAATTTTAAATCAGATATCGACCCGGGCGCTCAAGGCGTTGGTTTCGATGAAGGCCCGACGCGGCTCGACATCCTCGCCCATGAGGGTCGTGAAGATTTCGTCGGCGGCAATAGCGTCGTCGATCTGCACACGGAGCAGACGGCGAACCTTGGGGTCCATCGTCGTTTCCCAAAGCTGCCCCGGATTCATTTCGCCCAGGCCTTTGTAGCGCTGCTTGGCGATGCCGCGTTCGACTTCGTTGAGCAGCCACTTCATGGCATCGCCGAAGTTGGTGACGACCTGCTTTTTCTCGCCGCGAGCCATGAAGCCACCGACTGCGAACATGTCAGCCAGCGTTTCAGCAGTACGGCGCAACTGAATGAAGTCGCCGGACAGCAGCAGATCTTCGTCGATCAGGCCGACCTTCAGATTGCCGTGGTGCATGCGTTCGACGCGCAGCGTCCAGCGTTCCTGGATGTCATCGTATTTCGGCACCATGCGGGTGCCGGCCGGGATGAAGGAAGCGATCAGTTCGGCACTGGCCCGCGTTTTTTCCTCGCTCGACAGGTCGACCGCCAGATTGTGACGAACGATGGACTGCAGCACTTCCGGATTGATCAGGTGCGACAGGCGATCAATGACCGCTTCAGTGGCCAGCCACGAACGGGCCAGACCTTCGAGCGCCGGTCCGGTAATCGGCTCGGCGCCGACACGCGGCGTCAGGGCAGCTTCGTCGAGCGCCATGTTGAGCAGGAACTGGTTGTATTCGAGGTCGTCCTTCAGATAACGCTCGGTCTTGCCATGCTTGACCTTGTAGAGCGGCGGCTGGGCGATATAGACGTAGCCGCGGTCGATCAGCTCGGGCATCTGGCGATAGAGCAGCGTCAGCAGCAGGGTACGGATGTGGGCGCCGTCGACGTCCGCGTCGGTCATGATGATGATGCGGTGATAGCGCAGCTTCTCGACGTTGAAATCATCCTTGCCAATGCCGGTGCCGAGCGCGGTGATCAGCGTGACGATCTGTTCGGACGAAATGAGCTTGTCGAAACGGGCCTTCTCGACGTTCAAAACCTTGCCGCGCAGCGGCAGAATGGCCTGGAACTTCCGGTCGCGGCCCTGCTTGGCGGAGCCGCCGGCGGAGTCGCCCTCGACGATGTAGATTTCGCACAGCGCCGGGTCTTTTTCCTGACAGTCAGCCAGCTTGCCGGGCAGGCCGACGCCGTCGAGAACGCCCTTGCGCCGCGTCATTTCACGGGCGCGACGAGCAGCTTCACGAGCGCGGGAGGCTTCGACGATCTTGCCGCAGATCATCTTGGCATCAACCGGACGCTCAAGCAGGAAATCGGCAAGTTTCTGGGCGACGACTTCCTCGACGGCCGCACGGGCTTCGGATGAAACCAGTTTCATCTTGGTCTGCGAGGCAAACTTCGGGTCGGGCATCTTGACCGACAGCACGCAGGCCAGACCTTCGCGCATGTCGTCACCGGCGATGTCGACCTTGGCCTTCTTGGCGATCTCGTTTTCGTCGATGTACTTGTTGATGACGCGCGTCATCGCGGCGCGCAAGCCGGTCAGGTGGGTGCCACCGTCCGACTGCGGAATGTTGTTGGTGAAGCAGAGCACCTGTTCCTGGTAGGAGTCGTTCCACTGCATCGCCACTTCGACACCGATGGTGATGGCGGAATCGGCCGCGCCCTGACCCACCTTGGCGTCGCCAGCCGAGTAGAAAATGTTGGGGTGGAGAACGGATTTGCTGCGGTTGATGTATTCGACGAAGCTCTGCACGCCACCCGCAAAGGCAAAGAGCTCTTCCTTGCCGGCCCGCTGATCGACCAGCTTGATGGAAACGCCGTTGTTGAGGAAAGACAGCTCGCGCAGACGCTTGGCAAGGATTTCGTAATGGAATTCAACGTGACCGAAAATTTCGTCATCGGCCATGAAGTGCACTTCGGTACCGCGTTTTTCGGTATCGCCGAGCACCTTCATCGGAGAAATCTCGAAACCGTCGCGAACCTCGATGCTGCGGTCGACCGGCACGCCACGGCAAAATTCCATGAAGTGCTTCTTGCCGTCGCGACGAATGGTCAGGCGCAGGGACTTGGACAGCGCATTGACGCAGGAAACGCCAACACCGTGCAAGCCACCCGACACCTTGTAGGAGTTCTGGTTGAACTTGCCGCCGGCGTGCAGTTCGGTCAATGCGATTTCAGCGGCCGAACGCTTCGGCTCGTGCTTGTCGTCCATCTTGACGCCAGTCGGGATGCCCCGGCCGTTGTCGATGACGGAAATCGAGTTGTCGGTATGGATGGTGACGATGATGTCGTTGCAATGGCCGGCCAGCGCTTCGTCGATCGAGTTGTCGACGACTTCGAAGACCAGATGGTGCAGACCGGAGCCGTCGGAGGTGTCGCCGATGTACATGCCGGGGCGCTTGCGGACGGCCTCCAGGCCTTCGAGGATCTGGATGCTGGCTTCGCCATAGGCCGGCGATTCCGCTTGCGGGACGTTCTCTTCACTCATTGTTTTGGTTCCACGTGAAACTGCAAAAGGCCTGCCCGGCTGGGCAGGCCTTCCTGGGTTGGTGCTGGATAGATCAGATGCGCATCGGCATCACGACGTACTTGAAGCGGTCGTTGCCGGGGACGGTGATCAGGGCGCTGGAATTGGCGTCGTTGAAACTCCACTGGACTTCTTCGGTGTGGATGTTGTTGAGCACGTCGAGCAGGTAGCCGACGTTGAAGCCGACATCGATGACATCGCCGGTGTAGTCGACTTCGATTTCTTCGACAGCTTCTTCCTGCTCGGCATTGGCGGCGATCAGCTTGAGGCTGTTTTCACCCAGAACGACGCGAACGCCACGGAATTTTTCGTTGGTCAGAATAGCGGCGCGCTGCATTGCCTGCATCAACGTCTGACGGCCAACCTTCATGTGGTTCTTCAGCGTAGCCGGGACAACGCGCTCGTAATCCGGGAACTTGCCGTCGATCAGCTTGGACACCAGCACCACGGAACCGAAAGCAAAGCGCACCTGGTTCGGCGTCAGCGTGATGTTCAAGGCATCGTCGTTATCAAGCAGCAGGCGGTTCAGTTCGAGCACAGTCTTGCGCGGCAAAATCATTTCCTGGCGCGGCAGATCGGTGTCGATCTCGACGCTGGCGTAGGCAAGACGGTGACCATCGGTCGCCACGGCACGCAGCTCCTTGCCTTCGACCAGCAACAACAGGCCGTTCAGGTAGTAACGCACATCCTGCGCCGCCATCGAGTACTGGGTCTTGCTGATCAGCTGGCGGAAAGCCTTTTGCGAAATCGAAAACTGTTTGGTTTCGCCTTCATTGACCGTCATGCGCGGGAAATCGTCGGCCGGCAGGGTCTGCAGACTGAACCGGCTCTTGCCGCCGCGCACCAGCAGACGCTTGTCTTCGAGAACCAGGCTGACTTCGGTGGTATCCGGCAGGGAACGCAGGATTTCCTGCAGCTTGCGGGCACCGACCGTCACCGCACCGTCACCATCGCCACCGGCACCTTCGGTACTCGTGGTGATCTGGATTTCGATGTCAGTCGCCAACAGGGTCAGGCGATCACCCCTCTTTTCCAGCAGCACATTGGAAAGAATAGGCAGCGTATGACGACGCTCGACAATTCCCGATACCGACTGCAGCGGGGCCAGAAGCGTGTCTCTTTGGGTTTTGATAAGAACCATAAATTAAATTCCTAAGTAGACTATATCGGGAACAATTCTGTGAATAACTGAAAAATATTGTTTAATTTCAGATGATTGAATCAGATTTTACGGTCTGCGAAAACGACTGGATTGCCTGTGGGTGAAATCCGGACAATTTTCCCACAAAGTGGGTAACTCCATATGATCCACAATTGACCCACAGCTTTTCCACAGACTTATCGACAGCCTCATCCTTTCAATACCTGCAGCAACACATGCAGGTCGTGGTTGAGTTCATTTTCCTTGATGCGCAGGGCATCGATGGTCTTGACGGCATGAATGACCGTCGTGTGATCGCGGCCGCCAAAGGCATCGCCGATTTCCGGAAAGCTGTGTGACGTCACTTCCCGACACAGCCACATGGCGACCTGACGTGGCCGGGCGATGGCGCGGGTGCGCTTTTTTGAAAACAGTTCGGCAACTTTCATCTTGTAATAGTCGGCCACCGTCTTCTGAATATTGTCGATGCCGACATTGCGCGCCGAACCGATGACATCCTTGAGCGCTTCCTTGGTCAGATCCAGCGCGATAGCCCGACCATGGAAAGACGAGTAGGCCAGAACCTTTTTCAGGGCACCTTCCAGTTCGCGCACATTGGAACGCAAATGCTTGGCGATGAAGAATGGAACTTCATCATCAAGGTGGATACCTTCTGCTTCTGCCTTCTTCTTCAGGATGGCGACGCGCATTTCCAGTTCCGGCGGCTCGATCTGGACGGTCAGACCCCAGTCGAAGCGAGTGACCAGACGGTCATCGAGCCCGTTAATATCCTTGGGATAGGTATCGCAGGTGATGATGATCTGCTTGCGCGCTTCAATCAGCGCATTGAACAGGAAGAAAAACTCCTCCTGCGAACGATTCTTGCCGTTAAAGAACTGGACATCGTCGAGCAACAGGACATCGAGCGAACGATAGGTGCGCTTGAAGGTATCGAATGACTTTTGCTGATAGGCGCGCACGACGTCCGAGTAGTAATCCTCGGCATGAACGTAACGGACGATTTTTTCCGGGTTTTCGGCGACGATGGCATTGCCGATGGCGTGAATCAGGTGGGTCTTGCCAAGGCCGGCGCCACCGTAGATAAACAGCGGGTTGTAGGCACCACCGGGATTATTGGCCACCTGGACGGCTGCAGCACGCGCCAGGTCATTGGCCTTGCCGACCACCAGATTGTCGAAGGTGAAAGACTGAAACAGTCGGGACTTCTCGTAATTGCCACTCTTGGCGCGCGGTTTTTCAGGCGCCGCAGCTTTCTTTTCACTGCTTGCCGCTGACTTGCTTGCGGGTTTTTCGTCCGCCTCGCCACCGGTTTCAACCCGGCTGGCTGTTTTTCCGCCACCGATGACCAGCGCAATGCTGACCGGGCCGGAGAAAAAGCTGCGGCTGTATTCTTCAATGCGCGTCAGGTAACGGTCACGCACCCACTTCAATATGAAGGTATTCGGCGCAATAAGGCGCAGGCCGTCGTCCAGGGCCGTGGTTTCACCTTCGAGCCGCAAAGGCCTGATCCAGGTATTGAATTGCTGCGCGGGCAATTCCTGCTCGAAGCGCTGCAAACAGGATTCCCAGAAACCGGCCATTGACGAAAACACTCCTCCCCGCGCATTCGATTTTGACCTCGATGGCGGTTATTAGATACTTGATTTAAAAAATGTTTTTTGATTTAGCTGATGACCGGACGGAGACCAGCGAAGCCAAGATTCTACCCGCCATCCGGGAAGTTATCCACAGCTTTGGAAAATAATTGATCTTGACAAAGCACCTTCAAACAGGGTGTAATCACGCGTTTTTCTTCGCACATCAAGGGATAACAACATGAAACGCACGTATCAACCGTCGGTCGTGCGCCGCAAGCGCACCCATGGCTTCCTGGTCCGTATGCGCACCAAGGGTGGCCGTGCAGTCATTGCTGCTCGCCGCGCCAAGGGTCGCACGCGTCTGGCCGTATAAACCGGACGTTCGGCGAGGTGGAACAAACCTTCGCCCGACGCTATCGCCTGACAAAAACGGATGAGTTCTCATCCGTTTTTGGTTTCAGGAGGGCAATTCGAGGCAAGCTGCTGATGCTGCATTATCAGCCGCGCCCCGAAGGAAATACCGAAGCACGGCTGGGTCTTGTCGTCGCCAAAAAACTGCTCAAACGGGCAGTCGACCGCAACAAGGTCAAGCGCGTGGTTCGCGAGCAGTTCCGGCTGCGGTTGGCAGGCTTGCCGGCTGTCGATCTGGTAGTCAGACTGGCAGCAAAGCCGGCACCGCTCGACGGCAAGTTGCTGGCCGAAGATTTCCTGGCCCTGCTGAATAAACTGCAACGGCCTCGGCCGAAGCGGGAAGATTGATGAAGTACCTGTTGATTGCTCTGATTCGCGTCTATCAATACGCGATCAGCCCATTTCTCGGGCGAAGCTGCCGTCACGTGCCGAGTTGCTCGGCATACATGGTGGAAGCTGTACAGAAATATGGCGCCTTCCGGGGTGGCTGGCTGGGCTTGAAAAGAGTCGGCCGTTGCCACCCATGGCATCCTGGTGGGTATGATCCCGTACCCTGATTCAAGAATTCTTTTGTAGGTTGTTCATGGATACTCGACGCCTGATACTGGTTATGATCTTCACTTTCTCGAGCTTCATGCTCTGGGAAAACTGGCAGAAATACAACCAGCCGAAGCCGGCCACCGATGCGGCGGCAACAACCCCCGCGGGCAGTGCCGCACCGACCCCGTCTGCTTCGTTGCAGGCCAAGGGATCTCCCGTCGTACCTGCAGTGTCTGCGCCAGTTTCTGCCGCCGAGACTTTCACGGTCACGACTGATCTGCTCAAAGTGACCGTTTCCGCCTTGGGCGGCGATGTGGTCGAACTCGAGTTGCTCAGGTACAAGGAACATGACAACAAGGACAAGACTTTTGTCCTGTTCGACGTCAAGCACAAATATCAGGCACAGGCCGGACTGATCGGCGAAGGTTTGCCGACGCATCGCTCGGTATTCAAGCGTGTCGAAGGTGCCACGACGCTGGCCGAGGGCGCAAACGAACTGAAACTGCGTCTGGAATCGACGGATCAGAATGGCTTCAAGGTTGCCAAGATTCTGACCTTCACACGTGCTTCCTATCTGATTGATATCGCCTGGGAAATTACCAACGGTAGCGACAAGGCCATTGCCCCGCACGCCTACTTCCAGTTACAGCGCGACGATGTGGCGCCGGCCGGTGAAACCGCCATGGTGTCAACCTTTACCGGCCCGGCTGTGTTTACCGACGCGGAGAAGTATCAGAAGATCGATTTCAGCGCAATTGCCGATAACAAGGCCAAATTTGCCAAGACGGCCGACAATGGCTGGCTGGCCATGGTCCAGCATTACTTCGTGGCCGCCTGGGTGCCGAAGGAAAAGACCCAGCGCGAGTTCTACATGCGCAAGGTCGAAGGCAGCAACGTCTTCCAGACGGGCGTCATCATACCGGTCGCCGAAATTGCGCCAGGTGCCAAGGGTGAGGCTTCGGTCAGCCTGTATGCCGGTCCGCAGGAACAGTCAGCCCTCAAACAGGTAGCCGAAGGACTTGATCTGGTCGTCGACTACGGCTGGCTGACAGTGGTCGCCGCACCCATTTTCTGGGCGCTGGAAGCAATCCACAAGCTGGTTGGCAACTGGGGCTGGGCGATTGTCATTCTGACCATCATCATCAAGGCCATTTTCTTCCCGTTGTCGGCGGCTTCGTACCGCTCAATGGCCAAGATGAAGGTCCTGACACCGCGCCTGATGCAGCTCAAAGAGCGTTTCGGCGACGACAAGCAGCGCCTGAACCAGGAAATGATGAAGATGTACCAGACCGAGAAGGTCAATCCGCTCGGCGGCTGCCTGCCGATTCTGGTCCAGATTCCGGTCTTCATCGCCCTTTACTGGGTGCTGCTCGGCGCCGTCGAAATGCGTGATGCGCCGTGGATACTATGGATCAAGGATCTGGCTTCGCCTGACCCCTTCTATATTCTGCCGATCATCATGATGGCCTCGATGTTTATCCAGACCAAACTCAACCCGACGCCGCCGGACCCGATCCAGGCCAAGGTCATGATGGCCATGCCGCTGATTTTCGGTGTCATGTTCTTCTGGTTCCCGGCCGGTCTGGTGCTCTACTGGGTGGTCAACAACGTGCTCTCCATTGCCCAGCAATGGCACATAACACGGCTTATCGACGCTGGCAGCAAGCCTGCCAACGACGCGAAAGCCTAAGGTGTGGGTGGTGTGATACCCGCGGACACCATCGCCGCCATCGCTACGGCCCCGGGCCGTGGTGGTGTCGGCGTCATCCGCGTATCGGGCAGCAATTTGCTGCCCTTTGCTTTTGCGCTGACCGGCAAGACACCCAAACCGCGTTACGCAACGCTGGCTGACTTCATGGCGGCGGATGGTGCTACGGTCGACAGCGGAATATTGCTGTTTTTTCCGAACCCCCAATCGTTTACCGGCGAAGACGTTCTCGAATTACAGGGCCACGGTGGCCCGGTCGTCATGCAGATGCTGCTCGCCCGCTGTCTCGATCTCGGGGCAAGGCTGGCCGAACCCGGCGAATTCAGCCGTCGCGCCTTCCTCAACGGCAAGATGGATCTGGCCCAGGCCGAAGCCGTTGCCGACCTCATTGATGCCGCCACGAGCAACGCTGCCCGCTCCGCCGTCCGTTCGTTGCAGGGCGAATTCTCGCGGGCCATCGGCGAACTCAACGACGAACTGATCAACCTGCGCATGCTGGTCGAGGCGACGCTCGATTTCCCGGAAGAAGACATCGATTTCCTCAAGGCGGCCAATGCCTTTGGTCGTCTGGAAACGCTACAACTCAAGCTGGCGCAAATTTTCGACCGCGCCAGCCAGGGCAAGCTGCTCCAATCCGGTCTGCATGTCGTACTGGCCGGGCAGCCCAACGTCGGCAAGTCTTCGCTGCTCAACCGGCTGGCTGGCGACGATCTGGCCATTGTCACGCCTATCCCCGGTACCACCCGCGATGCCCTGCGCTCGACCATTCAAATCGAAGGTATTCCGCTGCACATTATCGATACCGCCGGCCTTCGCGAGACCGAAGACGAGGTTGAAAAGATAGGGATTGCTCGTAGCTGGCAGGAGATTGAGCGGGCCGATGCGGTCCTTCTGCTAGTTGACGCAAGAACCGGCGTCAGCGCTGCCGATCAGGAAATTCTTTCCCGTCTGCCAGAACGCCTGAAGCGGGTCACCATCTACAACAAGATTGACCTTTCCGGCACCCAGGCTGAACGACACGATGAGTCCGATACCACGGCGATTTCCCTGTCTGCGCGTTCCGGCGAGGGCTTAGACCTGCTGCGCCAGGAGTTGTTGCGCATTGCCGGGTGGCATCAGGCCGAAGATGTTTTCATCGCCCGTGAGCGCCATCTGCGTGCCTTGTCAGCTGCACAGGAACATATCGCTGCGGCTCGAAATATTGTGGAAGGCAGTTTTCCCGCTCTCGAACTTTTTGCCGAAGAGCTTCGTCTGACTCAACAATCCCTCGGTCAGATTACCGGCGAATTCACTGCCGACGACCTGCTGGGTGTGATTTTCAGTCGGTTTTGCATCGGAAAATAACCAACATTCGCTTCATGACTTTCAAATGAATACTCGTAATGTACTCAACCATTGGAGAATCGTTCACGCGAAAGAGCCGGAAAATGGTCAGTACCTTGCGTGTATTGAAGGCGAAGTAGCAAGTTCGAACCCCCGCTTTCCGCAAGCGTCGATTATCCGGACTTCATACCTGACAGCTTATGAGATCGACGCGGAGTTGTTTGTCGTAGTCACAGCCCGTCGATCCGAATATGTACTGGGTACCCGAGATCCTTTGGAGTTTCTTACCGAAGATTTTCTGAAAAGCATCTTGCCGGAACGAAAACAGGCTCCATCACCTTCCACTTTTGACGCTGCAGGTAGTCAGATCGTTGGCTACAGGGAGCTTTGATCGATATTGGCACCAAAGCGGGCAACAAGAAAAATTGATGAGAAAATCAACCCGGCCTTGCGCCGGGTTTTGCATTTACGGGCCAAAGCGGTGTTCATGATTTTTCATTGATAGGGTGTTTTGAAGCTGTAGACAAGCCTGTGTACAAGCTGTCCAGCAATTGTGGGCAAGTCGTCTGTTTTCAAAAAACGAAAAACTATCCGGAATCCATCCACAGGCAAGCCAGTGGGTTACCAAGCGGGATAAAGTACATTCAAGTTATTGAAAATAAAACAGAATGTTATTTTATTCACAGACTTGTTGCTAAGTTATTCTCAGTAGTAGGTTTACATATAGTTATTATCAAAAACCCTGTACACCGCGCTAACTTGAAACCTGAACCCAGAACTTGGATCCAAGGATGTGGTTCAGCTTTGGCGTTCCTGATCACGGTCACTGTCTTGATCGTGAAATTTTGCTGGGATACGTTCAGGCTTTTGTAAACCTTTTTTCGGAACTCAAGTGAGCTGGCATTTTCAAATAAAATTCAGCCACTTCGTTTGAGGAAACCCGATGCGCGTCACGCTTGTTCATCCTGCCGGCTTCAATTTCGTGCCCGGCCAACCGGATTTTTCGGTTTTGGCCAACCGCATGCCCCCCATCGGCATCATGCAACTGGCCTCATGGCTGGAAAAATTCGGACATAGCGTGCAGCTACATGACTGTCTTGGCCCGTATGCACCGCCGACGACGGCCGAGAATGCCGGGATCGTGCTGGCTACCGACCCGGAAATGGTGGGTTTTTCGGCGACGACCTCGGGTTTCATGGATGCTTTCGAGATTGCTGCCTATATTCGTGAGCGGCGGCCGGAGATCAAGATCGTTTTCGGCAATGTCCATGTTTCGTCGCTCGGTGCGCCCATCCTCGAGAAATTTCCGGAAATCGATTATCTGGTCATCGGCGAGGGTGAAGGCGCCATGCTGGAGCTGGCTGATGGCAAACCGCTGGCGTCGATCGGCAACCTGATCTGGCGCAACGAGGCCGGGGGGATCGTCGCCAATCCGCGCCGCGACCGCATCACGAGCCTCGATGAACTGCCCTTCCCGGCTTATGAAAAGCTGGCCGGCTTCCCGCACGCCTATCATCTGCCGCTGTTTGCCTATGAAAAGCGCCACGGGGCGACAATGATCACCTCGCGCGGTTGTCCCTACACCTGCTCGTTCTGCGACCGGACGGTTTTCGAGCGGGCCTACAAGACCAATTCGCCGCAGTACATCTACGATCATATGAAGTATTTGCGCGACAACTTCGGTGTCTGGCACATCAACATGTACGACGATCTGTTCACGGCCAAGAAACAGCGTGTCCTCGATCTGTGTGAACTGTTGATCGAAAATCCGCTCAGCATGCAGTTCAACTGCGCCATCCGCGCCGGCCACACCTCGGATGAAATGCTGGCCAAACTCAAGAAGGCCGGGGCGCTCATGGTGTCGATCGGCATCGAGTCGGCCGATCCGGACATGATGGAGCGCCACAAGGCTGGCGTCACGCTCGAAGCGGTGCGCGAAACCGTGCGCTCGATCCACGCCGCGGGCTTGCGCGCCAAGGGCCTGTTCATTTTCGGCATGCCCGGCGAAACACCGGAAACCGTGCGGACGACGAGCGATTTCATCCTGTCGCTCGAACTCGATGAAATGAACATGACCAAGTTCAGCCCGCTGCACGGTGCGCCGATCTGGGACGAGTGCATCAACGATCCGACCGGCGATTTCGTCGAAGACTGGCGCCTCATGAACTGCCTGAATTTCGTCTATCTGCCGGAAGGTTTCAAGTCGCGCGAAGAGATGGATGCGCTGTACAACTGGCACGTCAAACGCTTCTACGACAGCAAGGGCTATCGGCGCCGCTTCGCCAGACGCTTGTGGCAACATCGCTGGAGTCTCTGGCACGTGCTCAAGCACCTGCCGGAGACCATCGCCGCAGCACGTTACTTCAGTTCCAACAAGGAGCAGCTCGAAAAGGCGGCACGTGAATTCAAGCTGCATCCGCGCCAGCCGCTCGGCCTCAAGCCGCAGCTATCGACCGAACTGCTGATCGACAACATTGTCTCGCTGTCGCCGGTCAAGCTGACGCGGCGCGATGCGGCCAAGCAGATCATTCCCGTTGTCTATGAAGCTTCGGCATGCTGTACGCCGCCAGCCGTACAGGCAGCGGTATAATCGCCCCTCTTTCGTCATGGGCATCGGGGAGCACTGACATGAAGGAAAATTTCATTTTTAGCTGTTTTTTCCGGTTGACCGTGGCAGCCTGCGTCGTCGTCGCACTGGGCGCCTGCAAGGGCAACGAAACCAGGCCGGAAGACGGCAAGCCGGTAGCCGAGGCGAAAAAGGAAACGGCCGTGCGCAGCGGTTACGCCTGCTGCAACCTGCATTACTCGGGTGACTGGATCAGCGACTCGAATCTGGCCCAATTGCCCTTCATTCCCGCCGGCACGCCGATCAAGGTTTTGAAGATCGACGGTTATCGCGCCAACATCGATGTCGAGGGCAAGCCGTATCGCCTCGGTCACGATTATGGCCGGGCCGAGGAAACGACCGAGCAGTGGGTCAACAAGCTGGTCGTCCTCGACGACCCGAAGGTCAAGATGGCCAAGTTTTCACCGGCCGTGCGGGCGGCGATCACCAAGGGCCAACTCATGAAGGGCATGACCAGGGAACAGGTCATCATGGCGGTCGGCCATCCGCAAACCAACGAAAATCCGCGCCTGGATGGTCCTTACTGGCGCTACTGGTGGTCGAGCTTCGGCCCCTATTACGTGTATTGGGCCAAGGGAATTGTCAGCAAGATCGACGGCCATTCCGAAACAGTCGGCACCATGACCTACAAAGGCAAATAACTCATCGCCGCCGCAGAGAAAAACTAAGGGTTTCCATGATGGAACAAGTGCAGGGAGTGGAGCGCAGGCAGTGCGATGTGCTGGTCATCGGCGGTGGGCCGGCCGGGTGTACCGTGGCCCCGATGCTGGCCGAAAAGGGCTACCAGGTGGTCATGCTCGAAAAGGCGCACCACCCGCGTTTTCATATCGGCGAATCCTTGCTGCCGGCCAACCTGCCGCTCTTCGAGCGCATGGGCATCGCCGAGGAAGTGAAAGCCATCGGCATGTACAAGCCGGGCGCCGAGTTCGTTTCGCCGCACCATGAAATGCCGTCGCTCTTCGTCTTCGCCGAGGCCTGGGACAAGACCATGCCCCACGCCTACCAGGTCAGGCGCGACCAGTTCGACACCGTCCTGATCCGCAACGCCGCGAAAAAAGGCGTCGAAGTCCATGAAGGCTGCAAGGCCAAGGCGGTCGATTTCCTGCCCGACAACACCGCCACTGTCCGTGCCATGCATGACGACGGCAGCGAAACCGAGTGGCAGGCCCGTTTCGTCGTCGATGCCTCGGGTCGCGACACCTTTCTGGCCAACCGCTTCCAGATCAAGCACCGCAACCCCAAGCACAACAGCTCGGCCATTTACGGCCATTTCACCGGCTGCAAGCGCCATGAGGGCGTCGCCGAAGGCAACATCAGCATTTTCTGGTTCGAGCACGGCTGGTTCTGGTTCATCCCGATGCAGAACGACGTGACCAGCATCGGCATGGTGACCTGGCCGTACTACATGAAAACCAAGGGCGAGCGCAGCCTTGAACAATTCCTGCGCGACGGCTTCGCCCTGTGCCCGAAGCTGGGCGAGCGCCTGAAAGAGGCCAGGCTGATCAACGAAGTCGAGGCCACCGGCAACTTCTCCTATGTTTCCGAGCGCAATCACGGCAACAACTACGTCATGCTCGGCGATGCCTACGCCTTCATCGACCCGGTGTTCTCGTCCGGCGTGTTGCTTGCCATGAACAGCGGCGTCATTGCCGCCGAAGCCATCGATACCTGCCTGAGCAACCCGGCCAGGGCGCCGGCCGCGCTCAAGAAATTCGATGCGCTCATGAAGCACGGGCCGAAGGAATTCTCGTGGTTCATCTACCGCGTGACCAACCCGATCATGCGCGAATTCTTCATGGGGCCGCGCAACCTGTTCCGCACCAAGGAAGCCGTGCTCTCCATGCTGGCCGGCGACATCTTCGGCAAGACGCCGATCTGGTCATCGATCATGACCTTCAAGATACTTTATTACATTGTCAACATCATGCAGCCGAGGAAAGCCTTCATGGGCTGGAAACGTCGCCGTTTCAACATTCGCAAGGTCGACGACGCGGTCGTTTACAACGCATAGTGGCTCTCCGGTTCGTATCCTCGCCGTCTGCCGTTTCACGTGAAACCGGCAGTGAACTCGGTGGCGCCCTGGTCGGCGAACCGCCCAGCGGTGCCGTGCCGGCCTGGCCCGTGCAGCGGGTATTTGCCCCGCTGCTCGGGGCCACCTCGGCGGCCATCCATGAAACCTGGCTGAGCGATCAGGCAGTCATCGCCGGGCACTGCGAGGGCATCGTCTGGCGGCGCGCCGATGGCCTGCTCTATGGCGTCATCGAACTCGACGAAGCCGATTTCGCCGCCTCGGCCAAGGGTTCGCCCCTGCAGGCGGCCAGCGAGGAAGCCTACAGCCGCATCTTCCGGCTGCTCGACACCGAGCAGGTACCGCATCTGTGGCGGGTATGGAATTACCTGTCGGCAATCAATCTGGAAACCGACGGCCTGGAGCGCTACCGCCAGTTCAACATCGGCCGCCAGGATGCCTTTCTCGAATGCCATCGCGGCGCCACCGGCAACGTGCCGGCGGCCTGCGCCATCGGCCTGGCCGGCAGCCCGCTGAGCATTGCCTTCATGGCCGGCACGACACCCGCCGTGCCGCTCGAGAACCCGCGTCAGATCAGCGCCTACAACTACCCGGCCGATTACGGCCCGCGCAGCCCGACCTTTTCGCGCGGCGCACTGGTTTATCCGCAGGGCCAGGAAATCCTCTTCATTTCCGGTACGGCGAGCATTGTTGGCCACGAGACGATTTTCCCGGGCGACGTCGCCGGGCAGTGTCGCGAGGCCATGGCCAACGTCGCGGCGGTCGTCGCCGAGGCCAACCTTCAGTCCCGCAGCGGGCCGTACGCGCTGACCGATCTTTCCTACCGCGTCTATGTCCGTCAGGCCGCCGATTTCCGGGTCATCCGCGAAACGCTGGCGCCGCTGGTCGGCCCGGCGGAAATTGTCTACATGCAGGCCGATATCTGCCGGCATGATCTGTTGCTGGAAATCGAGGCGATGGCCTCGAATGCGTTGCAGGGAAGTTGATGACCATGTCGAAAAAATTGAACAAGGGCGCGCTGGCCGCGCTGGGAATGGCCGCCATGGCGAGCGGCGCGCTGGCCGCCGGTGACCGGCCGCTGTGGGTACTCGGGGCCGGCCTGGCCGCCTTCAGCTTCCCGTCCTATCGCGGCTCGGACCAGGCCCACAACTTTCTCATGCCGGTGCCGCATTTCACCTACCACGGCGAGTTTTTCAAGGCCGACCGCCAGGGTATCCGCGGCAGTTTCTTCGATTCCGACCGGCTCGACCTGACGGTCAGCCTGGCCCTCTCGCCGCCGGTGAGCAGCAGCGACATCACGGCCCGCGCCGGCATGTCCAATCTCAAGGGCAGCTTCGAGATCGGGCCGCAAATGGACGTCACCTTCTGGCGTTCGGAGAGCCGCGCCCGTTTCGTCAAGCTGCTGCTGCCGCTGCGCACCGCCATCACTGTCGAAGGCTCGCCGAAGAGCATCGGCTGGGTTTTTCATCCCAAGCTCAACATGGATATCACCGACATTCCCGGCATGGCCGGCTGGAACCTCGGCATGCTGGCCGGCCCGCTGTTCGGTGACAAGCGCCAGCACGCCTACTACTACACCGTCGCCCCGCAGTACGCGACGGCCGACCGCCCGGCCTATGAAGCCGGGGCGGGCTATGCCGGCACGCAGTACCTTGCCGCGCTGTCCAAGCGCTTCCCGAAATACTGGGTCGGCGGTTTCGTGCGCTATGACAACCTGAGCGGCGCCACTTTCGAGAACAGTCCGCTCGTTCGCCAGAAGGATTACTTCGCCGCCGGCATCGCCTTCACCTGGGTTTTCGGAGAGTCGTCGACCCGCGTCAAGGTCGATGACTGATCGTTCGCGCCCAGGCCATCCCCTGTGGATGGCCTACGAGTACCTGGCCATGGTTGTCGGTCTGGGCACGCTGGCCGTGCTTTGCCTGATCTGGCTGCCCGGCGCGCTGGTCCTTGATTTCCTGCTGCCCCGGCGTCTCGGCCAAACGGTCGGCCGGGCCACCATTTCATGGGGTTTTCGGCTTTATCTGCGCATTTTGACCGTCTTCTGCGCCTGTCGCTTCGACCTGACCGAGATCGACCGCCTGCGTGACCAGGGGCCGCTCATCGTTGCCGCCAACCACCCTTCCCTGCTCGACGCCGTGCTGATCGTCTCCCGGCTGCCCAACGCCGTCTGCGTCATGAAGGCGGCGCTCATGGACAACCTGCTGTTCGGCGCCGCCGCCCGGCTGGCCCGCTACATCCGCAACGACGCGGCGCTCGACATGATCCTCGGGGGGCGCGACGAGTTGGAGCAAGGCGCGCATCTGGTCATCTTTCCCGAAGGTTCACGCACGCTCGATTTTCCCTTCGACGCCAGCTCGCCGAGCGTCGGGCTGATTGCCAGCCGCAGCAAGGTCGACGTGCAGACCCTGCTCATCGAATTTTCGAGCCCGTATCTCGGCAAGGCCTGGCCGCTTTTCCGCCGCCCCGAGTTGCCACTCACCTGCCGGGTCCGCCTCGGCCGGCGCTTTGCCCCACCGACCAACATCCAGGCCTTCACGGCCGAGCTCGACGCCTATTTTCATTTCGAATTTGGCCAAAATTTCCGGTCGACCGTAGCATTCGCTGCCTGATCCCCTGCCCCACGCCTTTTCACCATGCCCGCCGCTTCAACCACCCACCTCGTCCTGATCCCCAGCTACAACCCCGGCCCCAAGGTGCTCGCCACCGTGCAGGCCGCTCGCACGCAGTGGACGCCGGTATGGGTCGTCGTCGATGGCAGTACCGACGGCAGCGCCGAGCAGCTACAGGCGCTGGCGGCCAGCGATGCCGGTCTCAAAGTGATCGTCCTGCCGGAAAATCGTGGCAAGGGCGCGGCTGTGCTCGAAGGCATCACGCTGGCCGCGGCCGCCGGCTACACCCACGCCCTGACCATGGATTCCGACGGCCAGCACCCGGCCAACCTGATCCCGGCCTTCATGGCCGCCTCGCAGGCCGAACTGGACAAAATGGTGCTCGGCAAGCCGGTCTTCGCCGCCGATGCACCGGCCCTGCGCGTCAATGGCCGCAAGGTCTCGAACGGCTGGGCCAATCTCGAAACGCTATGGATGGGCATCGGCGATTCGCTCTACGGTTTCCGCGTCTATCCCGTCATGCCGCTGATCAGGATCATGCGCGCCAACCGCTTCATGCGGCGCTTCGATTTCGATCCGGAAGCCGTCGTCCGCCTGTGCTGGGCCGGTGTCCGGCCGCTCAACATCGATGCCCCGGTGCGTTATTTCCGGGCCGACGAGGGCGGTGTTTCCCACTTCAAGTACTTGCGCGACAATGCGCTCCTGACCTGGATGCATACCCGGCTTTTTCTCGGCTTTGTCATCCGCCTGCCACTTCTTGCATGGCGTCGCCTGCAAACCACCTCCTGATCGAATCCCCACATGACCGAATCCACCGCGCCGAATGCTGCCCTGAAGTCCGACCCTCGCCTGCAGGCGTATTTTGATGGCGAAAGCGAGCGCCGGGCGGCGACGCGCGTGATGTTCGACCAGGCCGCCGGCGGCTACGATCAGGCCGAGCGCATCACCGCCCTGGGCAGCGGCGCCTGGTATCGGCGCGATGTCCTGCGCCGCAATGGTCTGGCGGCCGGCATGACGCTGCTTGATGTCGCGGCCGGCACCGGCCTGGTGGCCGCCGAAGGGCAGCACCTGATCGGACCAAGCGGCCACCTGCTGGCGCTCGATCCGTCACCCGGCATGCTGGCCGAACTGCGCAAGAAGCTCAACGTCGAAACCATCGAAGCCTACGCCGAATCGATTCCCCTGCCGGACAACCATGTCGATTTCGTTTCCATGGGTTACGCCCTCCGCCATGTCGGCGATCTCGACCTGGCCTTCAGTGAATATCACCGCGTGCTGCGTCCCGGCGGCCGCGCCTGCATCATGGAAATCAGCCGGCCGCAGAGCCGTTTCGGGCAACTGCTCCTGCGTGGCTATATTCGCGGCGTCGTGCCCTTCCTGGCTCGCCTGATGCGCAGTCAGGCCGACGTCAAGCGGCTCTGGGAATACTACGGCGACACCATCGAACTGGCCCTGGAATCGGAGCAGATTCTCGACGCCATGCGGCGTGCCGGTTTTGTTGATGTGTCGTGCTCGGTCACCCTCGGCGTCTTTCGCGAGTATCTGGGCCGCAAGCCCTGACCCGGCCGGAATTCATGTTTGATTGGCGCCTGACCCCGGCAAGCCATTGGCAAAATGAACACGACTGAAATTTTCCTGATCGCCATGACGATCATCTTCACCGTACCCTGGCTGATCTGGCGGCTCGGCAAGACCGACTATTACGCGCCGCTCGTCGTCGTCCAGATCATCACCGGCATCCTGCTCGGGCCGGGCATCCTCGGCAAGGCCTTCCCCGAGTACTACCAGTTCGTCTTCAACCCGGCCGTCATCCAGTCGCTCAACGGCATCGCCTGGTGGGCGGTGATGCTCTTCGTCATGATCGCCGGCATCGAGCTTGATCTGCGCAAGGCCTGGGCGCATCGGCGCGAGAGCGGCATCACGGCCGGCCTGGCGCTCGGCATGCCGCTGCTCTTCGGCTGCGCGGCCGCGGCGCTCATGCTGACGGTGGATGGCTGGATGGGCCCGAAAGCGCTGACCTGGCAATTCGTCGTCGGCGTCGGCATGGCCTGTGCCGTGACCGCCCTGCCCATCCTCATTTTGCTCATGGAAAAGTTGGAGGTACTGCGCCAGCCCATCGGCCAGCGCATCCTGCGCTACGCCAGCCTCGACGACATCGCCATCTGGGGCGTGCTGGCGCTGATCCTCATGGACTGGGAACGGATCGGCCGCCAGGGCACCTTCCTCATCGCCTTCGTCGTCGCCGCCTGGCTCTTCCACAAGCTCATGGGCCGGCTGGCCGAACGCGACCGCTGGTATGTCGCGCTGATCTGGCTCGCCGTGGTCTCCTTCGGCGCCGATTGGGCCGGCCTGCACTTCATGGTCGGCGCCTTCCTGGCCGGGGCAAGCATGGAAGCCGACTGGTTCGATCAGGAAAAAATGGACCTGCTGCGCCACCACGTACTGCTCGTCGTCATGCCCGTCTTCTTCCTGTCCACCGGCCTGCGCACCAATTGGGATGTCGGCGGCGCCGCCGTCTTCATCGCCGCCGCCGTGTTGCTGCTTGCCTCGGTCAGTGGCAAGCTGATCGGCGTCCGCATCGCCGGCAAAATTCTCAACTGGGCGCCCGGCGAGGCCAGCATCATCGGCTGGCTGCTGCAGACCAAGGCGTTGATCATGATCATTTTCGCCAACATCCTGCTCGACAAGCAGATCATTACCAGCGAAACCTTCACCGCCCTGCTCCTCATGGCCGTGGTCAGCACCATGCTGACCGTGCCCATGGTCGCCCCGAAGCTGGCGCGATTGAAAGAACTGATCCTGCGTTCTGCCTGAGGAAAAAGCCATGAGCTATCTCGCCAACTACGCCGAAACCGCACCGGACCGGGCCGAAATCGATGCCCTGCCCGGCTCGCTGCTCATCGAATTCGGCGTCGACTGGTGCCCGCATTGCCAGGGTGCCCAGCCCTTCATCGAGGCCGCCTTGGGCGGCAACGAACTCCGCCACATCAAGGTCGAGGATGGCCCGGGCCGTCGGCTCGGGCGGACTTTTCGCGTCAAATTATGGCCGACGCTGATCCTCATGCGCGACGGTCAGGAAATCGGCCGCGTCGTCCGGCCCACCAGCACTCAGGAAATCAGCCAACTGCTCGCCGGTTGAATCGTTCAGGCCGGCTGGCGGCGGCGCTGCCAGGCATCCAGTTCGGCGCGCTCGATGAAGGTTTCCAGCCGGTTGATATTGCCCGGCAACTGCCGGCCCTCCCACTGCTCGGTCGCCCAGCGCTTGACGTTGGCGCGCAGCTCGCCATGTTCGATGGCGTGGGCCAGTTCGACTTCAACCTCGTGCTCGGCATCCGGCCCGGTGGCCAGGGCCAGCGCCGCGTCGTGCAGGCTCAGGCTGTCTTTTGGGGGATTCATGGACTCCTCCTTCAAGGTTTCGGCAGCCTCATTCTAGCCCCGGGCAAACGCCATCAGGCGCGTTTCGTGACCTTTTTCGCCGTCCGGTGGCCGGCCTTGATCTGCGCGATGGCCTCGAGCTGGAAGCGCAACTTGGTGATCGCATCGCGCTCGGCGGGCGCCAGTTCATCGAGCTTGACGTGCTTGATGAGCACGGCCAGCGCGTCGCCGATGCAGCCGAGCTGCTTGCCGTAGCTGCCGACTTCATCGAGCACTTCCTGCTCGATTTCGGGGTTGCCGCTGCGCCCGAGGTTGATGTTGAACAGCCCGAGCTGGGTGGTGGTCGGGCCGAATGCCCATGACCACGGCTGCGTGACATCGCCGGACAGCGGCATCTGGAACGATTGCCAGGCGGACAAAGGGTTCTGGAAAAAGTCGAGGGGCGCCGGTGTTTTTGACTCGGACGACGTTTTCGACGTAACGCGGGGATAGAAATTCGGCATGGCGGATTCTCCTGGGCGACGGGTTGAATCCGATCATCCGGCATCGGGCCGGAGCATGCAAGATGAATTATTCGGTGCGCCCGAAGGCTGGTTTCAGATCATGCCGCCATTGATCGAGATGACCTGCCCGGAGATGTAGGCAGCCCGGTCGGAGGCGAGAAAGGCGACGAGATCGGCCACTTCTTCCGGCTTGCCGGCGCGCTTCATCGGGACCAGGTTCTTGATCGCCTCGGCATCGAAGGCGCCAGCGATCATGTCGGTGGCGATGATGCCCGGCGCCACGGCATTGACCGTGATGCCGCGGCTGGCCAGCTCGAGCGCCAGCGACTTGCTGGCCGCGTGCAATGCCCCCTTGGCGGCCGAGTAATTGACCTGGCCGCGGTTGCCGGTGATGCCGGCGATCGAGGAAATATTGACGATGCGGCCCCAGCGCGTGCGGATCATCGGCAGGGTCAGCGGCTGGGTGACGTTGAAAAAGCCATTGAGCGAGACGTCGACGACCGAATGCCACTGCTCGGCGCTCATGCCGGGGAAAACGGCGTCGGCGTGGATACCGGCGTTGTTGACCAGGATCTGGATCGGACCACCTTCGAGCAGGCGTTCGAGGGTGGCCGCCGTCGCGGCGCGTTCGGTAACATCGAAGGCGACGGCTTCGGCGCTGCCGCCAGCGGCGATGATTTCGGCGACCACGGTTTCGGCCTTCTCGCGGCTGCGGTTGGCATGGACGATGACGTGATGGCCGTCAGCCGCCAGGCGCTTGCAGATCGCAGCACCGATGCCGCCGCTGCCGCCGGTGACGAGAGCACGTTTTATCATCCTGGAAACCTCAATTGACCGCTTGTCCATATCTGACCCTTTGCGAAACTACTGGCTTCCGTGCCTCCGAAGCGACTCAGCCATGGGGTGACAGCGCTACATGGCCGCTGGCACGCCCGGTCGGGCGCCCGGCTTTGGCGCTCCTTCTTGCAGGCATGAGCCTGCCGCGGCGTCGTTTCGTGCCGGCCATCCCGCCCCGGCGCACCATCAGCCATGTCCAATTGGGGTTTCAAGGATGACATTTCCTTTTTGGCCATTATTTCCGGTTGACCGTGGGATTCTCAGCCCAGCGCCGCGGCATCGAGCACCACGGCGGCGCGGCCTTCGAGCAGGCAGCGGCCGGCGTGGCTCAGCGAGAACTGGTAGAGGATGTTGTTGCTGTCGCCCGACAGGCGCTCGGCTTGCACGTCCAGTTCGCCCGGCAGGTCGTCGAGACGTGCGACATGCAGGCTGACGCTGCGCACGCTGGTCAGGTAGCCCTGACGCGGTTTGGCATCGTCGCCAGCGATCAGCGCGCCGTGGATGGCCATGGCCTGGGCGGCGTATTCAATGCCGTTGGCGGCCCCCAGCCGGCCTTCGGCGCGCAATGGATTGGCCGGGTCGGTGTGGCTGGTGGCGCGGCAGGCGATGGCCGTGTCGGACCAATCCTTCACCGCATCGAGCAGGCACATGCTGCCTTGATGCGGGATGTGGGCGGCGATCCAGGCGCGGTCTAGTGGTGTGCCCATGCGCAGAATAAAACCCCCTCCCCTTGAAGGGGAGGGTTGGGGTGGGGATCGGTCAGCAACATTCGATATCGATCGATAGTTGCATCGGCGGCAAGTAGTCGAGACAGATTTTCCCACCTTCACAACGCGCTAGTTTTTGCAGCAGCGGCAGCGCCCGCAGGGCCGGAATCGACACGCGCAGGGCTTCCAGTGCGGCGTCGGTCAGCGGCTCGGCGGCCGTGGTGTCCGGCCTGAACGTAATCGATGCGAGCGAGCGCTCACTGCGCTCAGGTGTCAGCAACAGTGCAACACCCGCCACGTCGGGTACCGGGCGTTTGGCAAACAGCGGCTCGGGATATTCGCTGTCGTAGGCGATCAGCAGCGTCGGCTGGCGGTCGAGAACGACCTGACCGAGCGCATCGATCAGGCCGGCGCCGAAGCTCGCGTCGTAGGCGCAGATGACCTGGCAAGGCGCCATCGCGCCGGTGGCGATGCCCCAGTAACCGGCGGCGGCGTTATGGACTGAATTGTGGAAACGGGTCGGCGAAATCTGGCGATCGTCGGTGGCCAGTTGCTCGCACAGGGCGTGGCAGTTGTGACCGTCGGCGCCCGAGGCGGAAAAGACGGTGGCCAGCGTCGCAACATCGGCGCCGGCATGGGCGGCGGCTTCGAGGCCGATGGCCAGGGTCAGCTTGACGACCCGACTGGCCCGCCGGCGCTCGGCCGGGGGCAGGATGCTCGGTGCCGGCAGGACGGACGGCGCGTTTTCGTAGGCTTGCTCGCCGCGCAAAACGGCGCGGGCGGTCGGCCAGTCGGGCAGGCCGGGGGCGAGGAAACCGATGCCTTCGATCCAGGCAGTCAGCGGGCGGCTCATGGCGCGACTCCGAGAATCAGGCTGCAATTGCTACCGCCGAAGCCGAAAGAGTTGGTGAGTGCCTGGAGAACCGTGCCGTCACGACTTTTCAACAGGTAATCGACGGTGATGGCCGGATCGACGTTCTCGGTGCCCGGGCTGCCGGGCATGAAGCCGTCGGTCAGCGTCAGCGCGCAGATGATCGCTTCGACCGCCCCGGCGGCGCCCAGCGTGTGGCCGGTGGCACCCTTGGTCGAACTGCACGGTACGCGGTTGGCGAACAGTGCGCTGACGGCCTTGCCCTCGGCGGCATCGTTGGCCGGCGTCGAAGTGCCGTGCAGGTTGATGTAATCGATGTCGCCAGCACTCAGCCCGGCTGAGCGCAGCGCGGCTTCCATGGCCATTCTGGCACCCAGCCCTTCCGGGTGTGGTGAGGACATGTGATAGGCGTCGCTCGATTCGCCGGTGCCGAGCAGGAGTATCGAGCCGGCGGCCGGTTGGTTGCAGCGTTCGAGCAGCGCGAAAGCGGCGCCCTCGCCAATCGAAATGCCGTTGCGCGTCGCATCGTACGGGCGGCAGGGTTGGGCCGAGGTCAGTTGCAGCGAGGCGAAGCCATAAAGCGTGGTCAGGCACAACGTATCGACGCCGCCGACAATGGCCGCGTCGATGCTGCCGAGTTCGAGTTGGCGAGCAGCCGCGGCGAAGACCTTGGCGCTCGACGAGCAGGCGGTCGAGATGGCCATCGCCATGCCTTCCAGGCCGAAATAATCGCGCGTGAATTCGGCCAGCGAGAAGGAGTTGTGCGTCGTGCGGTAGTGAAAATCGTCGGGCAGTGCACCGCTTTCCGGATCGCGCCGGCGATAAGCCAGCTCGGTCTGCAAAATGCCGGCCGTGCTGGTGCCGAGAAAAATCCCGACCCGCGTCTTGCCGTAACGGGCGATGGCCTCGCGCACACGCTCGGCAAAACCGTCGGTTTCCAGCCCCATCTGCGTCAGCCGGTTGTTGCGGCAATCGTAGTCGGCCAGCGATTTCGGCAGTTTTTGAGCGTCGACCGCAGCCACCTCGCCCATCCAGGTATCGAGCTGCACCGTCTCGAAAGCGCACGGCACCAGCCCGCTCCGCCCGGAACGCAAAGCCTCGCGCGTGGCATCAAGCCCGCGGCCGAGGCAGGTAGTGGCGGTGTAGGCGGAAAGCAGCAGTGGCGTCACGATGGGGCTCGAAATGGGGTGTCCGGATTCTATCAGAGGGAGAATCCGGCATTCAGGAAGAGAAAACCTTGGTCCGACCTACGCTAAACGGCGGCCATTGCGGTGGTGCGTCGGGGAAAGTCGTTTTATCCTTGAAACCTCAGCCGCGTAGCGCTGTCAGCCAAGGGGTGAATGGCATCGAAGGCATGGGAGCCCGTATTCACGCGGCAGACCAGACATGGATGAGCGGTCAACTGAGGTTTCAAGGTTAATGAGCGGTTGGATTCAACTGCTACTGCGCTGCCATCTCCGGTGCCCGGCTAACCTTCGGGGCCGGGCGCTGTTCCGCCGCCCACAGATCGTAATCCATCTGCATTCCCAGCCAGAGCCGGGCGTTGCCGCCACGGTCGGTGCCTAGCCAGGCTTCGATGCGCCGGGCCATTTCGGGGGAAATGGCGGCGTGGCCGTTGAGTACCCGCGAGAGGGCGGTTCGCGTGACGCCGAGTTGCCTCGCCGCGTCGGTGACGGAGAGGTTCAGGGCGGGAAGGATGTCTTCCTTGAGGGTTTCGCCGGGGTGCGGCGGGTTGAACATGCGTGCCATGAGCGCTCCTAGTGGTAGTCCTGATAGTCGACCAGGATGGCGTCCTCACCATCGAAACTGAAGGTCAGGCGCCAGTTGCCATTGATCCAGACCGACCAGTGCCCGGCGAGGTCGTGCGCCAGTGCATGCAGTTTCCAGCCCGGTACATTCATGTCTTCCGGTCGCTTGGCGCGGTCCAGGTGCTTGAGCTGGCGGGCAATCTTTGCTGCCTGATGCGGTTGGATGCCGGCCTTGGACCCGGTCGTGAAAAAGGCTTCAATGCCGCAGTGGCGGAAGGTCTTGATCATGTGTGTAGCCTAGCTTAACGCTTGATGCCTTTCAAGCGGTTTTTCGGACCGAAGGGAATTTCGATTTTGGCCGTTTTTTCGGGTCGACCGTGGCAATGCCTACTTGCCACTGCTCCGCGTCAGACAGGTCTTGTAGCGCCCTTCCACGCGTTTGGCGAACCATTCGGTGGTCAGCTTGCGGGTGATTTTCGGGCTTTTCAGGTCGATTTGCGGAATGGCCTGCCGGGCGACAGGGCGGCCGCTGCGTTCGGTCAGTTCGAAGACGCGGTTGGAGAGCGGGCTGCGGCCGAAGGCGGCGGTTTTTTCGAGGAGCAGGTCGCGGCGGATTTGCGGGCGACTCATGTCGAGCTTGCTGGCGATGCCGATGGCCGCTTCCTCGACGCTGCTCGGCACCGAGGCCGGTTTGCCGTCCTCGTAACGCAGCAGGTCGCCGTCCGGGGCCAGCGCCTTGCCGGTGAGCTTGCCGAGCGCGAGCTGGAAAGCCGCGTTGCGGCTGCTGTAGCGGCCGGCGTTGAAGTCGGCGAAGCGATAGACGATGCTGTCGTAGGGCACCTCGTAGTCGAGCAGGATGGCGCTGCCGAAATAGACGCCGCCGCGCCGGGTGAACACTTCGTCACGCAACTTTTTCTCTACCGGATACGGATAGCTGCGTTCCTTGACGTGCTGCGTGGCGAAATCGATGCTGACCTGCATCGGCCCGCCGGTGCGCACGGGATTGTAGTCGGCGAAGAGCTGGCGGCCGAACGGTAGTTCGCCGGTCATGTCTTCGAACAGCGCATTGACCTGCTTTTCGGTTTTGAGTGCATCGATGCGCTCGTTGTAGCTCTTGCCGTCCGGGGAATTCTTGCCCAGCGCGGCATTGACGAGCAGTGCCGGCACGCCGTAGCGGCCGGCCCGGCTCTCGAGTTCGCGGCGGACGATGTTGGGCAGGCCGGGCACGCTCGGGTCGGCCTGGAAGCTCGACTCCTGTTCGATGACGGCGATGGCGGCGCAATAGGTTTGCGTCGCGTGCGGCACTTCGAGCGTCCTGAACGCCGTGTGCAGGTCGTCGGCCCAGCCCTGGCGGTCTTTGGCGTAAGCGGGAATGAGGCGGACGATGCGTTTTTTGACCGCGGCTTCGGCCAGCGAGGTCGGCCAGGTGGACGCCGTCTTGCCATCGGCCCGGCGCGCCATGTCGGGCGGCAGCGCGTTGCCCTCCTCCTCCTCGCCTTCCTCGAACAGCGAGCAGCCGGCCAGCGTGGCAAGCAGTGCGGCGGCCAGGACGACAAGGCGGGTCGGCTGGCGCATTCGATCAGGCTGGCACGCGGCAGACCAGCATGACGTTGGCGAAGGGCTTGATGTCGTTCATCGGGTCGGTCTCGACCGTGAAGCCGAGGCTTTCGAGCAGCGCGATCCACTCGGCCAGCGGCCGGCAATAGAGGCGCGGCAGGCGGTGACCGCGCACGAAGGTGACGGCGTGATCGACCCAGTTGCACAGGTGGTAGGGCAGGCCGGCCGAGGCGTCGCCGACGCGGGTGAGGAACAGGCCGCCGGGCGGCAGCGCGGCGCGGATGCGCTTGATGACGTCCTTCTGGTGGGCATGGTCGAAATAATGCAGGGCGTCGAGGATGGTGATGACGTCGGCCTGGCCGAAATCGGCCTTGGTCATGTCGCCCTGCTCGATGCGCAGGACCGGGTGGTCGGCGCCGAAAGCGCGGGCGGCGCGGTCGACGTCCTTTTGCATGAGCTCGATGCCGCGCAGGCTCAGCGCCTTGGGCGCCGCCGGCCAGTCCTTCGGCCAGTGGCCGGCTTCGTAGAGCTTGCGGGCGGCGAGCAGCCAGGAAAAAAGGCTGCCCTGGCCGCAGCCGAGGTCGAGGTAACGGCCTTCGGCCGGAAACAGGCCGCGCTTGAGGATCTCGCGGAAGATGCTGTCGGACGACAGCTTGCCGCGCGCGTAGTGGTAGGCGAAATGGCCGCCGCCGATGAAGGGGCGGCTGGCTTCGTCGAGCAGGGTGCACAGGAAACGCTTGGTCATGAGGTGGCGTCGGGTAGCGTGACGGGGTTGAGTGAATGTTGGCGCAGCGCGGTGATCAGGCGCGGCAGGACGGCGAGGATGACCGGCTGGCCATCCGCCGTGCGGGCGGCGTGGCCATCGTGCAGGAGCAGGATGTCGCCGGGGCCGAGGTCGCGGCTCAGGCGCCGGAAAACGGTGTCCGGGTCGCCGCAGCGCGTGTCGTAAGGGCGGCGCGTCCAGCTCGCCAGCTTGAGGCCGAGCTTGTGCAGCACGGCGTCGAGGAAGGGATTGCGCAGGCCGGCCGTGGCGCGGAAGTAGCGCGGCGGCTGGCCGGTGATCTCGGCGAAGGTGGCTTGCGCCGCGGCGATGTCGGCCTTCATGCGGCCCGGGCCGAAGAAGGCGAAGGCTTTGGAATGGCTATCGCCGTGGTTTTCGACGCGATGGCCGCGGGCGACGATCTCGCGGCACAGCGCCGGGTTTTCGCGGGCGCGCCAGCCGATGCAGAAAAAGGTGGCCTTGGCGTTGGCGGCGTCGAGCAGGTCGAGGACTCGGGGCGTGACTTGCGGATCGGGGCCGTCGTCGATGGTGATGGCCACTTCGCGGCGGGCGACGGCCTCGTCCGGCAGGCGGTTGAGGTTGGGGCCGAGCAGCGTCGTGCGCGGCAGCAGGCCGGCCGTCGTGATGATGGCGTGGTTGATGACCAGCGCGCCGACCGCCCACGGCCAGATGCTCGGCGCCAGCAGGCAGCCGACGGCTGCCGCGGCGTGTGTCGCGAGCGTGGCTTTGATGGCGAGGGTCGGTTTCCAGGGCGTAGTCATGTCAGGCGGCGAAGTGGCCAAGGTTGAGAAAATGTTCCCACAAATCGCGCCACACCGGCCAGTCGTGGTCGCCCGGCAAGGCGCAGCGGGCGGCGGCCGGGAAGCGTTCGGCGATGCCCTGCATGCCTTCGGCGAAGCGGTCTTCCGTGCCGTAGCCGACGAAAACCGGGAAACCGGCCGGCGGCGCCTTGAGCCAGTGGTAGGCGCGGAACTCGGGGTCGCTCAGGTCGACGGCCGTCGGCTGCCAGACATCGAGGCCGCCGGCGCGTTTGATGGCGTTGGTGGTCAGCCGGCTGCCGGGGTACGGCGCGATCAGGCAGAGGCCATCGACGAGGCCGGGATGATCGGCGTTGAGGCAGAGCGCGAGCAGGCCACCGAGCGAAATGCCACCGAGCCAGACCTGCCGGTAGCTGGCGCGGGCCGGGATCAGAATCTGCTCGATGACCGCCGGCAGCGCATCACCGCTCGACACGGCATCGAGGCCGAGGTCGACGGCGACGATGTCGAGCTTGAGGTGGCGCACGCTGGCATCGGCAAAAAAGCCGTTGGCGACGAAATGCTCGGGCGTCATGTAGGCACCGGGGAGCAGCACGAGAAGGCTGTCAGGCGGGCTGTCGCCGCCACCGTCATGGCGCAGGGTGCGGAGCGCGGCGCTCATGCGGCGGTTTCACGTGAAACGTGAGATTTCATTTTTGGCGCTTTTTTCGGGTTGACCGTGGGAATGGCTTCAAGCACGTTCTTTCCCCGAAAAACAGGCCGCCAAGAGCAGCGCCAGCACGGCGCCCGGGCCGACCGTGATGCCGACGGCGTGCAGCACCGGCACGCTGGACAGGGCGAGCGTGCCGAAGCCGATGGCGGTGGTCAGGTTGGCGATGGCCATCGAGGCCAGCGTCGGCGCATCGAGCCGGTGTTCATCGCCGGCCCGGTCGAAGAACAGCGCGTAATTGGAGCCGACGGCGACGATCAGCAACATGCCGATCAGGTGCATGAGGTGCAGCTGTTCGCCCGCCAGATGCACGCCGGCGATGACCAGGATGACGGCGAGGAGCAGCGGCAGCAGGACGGCGCCGAGCCGGCGGGGGGAGCGCAGGGTGACGGCGAGCAGCGCGACGATGGCGGCGAAACCGGCCAGCGAGAGCAGCGTCGCTTCGTCGAGATAATCGTTGTAGAGCCGGTCGAACTCCAACTTCATGTCGATGAACAGCGCGCCGCTGCCGGCCAGTGTGGCGCGTACCGGTTCGATGTCGATATCCACGCCCTTGACGCCGGCGGGCGGGCGCAGCGGCAGCAGCACGCTCCAGCCGTTCGGCCGCTGCATGAGCAGCGAATCGACGACCAGCGCCAGGCTGGTGCCGTTGAGCGATTCGCGGGTGATGTTGCCCTGCTCTTTCGCCCTGGCGACTTCGTCGAGGAAGGGGCCGAGCTTGCCGGCGGCGAGCGGCGAATCGGCCTGCGCCAATTTGAGACGCGCCGCCAGTTCGTCGCCGGCTGGCAGGCTGGCCCGGCGGCTGGCCTGCATGGCCTGGCTGGGCAGGAAGCGGGCCGGGCTGTCGTAGCCGCCGATGACGCCCTTTGCCACCAGCACGTCGAGTTGCTGCCCGGCCCGTTCGGCGGCCTGCAATGCGGCTTCGCGGTCGGGGGCGGTGATCACCGCCATGTAGCGCGAATCCGGGGCGCCGATGTCGGCGCGCAGGGCCATGTCGGTGGCCGAGTCTTCGGCGCTGACCGTGCTCAGGGCCGACAGGTTCGGATGCCAGAGCTCATTCCGGTTGATGACGAGGACCGTGGCCGCCGCGACGGTGAGCAGAATCACCGGCCAGCGCAGGCCCTGCAGCACCCGGATGCCCTGCCTGAGCGGCGGCGCGAGGTGGCTCAGGTCGCGCACCGGATGATCGTTGCCGGCCAGCGCCGGCAGGATGAAACGGGTGACCAGCGCGGCGGTCAGCACGCCGCTCAGCGAGTAGAGGCCGAGCTGGGCGAGGCCGGGGAAGCCGGAAAAAAGCAGCGCCGCGAAGCCGCAAACGGAGGTCAGCACACCGAGGCGGATGGTCGGCCAGAAGCGCGCCCGCCATTCGGCCGCGCCGAGCCGCCCGGACTGGACGAAATAATAGATCGAGTAATCGACCGCCTCGCCGATCAGCGCCGCGCCGAAGCCGACGGTGATGCCGAAGACCGTGCCGTAGGCGAGGCTGACGGCGACAATGCCGGCCAGCGCGCCGCTGAGCACGGGCAGCAGGCCGAGGCTGAGCAGCCGGCCCGAGCGATAGACGAAGAACAGCACGGCAATGATGGCCAGCGTGCTGATCGCCGACAGCTTGCTGACCTCGCTCTTGATCGTTTCGCGCGCTTTGACGGCGAAGACGCCGGGGCCGGAAATCACGATGCGGGCGTCGCTCAAGCCGGCGTATTGCGCACTTTCGGCAAACTGGCGGCGGATGGTCGCGATGGCCTCTTCCTGGGCGTCGGTATCGGAGCCGAGGGCGGCGCTCTGGATCAGCAGCATGGCCCGTTCGCCGTCGTGCGAGGCCCAGACGCCCTCGCGCACATTGGGCTGGGCGCCAGAACTGAGGCCGGAAAGCAGTTCGATCATTTCGCCGGTCGGGTCGCGCGGCAGCAAGGGCTTGATCATCATGCCGGCCGGCGAGGCGAGCAGATCGACGCTGTTGGCGATGCTCTCGCGCAGGCCGTCGACGGTGAAACGCTCGGGCCTGACGGCCGGGCTGAGCTGGTAGCGGTGGCGGAACAGGAAATCGCGGTCGGCATCGAGGCTGCCGGCCTGGCCGTTTTGCACGGCGACGAATTCGGGCATTTTTTCCAGTCGACCGCGCAACTGGCGCGAAACGGCCGCCCGCTGCGCCGCCTCGCCGCCTTCGATGGCGACCATGAGCAGCCGGGTGACGGCGCCTTCCTTGAGTTGATCGACCAGCACCTGCTGCGCCGCGCTCGGCCGACCCGGCAGGAAAAAGGACATGTCGGCCGAAAAGTGGCTGTTCCAGACGACGATGGCGCCGGCCAGCATGGCCAGCAGCCAGATCAGGAAAGCCCGGGTCGCCGCGCTCATTTGCTCTCGATCGGCTCCATGTTGAGCACCGAGCGGTCACCGTCGGCCTGCAGGTACTCGATGCTGCGGACCAGCCCACGGCTGCCGCTGACCGTGATGCGCAGCACGAGGGCGGCGATTTTCTGCTCGCTGGGCAGCAGTGTGAGCACCCACTTGTCGGCAGTGCCCGATAAATGCAGGGCGTAGTTTTTCTCGAGCGCCGCGCGGTTGCCCGACAGCGTGCCGCGGATGCTGTCGACAAAGGCCAGCGCTTCGGGCTGGTTGGCCAGGTTGATGCTCAATTTTTGTTTCTCGCGCTCGATGGACAGCATGTCCTTGTCGAGCAGCAGGGTTTCCACCTTGGGCTGCAAGGTCCGTTTTTCGAGCCGGTCGGGCGCCGTGTAGCTCATTTCGCCGGACGAGACGACGGGCTTGTCGAGTAGCGAGATGTACTTCTTCTCGGTGAATTTCGCCTTGCCGCCCTTGTTTTTGGCGAGATCGGTCATGAGCTGGCCGACATCGAAGGCGGCCGAGGCCGGCAGGGCAAGAAGCAACAGAAAAAGACAGCCGAGGAGACGTTTGATCATTTTTTCTGCCAGAAATCGAAGAAATTGAACCAGTTGTACGGCGCCAGACGGCAATAATGGGTCAGACGGTCGGCGTAGTGTTGCATGGCGGCATGGATCGCCGCGTCGCGTTCCTCGCGCCTCGTCTGCGAAAAATCGGCCAGCGGCTCGAAATGCAGCTGGTAGCGGTTGCCGCCCAGATAGAGGCCGGTCATGAAGAAAACGGGACGGCGCAGCATGGCGGCCATGCGGAAGGGGCCGAGCGGGAACGGCGCTGGTTTGCCGAGAAAATCGCAGTCCACGGTCGCATCGTCGCCCAACCCACGATCCGCCAGCATGCCGACGAGATAGCCCTCGTCGAGCCGGTCGCGGGCCTGCAGCATCGAATCCATGCGGCCGAGTGCGATGATGTCCTGACTCGCTGCCGGGTTGATCGCCTCAAGCGTCGAATTGATTTTGCGGGCGTTTTCCTCGTACATCAGCATCGCCACCTTGAGTCCCTGCTGGCCACGGCCGACGGCGCGCAGAACTTCGAAACTGCCGAGATGGGCGCCGATGAGCAAGGCGCCGGGGTGCTCGGCGGCGACTTTCTGGACGGCTTCGTTGCCGATGATCTCGATGTCGAACAGGTCGAAACGGTCGTTGAGCAGGTAGATGCGGTCGTGGATCGTGCTCGCGAAGCTGAAGACGTGGCGGAACCCGTCCGACCACTCGGCCCAGCGGTTGAGCGCCAGATGCAGGTAGTCGCGGCTGCAGCGGCGGGCGCGTGGCGAGAAGAGGACGAAATAGGCGGCGATGCCGTAGAGGACGAGGCGACCGACGGCGCGGCCAAAGGTCAGCGAAATCCACACCATGAGCTTGAGGATGGCGAGATTGCTGCGTTCCTGCTGGCGCATCCAGTCGGCGTCGGTCGGCTCTTTCCGGCTCATGGCGCGGCGGGGGTCAGGCTGCCGGAGGCCACGTCGCGCTCGGCGGCGCGCACGGTGAAGGAAATGCCCCCGCTTGGCTTGGTCGTTAGCGAGAAAGTGAGCGCTTCCTCAGGCCCGACCGGGCTGAAAAACTTGGCATTGCCGACCTGCCAGTTGAGGCCTGGCTTACCGAGCATTTCTTCGGCGAACAGGATGGCACGGTCGAGCAGGACGACGCCAGGCACGATGGGCCGGCCGGGAAAATGCCCGGCAAAGGCCGGGTGGTCGGCGGGCACCAGCCAGCGATAGTCAGCCTCGGCCATGGCTGACTTTCTCGGCGTAGAGCGCCTGCAGGTCGCCGCGCGGCAGCTTGCCGGTGCTGTTGCGCGGCAGGCTGTCAACGAGGACGAGCGGCCGGGGCAGGAAGATGGCATCGATGCGCTGGCGCAGTTCGACCGTGACTTGGCGGGCTGTAAGGCCGGGCGCGACGACGAAGGCGGTCAGGCGCGTGATGCCGTCCGGACCTTCCTCGTCGGGCAGGAAGAAGGCGCCGTCGACGACGCCGGGCACGGCGCCGAGCTGGTGGTTCAGATAGGTCAGCGAGGTGCGCTTGCCGGCGATGTTGATGAGGTCGGCGTGACGGCCGTGGAGCAGGAAACGCTGGTCGGGCAGCAGTTCGATGCGGTCGGACAGCGCGACGCGGCCTTCGACGTGGCCGGCGCAGGCGACGGTGTCGTCGCCGTCCTGTTCGAGCCGGACGCCGGGCAGCAAAGTCCAGGTGGCGCCGGCGGTGGTGCGCCGGCTGGCTAGCTGGCCGGATTCGGTCGAGCCGTAGATTTCCAGCATCGGCGCGCCGGTACGGGCTTCGGCTTGAGCGGCGAGCGTCGTCGACAGCGGTGCGGTGGCGGAGAGGAGCAGGTCGACGGGTGGCAGTTCGATCTCGGCCGAGAGCAGCGCCGAGAGGTGGAACGGCGTCGTGACGAGCAGGCGCGGCTGCGGCACGGCGGCCAGCGCGCCGGCGATGTCCTGCGGGTAGAACGGCTTGCCGGCCCAGAAGGCACAGCCGCCATGGAGGGCGAGCAGGAAGGTCGATTCGAAGCCGTAGCTGTGCTGGACCGGCACGGTGCCGACGATGGCGTGCGGCTGGCGGTCGAGGCCGAGGGCGATGGCTTCAGCCCGGCCGTTGGCGACCAGCTTGCCCCAGGTTTTGCGCTGGGCCTGCGGCAGGCCGGTCGAACCCGAGGTGAACAGGATGGCGGCGAGGTGGTCGGCCGGAAACTCGGGGATGGCCGATTTCGTTTTTGGCCGATTTTTCCGGTTGACCGTGGGAGTCTCCGGGAAATCGAGGCGCGGCAGGTCGAGCGTGTCGGCAGCACCGTCGCACAGGCAAACCAGCCCGGCGTACTCGGCCTGCAGTCGGCGGAAGGTTTCCGCCGACTGTGACGAGGGTTGCAGGCTGGTCATGCCGCGCAGCAGGCCGGCCGCGAAGCCGACGGCAAAACGGTAACGGTCGTGGCAGAGGTTGAGCAGATAGCCGGTGGCCGGCAATTGTTCAGCCAGCCAGCGGGCATCGGCCAGGTAGTCGCCGACACTGACCGGGCCTTCAGCCGACCAGGCAAAAACGGCGTCGAGGTCGCTGTGGGCAAACAGTGGGACGGTGGTCATGACGGGGTGGCGGGCGGTTGCGGCGTTTCGAGATCGGGGGCGGACGCTTTCTGCTGGTTGCGCATGCGGTAGGCGCTGGCAACCTGGACGAAGCTCGGCCGCTCGTCCGGCGGCAGGGCCTTGAGCCGCCAGAGGTGATCGCCGATGAACATGGCGGCGAGCAGCGGGGCCGACAGCAGGTTGGCAAAAATCGACCAGATTGTGTGCGGGGCGAATAGCCAGAGGATGGCCGAAATGAGCGCGTTGCCCAGAAAGAACAACGTCCACGCCAGCGTCGACTGGCGCGTGTAGCGGCGCTTGTTCTCGGACAGTTCGCCCTGATGCACGGCCCGGTCGAACTGGGTGATCAAGGCCTCGCCACCGCCGAGCAGGCTTCGCCCGAACAGCGTACCGAGCGCCAGATTGGTGCCGAAGTGCTGGATGAAAAAGAGCAGCGCGATGTTTTCGCGCAGGGTCGGCCACAGCCAGGCCAGCCCGCCGAGCATGGCAATGATGACTGTGCCGGTCAGCAGCACGTGGCTGCTGCGCCAGAGCAGCAGGCCGAGGGCGGCGACAATGGGGGCGACACCAAGGAGTGCCGACAGATCAGCGGAACCTTCGCCGGCACTGCCGGTGTGGGCCAGGAAGGCCCAGACTGCGAGAAAGACGACGACGGCCAGGCCGCGCAGCAGTTGGCCCGGGGACAGGCTCATTTGGCCCGCTGGGATGCGATGTGGGCGGACAGGGCGCGCAGCGACGAGAAGATGCGCAGGTTGTCCTCGTTGTCCGACTTGAGCTGGAAGCCGTATTTTTTCGAAATGACCAGGGCGATTTCGAGCACGTCGATCGAGTCGAGGCCGAGGCCGTCGCCGAACAGCGGCGCATCCGGTTGGATGTCGGCCGGCGGCACGTCGAGGTTGAGCGCCGTGACGATCAGCTCGGCAACCTCCGGCAACAGGGCTTCGATGATTTCCGGCGAAATGGCTTCAGACATGGCGGTGCTTCCGTGGGGTTACAGGTCGACGGCGCGGAACGCGAGGACCGCGTTGCTGCCGCCAAAAGCGAAGGAATTGGACAGCGCGGCGCGCAAGGGCTGGCCGTGGCGCGCCGTCGTCACGTGGTCGACGCCGGTGCAGGCCGGATCGAGTTGGCCGAGATGGGCGGTCGGTGGAATCGAGCCGTCGCGCAGGGCGAGGACGGTGACGATGGCTTCGATGGCCGCCGAGCCGCCAAGCAGGTGGCCATGCATCGACTTGGTGGCGCTGACCGGCAAGGTTGCCGCGCGCCCGGCGAAAACGGCTTTCAGGGCGGCGACTTCAACCGGGTCGCCTTCGGCCGTCGCCGTGCCGTGGGCGTTGACGTAATCGATGTCGGCGGCGGTCAGGCCGGCGTCGGCCAACGTCAGTTGAATGGCGCGGATCTGGCCTTCGGCTTCCGGGCGGACGAGATGGCTGTGGTCGCAGGTCGTTCCGTAGCCGACGATCTCGCCGTGAATGCGGGCGCCGCGGGCGACGGCGTGGTCCCAGTCTTCGAGGACCAGGGCCGCCCCGCCCTCGCCCAGCACCAGGCCGCGGCGCTCGGCCGAAAACGGCTTGCAGGCAGTGGCCGAGGTCTCGGCATCGCCCGGCGCCATGACGCGCAGGGCTTCCCAGGCGCGGGCAACGCCGTAGGCCTGCGGCACGTCGGAGCCGCCGGTCAGCATCACCGTCGCCTCGCCACTGCGCACGCGGCGGAAAGCCTCGCCGATGGCAATGGCCGACGAGGCGCAGGCCACCGTGTGGCTCATGCTGACACCGCCCAGCCCGAGCTGGATCGAAATGTGGGCGTTGGCCGAACTGTTCATGCCGAGCAGGACGGTCAGCGGCGACAACCGTTCGCGGCCCTTCTGCCACAGTTCGCGATAACCCTTTTCATAGGCCATCGTGCCGCCGAGGGCGGTGCCCCAGGCAACGCCCCAGTCGTCGCGGTTTTCAGCTTCGTTCTTGCGCGGCAGGCCGGCGTCGTCCCAGGCGCCGAAGGCGGCAGCCATGGCGAACTGGGCGAAGCGGTCCATCATGCTGGCCAGCGGTTTGCCGAGCGCGACATCGGGATCGAAAGCGGGGCAACTGACGAAAGGCATCGACAATGGCCGGGGTAGGTCGTCAGTCTGCAGGTAGCCGACGGCCGATTCGCCGGCGCACAGATGCCTGAAGAAATCAGCGAGGTCGCCGCCATAAGGGCTGACCAGCCCGAGGCCAGTAATCGCCACCCGCCGCTGGCACATGGCTCAGCTCTTCGACTGGGCGATCAGCCGGTCCATCAGCGACACCATCTCGCCAACGCTCCGGGGGGTTTTGATGTCGCGGGAAAGCTTGATGCCGAAGCGGTCCTCGAACTCGAACATCAGTTCGAGCATCATCAGCGAATCCACGCCCAGCTCAGCCAGCGCCGCGCCGGGAACGACATTTTCCGGCTCGACACCGAGGCGGTCCTTGAGAAAATTGCGAATCAGGCCAATGGATTCCATAGCCCGCCAATTTTAGCCGAAAGGTCATGTTTTCCAAAGGCTTGCCAGGCTGTTGTCCATGGGCCGCCGGGCCATCAGCTCGGGAAGTCTAGCCGGCGGCGCCAAGTTGCAGCAGGCTTTTCTGGAATTGCCCGGCGTCCTGAAAACCGACGATGCGCACAGCCTTGTTTTCCTGCCCTTTGGCATCGTAGAAAATGATGCCTGGTGGGCCATACAGCTTGAATTTCGCCAATAAAGCCTTGTCGTCGTCCGAATTGGCCGTGACATCGGCCTGCAACAAGGTGAAACCAGCCAGTTTGGCCTGAACGGCGGGGTCAGAGAAGGTAAAACGCTCCATTTCCTTGCACGAGACGCACCAGTCGGCGTAGAAATCGAGCATGACCGGCTTGCCGGCGGTTTTGATTCTGCTCTCCAGTTCGGCTACCGATGCGATGCGCTCGAACGGCAGTCGTTTTTCCTCGGTGGCGACGGCCTGCCCGCGCAGGCCGGCCAGTGGTTGCAGCGGGTCGCGGCCACCGGCCAGGGCGCCGATGAGCAGCGCGGCGCCGGTCAGCAGCATGACGATGCCGATGCCCTTCCAGAAACGGTGCCAGCCCTTGGCGTGCGGCGGCAGCGGGTCGAGGGCGTGGAGGTAGATGGCCGGGATGATGAGCAGCGCCGCCCAAGCCAGCATCGCAGCGACCGGCGGGACGACCGGCGCAACGAGCCAGACGGCGGTGGCCAGCAGCAGCACGCCGAAAGCCTTCTTGACGCCTTCCATCCACGGCCCGGTCTTGGGCAGCAGTGAACCGCCGGCAATGCCGACGGCAATGAGCGGCGCGCCCATCCCCAGGGCCATGACGAACAGCGCGGCCCCCCCGAACACGGCGTCGCCGGTCTGCCCGATGTAAAGCAGTGCACCGGCCAGCGGCGCGGCGACGCAGGGCCCGACGATGAGCGCCGACAGCGCGCCCATCAGGAAAACGCCGATGCCGCGCCCGCCCTGCAGGTGGCCGGATTCTTCCGACAACTTGCTTTGCAGCGAGGTCGGCAATTGCAGTTCGTAGAAGCCGAACATCGAAAATGAGAGGACGACGAAAACCAGCGCGAAACTGCCGAGTACCCACGGGTTTTGCAGCGCAGCGGAAATCAGCGTGCCGCTCAGGCCGGCCGCGACGCCGGCCGCGGCATAGGTGACGGCCATGCCGAGGACGTAGGCCATGGACAGCGCGAAACCGCGGGCATGCGAGTTCTTGTGGCCCTGACCGGCAATGATGCCGGACAGAATGGGGATCATCGGGAAGACGCAGGGGGTCAGCGACAGGCCGAGGCCGGCGATGAAGAAAAAGGCGAGGCTGGTCCAGAAGCCGGCGTTCTTGAGCGTGGCGGCGATCTGGCCGCTTTCGTCGCCGTCGGCCGGGGCTGCCGCGGCTGCCGGTGCGCTGGCCGGATCGGGCAGCTCGACGCTGAGCGGCTGGGTTTGCGGCGGATAGCAGACGCCGGCATCGGCGCAACCTTGCGAGGTGACGTTCAGTTTCAGTGCCAACGGGCCGGAGGACATGCGCTCGACCGGCACGCGGATGGCGACGGTCTTGTAATAGACCTCGACCTTGCCGAAATTTTCGTCGTTATGCTCCTTGCCCTTGGGCAGGCTCGGCGCACCGAGGGTGGCCGTGTCGCCGTCGACAGCAAAACGGAACTTGTCGCGGTAGAGGTAGTAGCCCTTGGCGATTTCGTAGCTGATTTCGAGCGTCTGGCCGTCGAGCGCCTTGACCGAGGGCTTGAAGGCGACGGCCGGGTCGAGGAATTCCTCGGCGTGGGCGAGGGAGATGAAAAAGGCGAAAACGAGGAACAGGAGGCGCATGGTCATTGGAGTGTTTCTGCCGCCACCCAGTTCAGGTAAGCAGGCAAGCCGTGACTGAGCGGCACGGCGATGATTTCGGGCAGCTCGTAGGGGTGGAGTTCGCGGATTCTGGCTTCGAGCGCCGGGTAGTTTGCTGCGGTCGACTTGAAAAACAGTGGGATTTCCGAGGCCGATTCGACCTTGCCCTGCCAGCGATAGACCGACTGGACGCGCGGCAGGATGTTGACGCAGGCGGCCAGCCCGGCCTCGACCGCGGCGAGTGCGATGGCGTTGGCGGTTTCTTCGTCCGGGCAGTGGGTGATGACGAGCAGGATTTCCATTAGCGAATTCTACTGTGTCTACTTGAGCAGGCGGCGACGGGTCAGGTGGAGGGCGATGACAAAGGCTACGGCGGTGGTGGCGAGCAGCGCCATGATGTGGATCAGGGCGTCAGCCGGCACCTGACCGGCGAGCAGCGGGCGAACCAAGGCGACGCCCTGGGCCAGCGGCAGCCAGTCGCCGATCAGCGCCAGCCAGCCGGGAAGCTGGTCGGTCGGGAAGAAAACGCCGGAAATCAGCGTCATCGGCGTGATGAACAGCGTGAAGTAGTACATGAAGAAATCGTAGGACGGGGCCAGCGCGTTCCAGATCAGGCCGAGGGCAGCGAAGGCCAGCCCGGTGAGGACGATGGCCGGCAGCGACCAGAGCGCCAGCGGGCCGTTGGTCAAACCCATGCCGGTGATGACGACGAGAATGGCGGCGCCGGAGAACAGCGATTTGGTCGCCGCCCAGAACAGTTCGCCGGCGACGACATCGCCCAGCCCGAGCGGCGTGTTGAGGATGGCTTCCCAGGTTTTCTGGACGTGCATGCGCGAAAAGGCCGAGTACAGGGCCTCGAAAGTCGCGGCGTTCATCGTCGAGGCGCAGACGGTGCCGGCAGCGAGGAAGGCGACGTAGGGCTGTCCATCGATGCTGGGCAGCATGGCGCCCAGCCCGTAGCCGAGGCCGAGCATGTAGATCAGCGGATCGGCCAGGTTGCCGAGAATGGACGGCAGGGCGAGCTTGCGCCAGACCAGGAAATTGCGTTGCCAGACAGGAAGCCAGCCGAGCAGGGAGGGTTGAGGCAGCATGGGGCGGAGCGAACGAAACGGAAGACGCATTTTAGCCTTTGGCCGATCCGACAGCGCTTCAGGAGCCGAGAAACAATAACGCGAACATGCTGGCTGTGCTGGCGGGCGCGCTGCGGCGTTGCCGGTCACTTGCAGGGAATGGCCATGCGGCGCGACCGGCGCCTTGCATCGCATCCCGCCAGCGCACCCCTATTTGTCCAGCTTGTTATTTCTCGGCTCCTTGGTTCACCGCGCTCCCGGATTTCAATTTCGGGCCTTTTTTCCGGTTGACCGTGGGAACGCTGCGGGTGGCGTCGGCGAAGCTGTCAAAATGGCGAAATGCCGCCCGCCATCATCCTGAGCACGCTCAACGCCAGATACATCCACGCCTCGCTCGGCCTGCGCTACCTGCTCGCCAACATGGACCGGCATGGCGGCGCCGGGCTGCGCGAACGGACGGTGCTGCGTGAATTCACCATCGTCCGGTCGGTGCCGGAAATCGTCGACGCGCTGCTTGCCGAAGCACCGCAGATCATCGGTTTCGGCGTTTATATCTGGAACGTCGTGCAAACGACCGAGGTTGTCCGTCGCCTCAAGCTCGCCCGCCCGGCCCTCAAGATCGTCCTCGGTGGGCCGGAAGTCAGTTACGAATGGGCAGAACAGCAAATCGTCCGGCTCGCTGACCACCTGATCACCGGCTGGGGGGATGTCAGCTTTCCGAAGCTGTGCCGCGCCCTGCTCGACGGCCCGCCGCCGCTCATGAAAACGATCCCCGGCGAGCAGCCGGCGCTGGCCGACATCGCCCTGCCCTACGCCGAGTTCAGCGCCGACGATCTGGCCCATCGCCTGCTCTACGTCGAAGCTTCGCGCGGCTGCCCGTTCAAGTGCGAGTTCTGCCTCAGTTCGCTCGACAAGACGGCCTGGGCCTTCGATCCGGCGTGTTTTCTCGCCGCGCTGGAAACGCTTTACGAGCGCGGGGCGCGCAACTTCAAGTTCGTCGATCGCACCTTCAATCTCAAGATCGACAGCTCGCTGACCATCCTCCAGTTCTTTCTCGACCGCCTGACGCCGGATCTCTTCCTGCATTTCGAGGTGATCCCCGATCATCTGCCCGAACGGTTGAAAGACATGATCGCCCGCTTCCCGCCCGGCGTGCTGCAGTTCGAAGTCGGCATCCAGACCTTCAGCCCGGATGTCCAGCACGCCATCTCGCGCCGGCAAGACAACGCCAAAGCCTGTGAAAACCTGGCCTGGCTGGTCAATCACAGCCACGCCCACCTGCACACCGACCTCATTTTCGGCCTGCCCGGCGAAACGCTGGTCAGCTTCGCCGCCGGTTTCGACCGTCTGTACGCGCTGCGCCCGCACGAAATCCAGCTCGGCGTCCTCAAACGCTTGCGCGGCACGCCCATCGTCCGCCACAGCGTTGCCCACGGCATGGTCTACGACGCCGAACCGCCCTATACCGTCCGCCAAACCGCCGTGGTCGACGTGCCGACCGTCGAGCGCTTCACCCGCCTCGCCCGCTACTGGGGCCTGCTCGCCAATTCGGGCCGCTTCCCGCAAACCCTGCCTCTCCTGCTTGCCGGCCCGTCGCCCTTCAATGCCTTCCTTGCCTTTGCCGACTGGCTATGGCAAAGCACCAGCCAGACCAGCCGCCTGACGCCGGAAAATCTGCTTGATGCCCTATTCGACTACCTGACCGGTGTCGTCGGCCGGGAAGCGGAAAGTGTCCGGCTAACTGTGCTCGCCGATTACCAGTCCAGCGGCGCCCGCGCCAATCCGGCCTGCCTGCATGGGTTGTTGAAAGACCGGGCAAATCCGGTGCCGCGTTCAGCAAGAGCGCTGGCGCAACGGCAGGACAGGCATGCCGGCGTTGGCGAGTAATCTTTAACCTGAAGTTCTTTTGATTTTGTAGTCACCCAGTATCGCGGAAGCGCCCGCCCCTGCTGCTAAATAGGGGCAATCGGCGCTTTCTTTTGGCCTCTAAGTGTAGTCACTAAAATAACTTGTATTTGCGCAGATAGCGACTATA
>JAUYEI010000026.1 GCA_030691385.1 Azonexus sp.
CCGCCGGCGTGCCGGCCGACCTTGCCCAGCACACCATGGTGCTGGCCTACAACGATCCGCAGCAACTGGCCGACGCCTTCGCCCAACATGGCGACAAGATTGCCGCGGTGATCGTCGAGCCGGTGGTCGGCAACATGAACCTGATCGCGCCGACGCCCGAATTCCTCAAGGCGATGCGCGAACTGACGGCACAACAAGGCGCCGTGCTGATATTCGACGAAGTAATGACCGGCTTCCGCGTTGGTTTGAAGAGTGCCCAGGGGCTCTATGGCATCACCCCCGACCTGTCCACCTTCGGCAAGGTGGTTGGCGGCGGCATGCCGCTCGGTGCCTTCGGCGGCAAGCGCGCGATCATGGAACAGATCGCTCCACTCGGCCCGGTTTATCAAGCCGGCACGCTGTCCGGCAACCCGATCGCCACGGCCGCAGGTCTGGCCACTTTGAAGCTCATTCAGGCACCGGGCTTCTACGAAGCCCTGACCGCCAAGACCAAGGCGCTGTGCGACGGTCTGGTCGCCGCCGCGAAGAAGCATGGCGTCGCCTTCTCCGCCCAGAACATCGGCGGCATGTTCGGCCTCTATTTCGCCGAGCAGTGCCCGGGCACCTACGACGAAGTGCTGGCCTGCGACAAGGAAGCCTTCAACCGCTTCTTCCACGCCATGCTGGCCGCCGGCCACTACTTCGCGCCGTCGGCCTTTGAAGCCGGCTTCGTCTCGGCCGCGCATTCCGACGCCGACATCGCAGCGACCGTCGCCGCCGCCGATGCCTGGTTCGCCACCCTCAAGTGAGCCCGGGTTCCGCCTGGCTGATCCTGTTCGTCGCCGGCCTTTGCGAGATCGGCTGGGCGGTCGGCCTCAAATACACCGAGGGTTTCAGTCGCCTGTGGCCCTCGGCCGCGACGCTGGTGGCGATGACGGCCAGCGTCGTCCTGCTCGGTTGGTCGCTCAAGGTGCTGCCGCTCGGCACGGCCTACGCCGTGTGGACGGGCATCGGGGCGGTCGGCACGGCGATCCTCGGGATATTCCTGTTCGGCGAATCGAAGGAAGTGGCGCGGCTGGTCAGCATCGGCCTCATCGTCGCCGGCATCGTCGGCCTGAAGCTCCTGACGCCGGATACGCACTGATTCCCACGGTCAACCGGAAAAAAGGGCCAAAATCGAAATGGCTGCCCGGCTGTGCTAGCGCTACATCAGGAAGAGCGTGGCCAGGCCAAGGAAGATGAAGAAACCGCCCGAGTCAGTCAGCGCGGTGATCATCACCGAACCGCCCATCGCCGGATCGGCGCCGAACTTCTGGCGCAGCAGCGGAATGCCGACGCCGGCCGACGCCGCCAGCAGCAGGTTCAGCGTCATCGCCGAGGTCATCACCAGGCCCAGCTTGACGCTGCCGTACAGCCACCACGCGGCAATGCCGAGCAGGCTGCCCCAGATCAGGCCATTGATCGTCGCCACACCCAGCTCCTTGCGCAGCAGGCGGCGCATGGCGTCGGGCTGGACCTGACCCATGGCGATGGCGCGGACGATCATGGTGATCGTCTGATTGCCCGAGTTGCCGCCGATGCCGGCGACAATCGGCATCAGCGCGGCGAGCGCCACCAGCTTCTCGATGGAATCCTCGAACGCGCCAATCACCCGGGAGGCGATAAAAGCCGTCACCAGATTGACCGCCAGCCAGGCCCAGCGGTTTTTCACCGAGTCCCAGACCGAGGCAAAAATATCCTCTTCCTCGCGCAGACCGGCCTGGGCCAGTTGTTCGTGCTCGGCTTCTTCGCGGATGTAGTCCACCACCTCGTTAACCGTCACGCGGCCAACCAGCCTGCCCTCCGGGTCGAGCACCGGCGCCGAGACGAGGTCGTAGCGCTCGAAAGCCTTGGCCGCCTCTTCGGCGAAGTCGTCGGGCTCAAACTCGACGAAATCGGTCTGCATCAGCGTACCGACTTCAACATCGACCTCATTGACCAGCAGGATGTTGAGCGGCAGCACGCCTTTGAGGTGCTCGTTGCGATCAACGACGAAAAGTTGATCGGTATGGTCGGGAAGTTCGTCAAAACGGCGCAGATAACGCAACACAACTTCGAGCGTGACGTCCTCGCGGACGGTCACCATGTCGAAGTCCATGATCGAGCCGACCGACTCTTCGGGATAGGACATCGCGGCGCGCAACTGCTCGCGCTCTTCGATCGGCAAGCCGCGGAAAACGTCGTCGATAACGCCTTGCGGCAAGTCGGGTGCGAGGTCGGCCAGTTCGTCGGCATCGAGCGTTTCGGCGGCGGCGACCAGTTCGGTGCGGCCCATCGACTCGATCAGGGTTTCCCGAACGGCATCCGACACTTCGAGCAGGATTTCGCCTTCGAGCTCCGGCTGGACCAGCCTCCAGACAATCAGGCGCTCGTCCTGCGGCAAGGCTTCGAGGACGTAGGCGATGTCGGCCGGGTGCATCGGGTCCAGCCTGGCCTGCAGCGCATTCAGATGCTGCTTGTGCACCATGTCCTCGACCAGATCGTGGCGCGGCCCTTCCTGCCGGTGCACCAGTTCCTCGACCAGCTTGTGCCGGGCAAGCAGGGTTTGCACCTCGGCGAGGCGCTCCTGCAAGTCTTCGGTATCGGTTAGCTGGGCTTCTTCGCTCATGGTGCGGCGCCGCAAAAGGTGGGGCATTTTAGCACCGGGCGAAGAGCCGGGTTCCGACAAAATCACCGCGTAAAACCCCTATTCCGGTGATCCTTGAACCTTGAACCTGAAAAACTCAGTTGAACCGCAGAGACGCAGAGACACGGAGGAAAAGCAAAGACTTGGGTAGATAATTGGGCTCACCTTCCGGGTGAACACCAAAAACGCCGCAAGCCTCTGTTTTAAACCTTGAAACCTCGGTTGGACGTGGCTGATGGTGCGCCTGGGCGGGATGGCCGGCGCGAAGCGACGCCGCAGCAGGCTCATGCCGGCAAGAAGGCGCGACAAAACCGGGCGACCGACCAGGCGTGCCAGCGGCCACGTCGCGCTGTCAGCCAAGGGGTGAATCGCCTCGAAGGCGCAAAGGCCTGTATGCAGGCGGCTGGCCAAGGCTGGATAAGCGGTCAACCGAGGTTTCAAGGATGATATTTCACGGCACCTCGGCGCCTGGCATACGGGCCAGAATGATCGCCGTCTTGCGCCCCAAACCGGGCGAATTGCGATTGCGGTCGTAAAAGCGCGGATTCGGCACCATGCCGGCCAGCCGTGCCGCCTGTTCCGGCCCGAGTTGGGCGGCGCTGGCGTTGTAGTAGTGGCGAGCCGCCGCCTCGGCACCGAAAACGCCGTTGCCCCATTCGATCACGTTGAGGTAAACCTCGAGAATCCGCCGCTTGCTCCACAGGTTTTCCAGCATGAGCGTGATGATCGCCTCTTCGGCCTTGCGGACATACGACCTGGTCGGTGTCAGAAAAAGATTCTTCGCCAGTTGCTGACTGATCGTTGAGCCGCCAGCCACGAAACGACCCTTTTTCTGGTTTTTTTCCAGCGCTTTCTGCATGCCTTCCCAGTCGAAGCCCTCATGATCGACGAACTTGGCATCCTCGGCAGCGATGATGGCCCGCTTGAGATGAATGGAAATCCGCTCGTAGGGCACCCACTGCTTTTTGAGCCGGGCATCGGGTGCCTTCTGGTGCAATTCGGCCAGGCGAATTTCCATGAACCGGGTTTCGCCGGGATTGACCCACCCCCAGAACAACACCCAGCCAAGCAGCCACAACTGCCAGATCAGGAATAACCCGAGCAGACCCAGCGCAGCCCATTTCAGCCAGCGGCCGACGACTCTCATGCCGCCAGCTTGGCTTTCAGGCCTGCCAGAACCCGGACGGTAGCCGGACGCACGCTGCGCCAGACGAAAAAGGCTTCGGCCGCCTGTTCGACCAGCATGCCCAGGCCATCCGCCCGTTGCGCCGCACCCTGCTCACCGGCCAAGGCCAGAAAAGGCGTTTCGCCTTTACCGTACATCATGTCGTAAGCCAGACTACGCGGCGCGAAGATTCCCGGCGGCAAGGGCAGGCTTTCACCGGAAAGGCTGGCTGAGGTAGCGTTGATGACCAGATCGAAGCTGTTGCCTGCGGTTTTTGCGAAATTTCCGGCGTCGACCGTGGCAATGTCGGCAAACGATGCCGCCAAGGCGACAGCCTTGTCGGCACTGCGGTTGGCGATGAACAGAGAAGCCGGTTTTTCAGCCAGCAGCGGCGCAATCACGCCACGCGAAGCGCCGCCGGCGCCGAGCAGCAAAATGCGTTTGCCAGCCAGCAAAAAACCGATGTTGTGCGTAATGTCGCGAACCAGCCCGGCGCCATCGGTGTTGTCGCCAAAGATTTCGGCGCCGTTGAAGGCCAGCGTATTGACCGCCCCGGCCCGCGCGGCGCGCTCGGACAGGCGCGTCGCCAAACGGAACGCTTCCTCCTTGAACGGCACGGTGACATTCGCCCCTTTGCCCCCCGCCGCAACGAATTCGGAAATCGCCCGTTTAAAGCCGTCAACCGGAGCAAGGCGCGCTTCGTAGATCAAATCCTGCCCGCTTACCGCGGCGAAGGCGGCATGAATGGCCGGCGATTTCGAATGGGCAATCGGATTGCCGAACACGCAGTACAGATCGCTCATTTGCTGGCCGTATTGAGGGCGTCGCCCTGCGTGAAATACCAGGTCCGGGCGAAGGAAAGCACCGTTGCTCCGCCCAGAGCCTCCAACGGAATGGCGCCGAAGGGCGCCGACATCCGGAGGATGCGCAGTGCGGCCTGATCGAGAATCTTGTGCCCGGACGAACGCGAAATCTCGGCGCTGTACAGGCTGCCGTCCTCGGCGCGCAATTCGACAAAAATCACCACGGCGCCATAAAGCTTGCCGCGTGCCTCCGGCGGATAGTTCAGCGTGCCGATGCGCTCGATTTTCTGTTTCCAGGCATCGAGATAGGCAGCCAGGCCGTATTCTTCAGTCCGTGCGCCAACAAATTTCTTGCGCGGCCGCTTGCTGTATTCGTCGGCCGTTTTGGCGATCTCGCCTTCCAGCCGCGCCATGGCCCGGGCCGATTCGGCGAGGTCGAGCCCGCTGACTACGGGCACCGCGGGCGCCGGCTGTTCGCTGGTTGTCGTTGCTGTGGCAATATTGCGCAGACTCTTCGCCTGCGTGAGCAGCCTTTGCTGGGCGGTTTCCAGTTCCTGCACGCGGCGCTGCATCTGCTGGATGGCATCGCCGTCGTTCTTTTGCGGCGACGGCGGCAAGGGCGTCTTGGCCCGCCGGTTTTCATCGGTATTGCCGCCGCCGTCGAGGTTGGACTGGGCCAGAGCCTGGGCGTCCGTCGGTTTGCGCGCGGATTTGGCGTTGACCAGGATGATGTCCATGGCCTTTTCGCGGAAGGCTTTCGAGACATCCGGAAATCCAAATTTCTGATAAAGCAACCAAGCATGAAAGATCAGTGAAATGCCCAACGCGATCCACAAGCGACGATCTTGCTGCGCCGCCCGGGAACCGCGCAGGACGCGCTGCTTTTTCACTGCTCCTCACCCTCCGTGGCGTCGGCCAGATTGTTCTCGCCAAGCAGGCTCAGGAAACGGCAGCTCACTTCGGGCGCCAGCAGATCAAGGTTTTCAATGGCCAGACGCACACGTTGCCCGGCCACCAGATCGGCCGGCAGGGAGGGTACGCGGAGCAACAAGGGCAGATGGTCGAGCTTGACGCTCTGCTCGCGACGGACCGTCGCCTCGATTTCAGTCAACCCACGTCGCTGAATCCAGCGCAGGCACCAATATCGCTCCATCTGGCGCTGAAAATCGGCGTAGGCGGCGTAAGTCAGCTCGAAATCGCGCATGGCGCCGAACAATTCGGCGGATTTTTGGGCGAAAGCCGGCGTTTCGCCCTTCAAGCAGGCGATTAGCTGCCATTGATTGACCATGTCACAGTAACGACGTAGCGGTGATGTCATCCAGGCGTATTGCGGTACGCCGAGGCCTTCATGCGGCAGCGGCGAGGTCGTCATGCGGACCTTGCCTTGCGTCTGGGCCCGGTACAGGCAGGCGACGTTTTTCTCGGCGAGCAGGCCGCCCCAGGTCGAATTGGCGACGATCATCAGTTCGGCAACCAGCTTGTCGAGCGGGCTGCCGCGCTTGCGTTCGGAAATTTCGACGGTGCAACTGTCCGGATCGGCCAGATCGCCGCCGATTTCGAAGTTGTAGTCGTTGATGCCCTGCATCGCCGACGGCTTGCCGCGCCGGCCTTCGCAGGCGTTGGCGAAATGCCAGAGGTGCACCAGCTCATCCTTGAACGGCTGGTCGGGTAGCGGGCCATTGATCGTTTCGGCGTTGAACCACGGTTCGATTTCGTGGTGGCGCAGGTTGGCGGCGATGTGCACCATTTCCAGCCGCGATTCATGGCTCAGGATTTCGAGCGATTCATTGACCGTCAGGTAGAGCGAGACGGCCGGGCAATCGACGCCGCCGGCCAGCGTGTAGTTCTGGACCACGGCATCGGGCAACATGGTGATCTTGTTGCCCGGCATATAGACCGTGGACAGCCGGGCGCGGGCGACGCCGTCGAGCGGCGAGCCATGCTCGATGGCCAGCCCCGGCGCGGCGATATGAATGCCGATGCGCGAACCGATGCCGGGCAGCCTGACGACCGACAGCGCGTCGTCGATTTCGGTGGTGTTGGCGTCGTCGATCGAGAAGGCACGGACATCGGCGCGCGGCAGGTCGCGCGGCAGTTTCGGCGCCTCAAGCGGCGGAAAGGCCACGCCCTTGGGGAACTGTTCGTGCAGGAAACGACGGTAATGCAGGAAGTAGGGCGACTTGATGGCGCCGCACTTGAAGAGCATCTGCGCCGCCGTCAGGCCGGTTTCGGCGCAGGCGGTTTCGAAGGCCTTGGTTTCCGGTTTGTTGCGGTCTGGTGCGTAGAGCAGGGCATCGGTTATGGCGCCGATTTCCGGCGGCAGGCGGAATTCCTTCAGCGAGACTATCCAGCCTTCCATCGCGAGCGCTTGCTGACGCTTTTTTTCAAGGCTGGCCAGAGCAGCTGCGAGAATGTCGGCAGGCGCCTTGCGGAAGCGGCCCTTGCCTTTGCGGTGGAAATAGACGGGCGCGGCGTGCACGGCAAGCAGCACCGCCGTCGCTTCGAGCGGGCTGGGCTCATGTCCGTAGTAATCACGGGCAAAATCAAGAAACGAAAATTCGCCATCGTTCACGCACTCCCAGAGGAATTCTGCTTCGATTTCTTCGGCCAGCGGCGTCGCCTGATCGAGCAAGGCCGCCGCCGACGGTTTCTCGAAACGCAGCAACACCGTTGCGGCCTTGATCTTGCTGCGCTTGCCGCTCGGCATTTCGACCTGCAACGAACTGTCGTTGTCGGCCATGATATTGCCGGCCTTGAAGCCGCCATCTTCTTCAAACAATACATTCATCGACGGATTATAGCCCAGCGTATTCAATGATTTGCGGCACGAAGCCGGGAAATTGCGTGAAGCCGTGGTCGCCGCCCGGCAAGACCGTTTGCCGGCAGCCGGCGTAGAAATCCACGGCCTGCCGGTAATCCAGCACCTCGTCGCCGGTTTCGGCGAGCAGCCAGTAGCGCTCCGGCGTCGGTTGCCTTACCTGGGCTTTGAGCTGCGCGGCGTGCGCTGCGGTGAAGGTGAAACGCTCGCCGCTATGGAAGTTGGCGTGATCGCCGACGAATTTGCTCAAATCCAGACGGCCGACCGCAGCCGGGTTGATCAGCACGGCGTTCACGCCGTATTTTTCCGCCAGATGGTTGGCGTAATGGCCGCCCAGCGAACTGCCAACCAAGGTCACCGGCCCGCCGGCCTGTTCGATCAGGCGACTGATGCTGGCCACCGCTTCATCGGGCACCCACGACAGTTGCGGGCAGACGAACTGCGCCGCCATGCCGCGCCGCGCCATTTCTTCGGCCAGCAACTGCGATTTCCACGAGGCCGGCGAGGAGCAGAAGCCGTGCAGGTAGAGGATCAGGCCGACCATTCAACCCAGCCGGCCTGCGCCGTCACCAGCACGACGAGGCCAAAGGCAATGCGGTACCACGCGAACACGGTGAAGTCGTGGTTCGACACATAACGCAGCAGTGCCTTGACGGTCAGCATGGCAGCGATGAAAGAGGCGATGAAGCCGACGGCGAACACCGGCAGGTCGGCGGCGTGGAGCAACGACCAGTTTTTGTAGACATCGTAGATGGTCGCTGCAAACATCGTCGGGATGGCCAGGAAGAAGGAAAACTCGGTCGCCGTCTTGCGCGACAGGCCGAAGATCAGCCCGCCCATGATCGTCGCCCCCGAGCGCGAGACGCCGGGGAACATCGCCATCGCCTGGGCAAAGCCGACTTTCAGCGCGTCCGGCCAGCGCATGGCGTCGATCTGGTCGACGCGGGGATGGTAGGCCTTGCGTTCGATGTAGAGGATCAGCAGGCCGCCGGCAATCAGCGCGCCGGCAACGGTCAGCGGGTTGAACAGGTAGGTCTTGATCGTGCTGTGGAAGAGCAGCCCGAGGACCGCCGCCGGCAGGAAACCGACGATCAGCAGGCCGGCGAAGCGCTGTTGCACCGGGTCGCTGCCCAGCCCGCCCAGCGCCTTGCCGATACGTTCACGGAAATCCCAGCAAACGGCCAGGATGGCCCCGAGCTGGATGACGATCTTGAAGACCTTGCTCTGGTCGTCGGTATAGCCGAGCAGGCTGCCGACGATGATCAGATGGCCGGTCGACGAGACCGGCAGGAATTCGGTCAACCCTTCGACGATGCCGAGAATGAGGGCTTTGAGGAGAAGAATCGGGTCCATGGGGTGCAGCCTGCATTTATGCCAAATAGGGGAGGCCGCATTCTACTATCCCGGATGTGTCAAAACTTCGAGTTCGGCCAGCCAATTGAGCGCATAACTCCGGGAAAGTCCGCACATTTCCAGCGAAGCCTGCAGGCCGCCGCAGCAGGCCGGGCGTTCGGGCTGGCCGAATATCCCGCAGCGCAGTTCGGCATCAAGATGGCAGCATGGCACGCCAGCCGGCTTGTTCAGCGACGAAATGGAAGGCGCGATGCAACAGGCGCCACAACCGGGGCGACAGTTCATGATGGCCGACTCAGCCCGGCTGCGGCCGTAGCCGTTGGTCAAAGACAAAAGGGCGGGTCACGGCGAATTGCACCTCGGCAAAGCGCGGATGCAGCGGATTGATGACGATATTGCCTGCCTCCGGCACCACGGCCGACGGCACGATCAGTCCGAGCGCCCGGCCCGAGCGCAGAAAGGCGGCGCCGAAATCAACGGAAATCGCGCCGGGTGGCGTCGCCGCCCAGTCGGGCAGAGCATCCACCGCCGCTGTCTCGTAGAGTGCCTTGTCATCGGGCAAGGTCAGCGCCACCAGCATCAGGTCGGCCGGCAAGATGTGGCCGGTATGCGCCAGTTTTTCCATGGCGCAGATTTCCGCGCTCAGGCCGGCGTAGATGACCGGCGTTCCCTGCGCATGCCAGCGCCCGCCATCGGTCAGGCCGCGATCAAGGGCGTATTTGGCGCGAGCGATGCGCCAAGCACGCATCAGGCCGCACCACCAAAGGCGATGGCGTTGAGCACCCGTGACACTTCGCGGCAGCCGATTTCAGTGTCGAGCATCGACAAGGGCGTCACGTTGCCCAGGCCGAGATTCAACCTTGAAACCTCAGTTGGACGCGGCTGATGGTGCGCCGGGGCGGGATGGCCGGCGCCAAGCGACGCCGCAGCAGGCTCATGCCTGCAAGGAGGAGCGACAAAGGCGGGCGCCCGACCAGGCGTGCCAGCGGCCACGTCGCGCTGTCAGCCAACGGGTGAATCGCCTCGAAGGCGCAAAGGCCTGTATTCAGGCGGCTGGTCAAGGCTGGGTACGCGGTCAACTGAGGTTTCAAGGTTTAATGTAAGCGGTTTGGCGGAACACACTACTAGCTGGAAGCACCGTCCCGAATTTTGGCCAATGCTTCGCGGCCGGACAGCAAGTGGTCGTGCATCAGTTTTTCGGCCTTGGCGGCATCACCGGCCTGAAGCGCAGCCATGATCAGGCGGTGCTCGTCCAGGGACTGTTGGAGGCGGCCCTCGAGCGATAGCGAGTGCAGGCGAGAGAGCTTCAATACCTTGCGCAGATCCTGGATGACCGACAACAACCAGCGATTGCCCGATAATTCCTGAATCTTCTTGTGAAACTCCTGGTTGGATTCGAAGAAAGCATCAATGCGGCCGTCGCGGGCCGCCGATTCCAGTTTTTCGTGAATGGCCTTGAGTGCCGAGATGTCCGCGGGCTTCGCCCGCTTGACCGCTTCTGCAGCGCAGCGCCCCTCGAGCAAGGCTATCAGCGGGAATATGTCGTCCGTATCCTGTCGGGAAATTTCGGTGACATAGCAACCACGGCGAGGTCTGAGATCGACCAGTCCTTCCGATGCGAGAACCTTGAGCGCCTCGCGCAAGGGCGTACGGGAAATGCCGTATTCTTCGGCGAGTTTCTGCTCGTCGATCCAGGTGCCCGGGGTCAGTTCGTGTGCGAAGATGCGTTGGCGCAGTCGTTCGGCCACTTCCTGATAGAGCGCGGTAGGTGCGATACGTGTCATTGTTTTGGTGTGATGTGATTGAGCCGATCGGGACTTGGCCGACTTGCTTCCATAATTATGGATAAAGTATTATGCAGGGCTTGGTATGTCAAGCCGGGTCCAAAAGCGTAGAATTTTGAATTCTGCATCATAAGCCCGAAAAAATCGAATCAGCGAGGGGTGTGTCATGTCTGAAAAGTTCTTTGATTCCAATAACCTGGATGCCTGGGAAAAAGCCGCTGCGAAGCAGTCGCCGGGTGGCGATACCGGCAATCTAGTCTGGAACACCCCGGAAGGCCTGGCCGTCAAGGCACTGTATACGAAGGCTGATGTTGCAGGTCTTGAGTTTGCCGATACCCTGCCCGGCTTTGCACCCTACCTGCGTGGCCCGCAGCCGACAATGTATGCCGTCAAACCGTGGACCATCCGCCAGTACGCCGGTTTCTCCACCGCAGAAGCATCCAACGCTTTCTACCGCAAGGCGCTCGCCGCTGGCGGTCAGGGCGTCTCGGTCGCTTTCGACCTGGCGACACACCGTGGTTACGACTCCGATAACGCCCGTGTTACGGGTGACGTCGGCAAGGCCGGCGTGGCGATCGATTCGGTCGAGGACATGAAGATCCTCTTTGACAGCATCCCGCTCGACAAGATTTCCGTCTCGATGACGATGAACGGCGCCGTGCTGCCGATTCTCGCCGGCTACATCGTTGCCGCAGAGGAACAGGGCGTGCCACAGGACAAGCTGTCCGGCACCATCCAGAACGACATCCTCAAAGAATTCATGGTGCGGAATACCTATATCTATCCGCCCAAGCCGTCGATGAAGATCATCGCCGACATTTTCGGCTACACGGCGCAGCACATGCCGAAGTTCAACTCGATCTCGATTTCCGGCTATCACATCCAGGAAGCCGGTGCCAATCAGGCCATCGAACTGGCCTTCACGCTGGCCGACGGCATGGAATACGTGCGCACCGGCGTCGCTTCCGGCATGGACGTCGACACTTTCGCCGGGCGGCTCTCGTTCTTCTGGGCGGTGGGCATGAATTTCTACCTGGAAATCGCCAAGATGCGCGCCGGCCGCCTGCTGTGGGACCGCATCATGACCGGTTTCAACGCCAAGAGCGCCAAGTCGAAGATGCTGCGCACGCACAGCCAGACCTCCGGCTGGTCGCTGACCGAGCAGGATCCGTACAACAATGTCGTGCGCACCACCATCGAGGCGATGGCCGCGGTGTTTGGCGGCACCCAGTCGCTGCACACCAATGCGCTCGACGAAGCGATCGCGCTGCCGACCGAGTTCTCGTCGCGCATCGCCCGCAACACCCAGCTCATCATCCAGGAAGAAACCCACATCACCAATGTCGTCGATCCGTGGGCCGGTTCCTACCTGATGGAAAAGCTGACCCAGGACATGGCCGACAAGGCCTGGGGCATCATCGAGGAAATCGAGGCGATGGGCGGCATGACCAAGGCCGTCGAATCGGGCTGGGCCAAGATGCAGGTCGAAACCTGCGCCGCCGACAAGCAGGCACGCATCGACTCCGGCAAGGACGTCATCGTCGGCGTCAACAAGTACAAGCTGGCCAAGGAAGACGCCATCGATATTCTCGATATCGACAACCACGCCGTGCGTGACTCGCAGATTGCCCGCCTCAAGCAGATTCGTGCGACGCGCGACAGTGCTGCGGTCAACGCCGCTTTGGCGGCATTAACCAAGGCCGCCGAATCCGGTGAAGGCAACCTGCTTGACCTGACCGTCAAGGCCATGCGCCTGCGCGCCACGGTCGGCGAAGTGTCCGACGCGCTGGAAAAGATTTTCGGTCGTTTCCGCGCCAACAACCAGACCATTTCAGGTGTGTACGGAGGCGTTGTGGAAGGTCAGGAAAGCTGGGAAAAGATCAAGGCCGATGTTGCCAAGTTCGCCGAAGAAGAAGGCCGTCGTCCGCGCATCATGATCGCCAAGCTCGGTCAGGATGGCCATGACCGCGGTGCCAAGGTAGTCGCTACTGCTTACGCCGACCTCGGCTTCGATATCGACATGGGCCCGCTTTTCCAGACCCCGGAAGAGGCTGCCCGTCAGGCCATTGAAAACGACGTCCATGCGGTAGGTGTTTCGTCGCTGGCGGCCGGTCACAAGACCCTGCTGCCGCAACTGGTCAAGGCGCTCAAGGACCAGGGCGGTGACGACATCATCGTCTTCGCCGGCGGCGTGATTCCGGCTCAGGATTACGACTATCTCTACAACGCCGGCGCCAAGGCCATCTTCGGGCCGGGAACGCGGATCGAGGATTCGGCCAACAAGGTGATCGAAGAAATTCGCAAGGCACGCGGCTAAGCGACGGATGAAGCTGGACGAAGCGCCCGTGCGTGCCAACATTCTGCCTGCTGCCGACCAGTCGCTGGTCGACGGCGTGCTGGCCGGTCAGCGCCGTGCGCTGGCCAAGGCCATCACGCTGATCGAATCGACGCGCCCCGACCACCAGCAGCGCGCCCAGCAGGTGCTCAATGCACTCTTGCCCAGTACCGGCAGAGCAATTCGCATTGGTATTTCCGGCGTGCCGGGGGCGGGCAAGTCTACGTTCATCGAGGCGCTCGGTGTCTGGTTGATCGAACAGGGCAAGAAGCTGGCTGTTTTGGCGGTTGACCCTTCGTCTTCGGTGTCGGGTGGTTCCATCCTCGGCGACAAGACGCGCATGGAACTGCTCAGTCAGCGCGAGGAAGCCTTCATTCGGCCCAGTCCGTCATCGGGTTCGCTCGGCGGCGTCGCTGAAAAATCAAGGGAGGCCATGCTGCTCTGCGAAGCCTCCGGCTACGACGTGATCATCATCGAGACCGTCGGTGTCGGCCAGTCGGAAACGACGGTGGCCGGCATGGTCGACATGTTCTGTCTGCTCCAGTTGCCGAATGCCGGCGACGACCTGCAGGCGATCAAGAAAGGCATCGTCGAGATCGCCGACATGGTGATCATCAACAAGGCCGATATCGACCGTCAGGCCACTGCCGTGGTCCGTGCCCAATGGCGCAACGCCCTGCACATGCTGCGTCCGGCCTCGCCCAACTGGGCACCGCCGGTCATCACGCTGTCGGCCTTGCACAAGGAAGGCATCGCCGAATTCTGGGAACAGGTCGAGAAGTACCAGGCCGCCTTGAAACCGACCGGCGAATTCGACGCCAAGCGTCAGCATCAGACGCTGAGCTGGATGTGGCAACTGATCGACTCCGGTCTGCGCCAGTATTTTCGTCATCACCCGCGTGTGCAGGAGAACCTTCCAGCACTCACCCGTTCCGTCGAAAACGGCCATACGACTCCGGCGGCTGCCGCGTATGCGCTGCTCGACTATCTGAAACACTGATTTTCAAATTACCCGATCCATTTAGGGAGTTTTCTATGCACGACATCATCCGCCAGCTAGAAAAAAAGCGTGAGATGGCCTACCTCGGCGGTGGCCAGAAGCGTATCGACAGCCAGCACAAGAAGGGCAAGCTGACCGCCCGCGAACGCATCGAGTTGCTGCTCGACCCGAATTCCTTCGAGGAATGGGATCTGTTCAAGGAGCACCGCTGCGTCGATTTCGGCATGGATCAGGCCGAGAAGACACCGGGTGACGGCGTTGTCGTCGGCTACGGCACCATCAACGGCCGTCTCGTTTTCGTCTTCTCCCAGGATTTCACGGTGTTCGGCGGCTCGCTGTCGGAAACCCACGCCGAGAAAATCTGCAAGGTCATGGACCACGCCATGAAAGTCGGCGCCCCGGTGATCGGCCTCAACGACTCGGGCGGTGCCCGTATTCAGGAAGGTGTGGCCTCCCTCGGCGGCTACGCCGACGTCTTCCAGCGCAATGTGATGGCCTCCGGCGTCGTGCCGCAGATCTCGATGATCATGGGCCCCTGTGCCGGTGGCGCGGTGTACTCGCCATCGATGACCGACTTCATCTTCATGGTCAAGGACTCGTCGTACATGTTCGTGACCGGTCCGGAAGTCGTCAAGACCGTTACCCACGAAGATGTCACAGCCGAAGAACTGGGCGGTGCCGTGACCCATACGAGCAAATCCGGTGTCGCCGATCTGGCCTTCGAGAATGACGTCGAAGCCCTCTCGATGCTGCGTCGCTTCATGAATTTCCTGCCGGCCAACAACCGCGAAAAGCCGCCGGTCACGCCGACCAACGATCCGGTCGATCGCATGGATTACTCGCTCGACACCTTGGTGCCGGATAACGCCAACAAGGCGTACGACATGAAGGAACTGCTCGTCAAAGTGGTCGACGACAATGACTTCTTCGAGTTGCAGGCCGATTACGCCAAGAACATCATCATTGGCTTCGGCCGCATCGATGGTCACCCGGTCGGTATCGTTGCCAACCAGCCGCTGGTGCTGGCTGGCTGCCTCGACATCAAGTCGTCGATCAAGGCGGCCCGCTTCGTCCGCTTCTGCGACGCCTTCAACATTCCGGTCGTCACCTTCGTCGATGTGCCGGGCTTCATGCCGGGCACGACGCAGGAATACGGCGGCATCATCAAGCACGGCGCCAAGCTGCTCTACGCCTACGCCGAATGTACCGTGCCGAAGGTCACCGTGATCACCCGCAAGGCCTACGGCGGCGCCTACGACGTGATGTCGTCCAAGCACCTGCGTGGCGACGTCAATATCGCCTGGCCATCGGCAGAAATTGCGGTCATGGGGCCGAAGGGCGCTGTGGAAATCATTTTCCGCGAAGAAAAGAACGATCCGGCCAAGCTGGCCGAGCGCGAAGCCGAATACAAGGCCAAGTTCGCCAACCCGTTCGTGGCCGGTGCCCGTGGCTTCATCGACGACGTCATCATGCCGCATGCCACCCGCAAGCGTATCGCTCGCTCGCTGGCCATGCTGCGCGACAAGAAACTTGAAAATCCGTGGCGCAAGCACGGCAACATTCCTCTGTAAGCGTCAGGGAGAAAAAGGAATATGTTCACTAAGATTCTGATCGCCAACCGCGGTGAAATTGCCTGCCGCGTCATCAAGACCGCCCGCAAGATGGGCATCAAGACCGTCGCTGTCTATTCCGAAGCCGACAAGGACGCGTTGCACGTGGACCTCGCCGACGAAGCCGTCTGTATCGGTCCGGCCGCCTCGAAAGAGTCCTATCTGGTCATGGACAAGATCATCGCTGCCTGCAAGCAGACCGGTGCTCAGGCGGTCCATCCGGGTTACGGCTTCCTGTCCGAGAACGCGACGTTCTCGCGTCGCCTGGAAGAAGAAGGCATCAAGTTCATCGGCCCGAAGCATTATTCGGTGGCCAAGATGGGCGACAAGATCGAGTCCAAGAAGCTCGCCATTGCTGCCAACGTCAACACCATCCCGGGTTACAACGAAGCCATCGCGGGTCCGGACGAAGCAGTCAAGATTGCCCAGGGCATCGGCTATCCGGTCATGATCAAGGCTTCCGCCGGCGGCGGCGGCAAGGGCCTGCGCGTTGCCTTCAATGACGCTGAGGCCCACGAAGGCTTTTCGTCCTGCGTCAACGAGGCCCGCAACTCTTTCGGCGACGACCGCGTCTTCATCGAAAAGTACGTGCTTGAGCCGCGTCACATCGAAATCCAGGTGCTCGGCGACTCGCACGGCAACTACGTGTACCTGAACGAGCGTGATTGTTCGATCCAGCGTCGCCACCAGAAAGTCATCGAAGAGGCACCGAGCCCCTTCGTTGACCCGGCCATGCGCAAGGCGATGGGCGAGCAGGCCGTGGCGCTGGCCCGCGCGGTGGACTATGAATCGGCCGGTACGGTCGAATTCGTCGTTTCCGGCGCGACCAAGGAGTTCTACTTCCTGGAAATGAACACCCGCCTGCAGGTGGAACACCCGGTTACCGAGCTGATTACCGGCCTCGACCTCGTCGAGCAGATGATCCGTGTTGCCTACGGCGAGAAGCTGCCGCTAAGCCAGGCCGATGTGACGATCGACGGCTGGGCCATGGAGTGCCGGATCAACGCCGAAGACCCGTTCCGCGGCTTCCTGCCGTCGACTGGCCGTCTCGTGAAGTTCCAGCCGCCCAGGGAAACCAGTGATGCCAGCGGCACCACCCGTGTCGATACGGGTGTGTACGATGGTGGCGAGATTTCGATGTTCTACGACTCGATGATCGCCAAGCTCATCGTGCACGGCAAGGACCGCAACACCGCCATCACCCGCATGCGTGACGCCCTGAACGGTTTCGTCATCCGCGGCATTTCCTCGAATATCCCGTTCCAGGCCGCGTTGATGCAGCACCCGGTATTCCATTCCGGCATCTTCGACACCGGCTTCATCCCCAAGCACTACCCGAAGGGCTTCGATGCCTCGATGGTCCCGCACGATGATCCGGCCCTGCTGGTTTCCGTCGCCGCCTACGTCTACCGCGCCTTCACCGATCGTTCCGCTTCGATCTCCGGCCAGTTGCAAGGCCACGAAAGGCTGGTCAGCGACAACTGGATGGTGGTTCGCCTCGACGCTGCCGGCAATCAGCATCATCCGGTGACAGCCTGTCTGGTCGATGGCGGTTATGACATCGAATACAAGGGCCAGCGCTATGAACTGCGCTCGAGTTGGAAGCTCGGCGAATCGCTGTTTGTCGGTACCTGCAACGGTCAGGATTTCACGCTGCAGGTCGAGCGGCACAAGACCAAGTACAGTCTGTTCCACTGGGGCACGCGTGCCGATTTCATGGTGATGAGCGCCCGCGCCGCGGAACTGCTGGCGCTGATGCCCGAGAAGCAGGCGCCCGACCTGTCCAAATTCCTGATCTCGCCGATGCCCGGCCTGCTCCGTGAAGTCGCGGTGACGGTCGGTCAGGAAGTGAAGGCGGGCGAAAAGCTGGCCGTCATCGAAGCCATGAAGATGGAAAACATCCTCAAGGCCGATCAGGACTGCAAAGTAAAGAAGATTTCAGCGGCCGCCGGCGAAAGCCTGACGGTCGATCAGGTCATCATCGAATTCGAGTGATTTGATTTTCGGCCGTTTTTTCCGGTTGACCGTAGCATTCAAGGCCCGCCAATCAGCGGGCCTTTTTTATTGCTTGGTGATGGCGTAACGGACGAAATCGACGCCGCGTTCGAGTACTTCAGTCGGCACGAGGTGGCTGACCGAGGCGCCTTCCAGCGTCACACCGGTATCGACCCTGATGCCGGCCACGCTCGGGGCGATCAGCGAACAGTCATCACCGTCATGGAGCAGGAAGACGGGCACCGCGACGTTCGTCTGGCCCGGAGCGGCCGGACGGGCCAGGCGGCCGGCCTCGATGCGCTCTTCGTACCACTGGAGATCGGCGGCCAGGGCGCCGCCTGGAATGCTTTGCAGGCCGACCATGACCCCGAGCCGTGGGCTGCCGAGCGAGGCCGAGGCGATCAGGCAGGGCGACTGGCGGCGGGCGCCCTTGCGGTCGGCCGGGCGGATGGCCTTGCCGTCAACGAGCAGCCAGTTTTCGCCGGGCACATTGAGTTTTTTGACAGCGGTCGGCATCGTCGACACGCGGTCGAAACCGAACATGGCCGTGCGCTGATGGGCCAGCGATGCGCTGCTGGCATCGAGCGAGCCGCTGTGCACGATCATTTCGCCGGTAAAGGCGGCGTAGGCATATTCAGCCCCGAAGGCGAGTTCGATTTCGCCGATTTCCGTGCTCCGGTGCTGACCGTGGGATTCAAGGCTGGCTTCGATGTCGCGCAGCAGGCGAATGCAGGCCGCCGGTGAGAGTTCGCGGCCAAGTTTCAGCGCCTCGGGCGATTCGCCGTCCTTGAGCGCGGCAATTCGCTGGGCGATCTTGCGGGTGACCTTGGGCACGTCGAGCCAACGCGGCATGCCGTCCGGCAAGTTGTCGCCAAACAGCGGCCCGAGATCGACCGAGTGGCCCTTGGGGTCGTCGTCCGGCATGGTCTGGAAGCCGGCCAGCTCGCGCCAGCGGCTGAGCGCCCGGTTGGCAACGGCGAGCTGGGCGGCCGACAGTCGATAGGGGTCGATCAGGCGCAGCATGAAAGCCCAGGCCAGATGGCCGGCGATGGTGGTGTCGACCAGATGGGGAAAGTCCGGGTCGGGCAGGGAATGGCGCAACAGGCCGTCTCTTTCCGCCTGGTCGAGGATGGCGAAGAGAAGCTGGTCGAGTATCGTCGGGCATTCCCGGGCGGCCAGGAAATGGCAGTATTCAGCCATCCGGATGGCACAGGCCGACCGGTGCAGCAGTTCGCTTTTGTCGGCCGGGGCAAAGTGTGGCGCCAGGCGCAGGTAAGCTGTTCCGAGGCGCAGCCAGAGGCGTTGGGCGACATCGAAAGCGCGCTGGTCGTCGTCGAGCATGGGCAGTGCCTTGCGCACATAGCGCGGCTCGATGGCTTCCTGGCCGGGTACGGAGGCGGTGCGCAAGAGGTTGAGCAATTCGACGGCCAGTGTCGGCGGCAGCGTCGACGCCTCGATGGCCTCGACCTGCAGGCTGATGGCGGCCAGCATGTGCATGGGCTGGGCTTGCGGCTGGCTGGCCAACCAGGTTTTTGCCGACGCCAGGTCGTGAAAGGCCTGAGCGATATTCTTGCGCGGTTCGGGCAATGTTAACCAGTGCATGGTCGCTCCTTCCGGGTTATGCTTGAACGATGAGCGGATTTGAACATTATGAGCGCGAATTGCGCGATCTTGATAGCGAGATTCACCGGTACGCTGCTGTCTGTCGCGTCAACCTGGCGAATCGGCATGAAATTGATGCCTGTTTGCGCAATCATCACGATAGTTGGGCCGATGACAAGGCGCGTGAGTCCTTGCAGGGCTTGCTGATCCTGCGCATCAAGGTGGAGACGGATATGATTGCGGCCGGACGTTCAGTGCCACCCCTGGTTTCTGCACTGACCGAGCAGAACCTCTAGCCTGAAGTTCTTTTGATTTTGTAGTCACCCAGTATCGCGGAAGCGCCCGCCCCTGCTGCTAAATAGGGGCAATCGGCGCTTTCTTTTGGCCTCTAAGTGTAGTCACTAAAATAACTTGTATTTGCGCAGATAGCGACTATA
>JAUYEI010000046.1 GCA_030691385.1 Azonexus sp.
GCGGCGTCGGCGCCATTTTCGATCTGCGCAAGGTGCCGACCGAAGAGCCGGGCATGTCGCCGGCCGAAATCTGGTCCAACGAATCGCAGGAACGCTACGTGCTGGCCATTCCGCCGAACCGCATCGGCGAATTCCAGGCCATGTGCGAACGCGAGCGCTGCCCGTTTGCCGTGGTTGGCGATGCGACCGGCGACGGCCACCTGACCGTCACCGACGCCCATTTCGGCGTCAATCCGGTCGACATGGAAATGGAAGCGCTGCTCGGCAAGCCGCCGCGCATGACGCGCGACGTCAAGCATGAGCCGGAAACCTTCGTTTCCTTCGACGCCACCGCCATCGAACTCAAGGACGCCGCCTATCGCCTGATGCGTCTGCCGACCATCGCCGACAAGACTTTCCTGATCTCGATCGGCGACCGTTCCGTCGGCGGCATGACCGCCCGCGACCAGATGGTCGGCCCGTGGCAGGTGCCGGTGGCCGACGTCGCGGTGACGACGATGGGCTACCAGGGTTACCTCGGCGAAGCCTTCGCCATGGGTGAGCGCACCCCGCTCGCCGTGTTCGACGCGCCGGCTTCCGGCCGCATGGCGATCGGCGAGGCGCTGACCAACCTGGCCGCTGCCGATGTCGGCGAACTGGGCAAGGTCAAGCTGTCGGCCAACTGGATGGCGCCCTGCGGCGTCGCTGGTGAGGACGCCCGCCTGTTCGACACCGTCGAGGCGGTTTCCGACCTGTGCAAGGCGATCGGCGTGTCGATCCCGGTCGGCAAGGATTCGCTGTCGATGCGCACCGCCTGGGAAGATGGCGGCGAAAAGAAACAGGTTGTCTCGCCGCTGTCGCTGGTCGTTACCTCGTTTGCTGCGGTCGACGACGTGCGCAAGACGAAAACCCCGCAACTGGCCGTCGATCAGGGCGAAACCGAACTGCTGCTGCTCGATCTCGGCCAGAACCGCCTCGGCGGCTCCTGTCTGGCGCAGGTGTACAACGCCACCGGCAGCGATGCGCCGGATGTTGACGATCCGGCCAAGCTGAAAGGCCTGTTCGACGCTGTGCAGAAGCTCAACCGCGACGGCCTGCTGCTCGCCTACCACGACCGTTCCGACGGCGGCCTGTTCGTCGCGGCCTGCGAAATGGCCTTCGCCAGCCGCCGCGGCGTCTCGCTCGATCTCGACGGCCTGTGCTACGACGCCGGGGCCGGCGATGTCGATGGTTCCGAGAAACTGACCAACCTGCTGGCCGGCCGCGATTTCGAGAATATCGTGCGCGCCCTGTTCAACGAAGAACTTGGCGCCCTGATCCAGATTCGCCGGGCCGACCGCGAAAAGGTCACGCCCATCCTGCGCGCCCTGCGTGTGCCTTACCATTTCGTCGGCACGATGAACGAATGGGACGAAATCCGCGTCACGCGCAACGCCAAGCGCGTGCTGCGCGAAAAGCGCGTCGACCTGCAGCGCGCCTGGTCCGAGACCAGTTACCAGATGCAGGCCATGCGCGACAACCCGAGCTGCGCCCAACAGGAATTTGACCGCATCCTCGACGTTGCCGATCCGGGCCTGACGCCGAAGCTGACGTTTGATCCGCAGGACGATTTCACCAAGGTCTACACGCAAGTCAGCGGTCGTCCGCGCATTGCCATCCTGCGCGAGCAGGGCGTCAACAGCCATTACGAAATGGCCGCCGCCTTCGACAAGGCCGGCTTTACCTCGGTCGACGTCCATATGAGCGACATCCTCGCCGGCCGGGTCAGCCTCAAGGATTTCAAGGGACTCGCCGCCTGCGGTGGCTTCTCCTACGGCGACGTGCTTGGCGCCGGCCTCGGCTGGGCGCGGACCATCCTCATGCACGACGGCTGCCGCGATGAATTCGCCGCCTTCTTCCAGCGTCCGGACACTTTCGCCCTCGGCGTCTGCAATGGCTGCCAGATGATGAGCGCGCTCAAGTCCATCATCCCGGGTGCCGAAAACTGGCCGGCTTTCCGTCGCAACCAGGTCGAGCAGTTCGAAGCGCGTTTCGTGATGACCGAAATCCTTGAGTCGCCGTCGATCTTCTTCGCCGGCATGGAAGGCTCCCAAGTGCCGATCGTCGTTTCGCACGGCGAGGGCAGGGCAGTGTTCGATAACACCGACGACAAGGCCAGGGTGCTGTCGGCCGTGCGCTACGTCGACAACAAGGGCGAGCCGACCGAGGTCTATCCGTATAACCCGAACGGTTCGCCAAACGGCTTGACGGCAGTGACCACGGCTGACGGCCGTTTCACGATCATGATGCCGCACCCGGAACGTGTATTCCGTACCGTGCAGATGTCGTGGCACCCGGAAAACTGGGGCGAGGATTCGCCGTGGCTGCGCATGTTCCGCAATGCGCGGAGATGGGTCGGCTGATCGAGTCGAGGCCAGCTTCAATGAACCTTGGAACCTCAGTTGACCGCTCATCCAGCCTTGGCCAGCCGCCTGAATACAGGTCTTTGCGCCTTCGAGGCGATTCACCCCTTGGGTGACAGCGCTGCGTGGCCGCTGGCACGCCTGGTCGGGCGCCCGGCTTTGTCGCTTCTCCTTGCAGGCATGAGCCTGCTGCGGCGTCGCTTGGCGCCGGCCATCCCGCCCGGGCGCACCATCAGCCGCGTCCAACTGAGGTTTCAAGGATAAAACGGAACTCTGCGGGTTCCGTTTTTGTTTGATGCGGCCGTTTGACGGCAGTCAGTTTGCTGATCTCTGCATTCCCACGGTCAACCGGAAATTTTGCCCAAATTTGAAACAGGGCGCTTCCGCTGTCAGTGGATGACGATGCGCGAGCTGCGCCGCCAGCAGGCGGGCATCTGCAGCCTCTCGATGTCAGGCCCGCTGGTGCTGAAGATGCGCCGGGCGCGTTCGAGGCGGGCATGTTCGTCGTGGGAAATGCCGGCAATCAGATCGAACCAGTGTTGAAGACGTTTCATGAGGGCGACTCCTTCAGATTATCAGTAACTGTATGGATGTACAGTCTTCAGCGTTTTGGCGCAGAATAGCTGAAAGCTGTATTAATGTACAGTACTCGAGATGTCTTTTTCCGCGGTAGGCTTTGCCCTCTCGTCAAGGATGAAAGGCCCACGATGTCGCGCCCAAAATCTGCCTGGTTGCCACCGGCCGGAACGCTGGCCATCTACCGTGGCCGCACCCGTCAGTCGACGCGCAATGTTCGTGTGGTGGCTGAGGCTTCGGCCGGGCGCATGGTGGTCGAGGCGATCGGCAAGCGGGGCGCTCCCGTTCGCCTGACCGTCAAGCGGGAAAATCTGTTGCCGATGGAACCGGATCTCTTCGACTGAGTTCCGACACCGCCACGAACAGGGTGGTGGTGATCAGCATGAACTCGTTGTGGATGTGCAGCGTTTTCCGGGCGATGGGCGTGACCGGCTCGGGGAATAAGCGGTCAACTGCGGTTTCAAGGTTGAAGCTGTAGGCCGGGCTGGCGGCCCCCGGCAAGAGCAGGGCAGAGAGGGAAGAGCAGCCGGATGACAGAATTTGCGTCTGCGCTTTGCGCAGCCCGAATCTCAAGCATATAACTCGCCATTCCGTTCCCTCTCCTTGAGAGAGCCGACTTCTCAGATGAGAATCAATGCCCCCTGAAATAGTTCAGAAAAAAATTGTCACGATGAATCGCCGCCTCTTTCTTGCCCTGTCTGCCACTGCCTTGCTTGCCTGCAAGCGGCCGCCGGTGGCGTTCCGCAATACCGATCTGACCGGTGCCACGTTTGGGCGTCAGTTGGCGTTGGTTGATCACCATGGCCAGCCGCGATCGCTGACTGATTTTCAGGGCAAGGCAACGGTGGTGTTCTTCGGCTACACCTCCTGCCCGGATATTTGTCCGACCATGCTGGCCCGGCTGTCTGATGTGATGAAGACGCTTGGTGGCGATGCTGAACGGGTGCAGGTCCTGTTTGTCACGGTCGATCCGGAGCGCGATAGCGCCGATCGTCTGAAGGATTTCGTGCCGTGGTTCAACCCGACATTTCTGGGACTGCGTGGAGACGAAGCGCAAACCAAGGCAGCTACCGAGGAATTCCGCGTCTTTGCTGCACGCAAGCCGGTGGAGGGCGAACTGGGCTATGTCATCGACCATTCGACGGGGGCATACGTTTTCGATCCGGCTGGTCGTCTGCGGCTTTATGTCAAGGACACGAGCAGTGTTGCCGACATTGCTGCCGACATCAGCATGTTGCTGCAAGGCAACTAGTACTCCGTTCCGTCAATGAGCTTACAAATGAAATTGATGGATTCGCGTGCCAGGCTAGGCGCAAACCGCAGCCATAGCCGTAGCTATGGCGAGGATTTGCAACGACGCATGGCGGGCGAAGGCGCGATTTCATGTAAGCGGTTTGGCGGAACGGAGTACTAGGGAGAGTCAGCCTGGCGGCGCTATACTTGCCGCCCTTCCGACAATCATTCTTCTGGTGAAATTTTTATGATGTGCAGGCTATTCCGTCTGGTGGCATCCGGTTGGCTGGCATGAGCGACGAAGTAGCGCCTGGTCTGAGCGACGAGTTTTTCATGCGCGAAGCGATGTCGCTGGCCCGCGCTGCCGAGTGCCTCGGCGAAGTGCCGGTCGGTGCCGTCGTGGTCCTCAATGGCGCCATTGTCGGTCGTGGTTTCAATTCGCCGATCGGCGAAAGCGATCCGACGGCCCATGCCGAAATCGCCGCCTTGCGCGATGCGGCGCGCGTGCTCGGCAACTATCGTCTGCCGGGCTGCGAGTTGTTCGTCACGCTGGAGCCGTGCGCCATGTGTGCCGGCGCCATCATGCATGCGCGGATCAGCCGCGTTATTTATGGTGCCCGTGACGCCAAGACGGGGGTGCATGGCAGCGTCGTCGATCTGTTCGGTGTCGAGCGGCTGAACCATCACGCGACCGTCGAGGGCGGCGTGCTGGCCGATGAATGCAGTGCCATGCTGTCTGCCTTTTTCGCCGGTCGGCGCAAGAAGTCATCATGAAACTGCACATTTCAGTGGCACGCCAGGCGATGACCGTGTTCGACGATCAGGGTGAAGTCCTGCACGAGTACCCGGTTTCCACGGCCAAGGCCGGGGTTGGCGAAGTTTCCGGCAGCTATCAGACGCCGCGCGGGCGACACATTATTCGGGCAAAAATCGGTGCCGGCCAGCCCGAAAATACGGTCTTCGTTCGCCGTCGCCCGACCGGCGAACTCTGGTCTCCAGCGCTGGGCGAGGAGTTCCCCGGCCGCGACTGGATACTGACGCGCATTCTCTGGCTGTCGGGAAGCCAAGCCGGCTGTAATCGGCTCGGCTGCGTCGACACCATGCGCCGCTATATCTACATCCACGGCAGTCCGGATTCGGCGGCAATAGGTTTGCCCGGTTCGCACGGCTGCATCCGCATGCGCAACGCCGACATCGTCGAATTGTTCGGTCTTGTGCCTTGCTATACGGAAGTCGAGATCACCGAAGATTGAGTGATCAACGGCAGGCGTGGTATTAACCGAAAGGGGTGTGAAAATAATGGGCCGAATGTTCGGCCCATTGCGCAGTTGGCAAGGTGCTTCAGAACGATGTCGGTAATCGAAGCGACAACGTGATGTCTGGCGTGTCCCGGGTTACGCCAACGCCAACCGACAGGTTGAGTGAGGTCTTGTCTTTTAGGCGGTGAGCATAACCAAGAAGCAGGGTGCCAAGCTCTGTTCGTACCGCATTGAGTGCATATCTTCCATCGACCTTGGTTTTCCCAACCGAGGAATGGTCATAGCCGATGCTGAAGGATGAGCGGTCGTTGAGCGCAAGCCCCATGCCAAAGTTGAATCCGATAACGTCACCCGGGTCAATATCTCCGAGATTCTTATCTCCTGAAGTGAAATGTCCTTTCACATTGCCTCGTTTTGCATTGTACTGATAACTGATTCCACCGAAGAATACTGCCGGATCGCTCGGGTACAAAAAGGTCAGGCCAGGCTGAATGGTGTAGAAACCTGAACCTGTGGGCAGTTCTGTCTGCAACCCATGGGCATTGGGATTCGCGGCATCATCGGTCAAAACTTCAAAGGGGTCTTTCCCGGTCCGGCTCTTGAGGCGTAGCGAGCCGATGTAATAGGGCTTCTCCAGGCCGCCATCGTTGAATTGATAGCGCCCCGTGACTTCGAAGTCGCCAACGCCCGAGCCATCCGCTGCAAACGCCTGATCCTGGCTGCTCGGCGTCAGAGTCAGCGGTCGGCTAATGACCGAGTCCGATCGGTAGACGTAAGGAAGCTTCGCCTCGATCTCGAAGCGGTTGGTGATTCCCCAGCGGCCAGTCAGGTTGGCGGTGAAGGTGTTCCGCTTGACTTCGCGAACGTCGATAAGACCAATAGTAAGTGCGGGAATGATCGTGTACCCGATGAGTGACACCCGGTTACTGGACGAGTAGCTGTACTGGAAACCCGGCTCAAATACGAAGCGTCCACGAGGCGTAAGTACGCCTGGCTGATTGAATATTGGCGCTACCTCTGGTGGGCGGTCATCCCTGGAAGACGACTGCGGCGCCTGGCCAACCGGGGGTATTTGGGGCATTGAAGGCGCTTGGGCGATTTCGAATGATGAAAATTCTCTGACCCGACCTTCTTCAGATGCTGCCGTACCACCACGGGTATTGCGGAGTTTCTCGATGCCGAGTGCCCGCTTGATTTCAGAGAGTTTGGCATCTGCTTCGGCCATCTGCTGCCGCAACGTATCCAGGCGATTGGTTTGCTCGATGATCTGGATTCGCAGTGCTTCTTGCTGGCCTGGTGAAATATCGGCCGCCTGCACCAAGCCACTGCAAACCATCGCCATGGCACCAATCAGGCATTTGTCCCGACGTAACATTTTATGTTGAAGCTTCAACGACATATCCCTTACCTTCCCCAGTATCAAAAGTATCGTCTCGATTCTATCCAAAAAAGTAATGGCTTTAGTAAAAACTTATCGCAAAGGCATGTTTGGCTGATTGGGGTAGGTGTTGTTCTGAAAAGTGCCAACTGATTCATCCCCGTTCCCGCAATTTTCCTTGGGTATTCAGGCTTGCCAAGGTCTTTTTCTCCATAGTGGGACTATTCGCTCTCCGGAGCAGCCAGGCAACGCGTTCCAGACTCCTGCGATAACAGGGATCGAAGGCCTGATCATAGTCTTCGAGCGTGTCTACGGCTTCCGGACTCATCAACACACGATCAATCAGACCCAACTGCGCCAATGCTCTTTTCCGCTGAATGTCGGCATCAATCTGATCATGCCTGGCCTGCTGCTCGCGTATGGTGAGGATTTCCCATTCGTCATTCATGTTTTCCAGGCGGTCGACCAACTTGCCAATAGCCGAGTACTCAGCTTCAGGCATCCATTCAGGCCGCCCCGATGCGATGAACTCCCTGAGTTCGGCCAAGTCCCAATGTGTTGGCATGGCCCGCATTCGTGCGAGTTGCTTGATAAATTGCTGGAAGCTGCGTTTTTGGTTGTCGTTCAGAAAATCAAGCCTAGCAGTCTGCAGTATTGTCCAAGAGTCACTCCAAGACTCGGTTGTTCGAACAATCAAGCGGGAAAGATACTGTTCTTGGGCGGTGGACCGTAGTTGATGCGCTAACTGCTCCGGAATGTCATGCATGGCGATGGCGCCAGGGGCCAGCAATCTCTCGAAATCTGCCTCATCAGGATTATGTGGAAGGAGCAATTCAAAAAGGCGCTCGCTGACGGCACCCTGAAATTTTTTCCAGGCATGCCAAGGCAGCATTTCAGGCTTGATAAGCCTGAGCAATTCCAGCAGCGTCGTCTTGGTTGGTCCTTGCTTCGATATGCGAGAAAAATCAAACAAGAGGCTATCGCATGCCTGTAACTTGAGTTCTCCCCACTGCTCGTCACGTAACATTAGTGGTTTTTCGTGATTCAGAACCTTGTAGGCAAAACTGGATGGTGATTCAGGGGCGTGATGTAACGACAATCTCATTGCAATGGCAGCATGTTGAACGTTGGGCCATTCGGCACGAGTGACAAACCAGGGCTTGTTGTCACACAGTAATTCCTCGTCTGTCGCAGCATGGATAAAGTCATTTTGTCGTTGCTTGCGAATCTGAAGAAGCAGCGAAAACATGAATCCGCTCAAGAACAGGATAGCCACGACAACTGGATTGATTTGTCGTATTGCCCTCTCCTGCGGTTGGACGTAGCCGCCGTCGCTGAAAACTGTTATCCATTCTCTGGGGATCGGGCTGCCTTCATACAGAACGACAAGTGAAATTCTCTGATCAGGTGGAAGCTCCGGATAAAGCAGTTCAAACCGGGCCGGGCCATTGATGGACGCCTCCTTGGCCAGGTTAGTGTGCTTTTGGAGTTGATAGGAAGAAATGCTATGGGGTACCTTGATCGACACAGCCTTGACCATCACCCGACCGGTATTGAAGACAGCGATCTGCTGTACGTACTCAGGGTTGCCCAATTGGTTCCCGATCTCGATTGGATCGGAAACCTGGTAACCAAGCGCCGGGGTGTTTTCAAACTGGTACGCGGCAATCCACGCGACTACCAATATGACAACGCTTGAAATTAGAGTCTTCAGCATTGGCGACGGTGTATGGCTTTAGTGGGCGAAGCAATTTGCCGGGCCGTGGCGAAACGTGCTGCATCCACCAGGGTGTGGCCACTTGCTATGGATTGGCATGTAAACTTCTGGTCGCGCCATGTTCCGCATTAGTATCCAAAAGCGATCCTGAAGGTCGATATGACAGACCATCGTGTCATTAATGTTCATGCTGCCTCCTGGCTGGCGGATGCAATTCAGATGAGCCTTGGACCCCATTCTGGGATCTAGAATTGATCGCGAGAATGCTTGATTTACGGTATTCCACTACTGGTTTTACGGTAGCCCAATTCATTGGTCGCAATGACCAATGATCTAAAGCGGAAACTCTGTGAAATCAAACGATTCAGACTCTGCAAAAACACTCCGGCACAATGTGGCGGTCTTGTCCTAGCGTCGCAAGGCCCCCACGATTCCGCTCTGAATTGCGGACTGCATGGCGCTTGCTCGGTAGGCCTGCAAGCTGTTAACGGTGGTGTTGACGGTCGTGATATTTTGAATTTTCTGGTTGTCCAGCGTGTTCTGGATAATTGTTCCAGCAATATTTGGGCTGATTTGAGTGGCCACATTGTTGCCACTCCCGATTTGAACAATGTTAAGTGCTCTCTCCGCGATTGCTGGAATGGTTACTGATCCAGGCGATCCGCCAGCAGATATCTGCTGCATGCTCTTCACATTGAGAACAGTCGTGCTCACCAATTCTCCATTGATGAAGAGCGCCCGTTCTATGCCGAACGATAATCTGAGATTACCTCCATCCAACTCGAAGCCTCCGCGAATGCCATCAAGGGTCTCCGAGTCAAGGACGGCGACCTGGCTATCTAATAAGAAGTCTTGACGATTTTCTACAGCAGGCGCTGAATGTGGATGCTCCCAGACAGGGCGCGATGTGCCAACTGTATACGCCACGACAGACACTATCGAAGGATGTCCGGATATCTCGATTACATCCGGCAGTGGATCACCGATAGCGACCTGGGCGACATTGTCGGGGGGAAGGCACACGGCCGGCAGATGGTCGTCCAAAGGCCAATCGGCGAGCGCCAATAGTTCCGGGGCAATTTCGAGCGCACGGCGCTTGGCTGTTTCGCATTGCCTGCTATATTGAGGGTCGGCCAGAACGACAGTGACGCGGCTGGAACCGTCGAATGCCGGTTGTCCCTCTTCGCCATCTGCTATGACCTGCGGAAACAGTTGGCCCGAGAAAGGTCGCTCAAAGCCGTACCCAGCCACCAGCAACGCCAAGCCCACACTTAGCTTGATCAAAAATCTGAAAATAGGAAGATTGAGTTGCATGATCGGTTCCGTTAGAAATCTGTCGGACCAAACTTGCGAAAACCATGATCCGCAGATCCCCGGTAGATAGCGTCACCAGTCGGCGCACCAGGGGCTGCCCTCCAGTCGGCGGCCAGGTTGAACCTGGCCTCGTCCTGTTTGTTCTTGATCACGAACAGGATATTGCTGACTGACATTTGCTTGAATTGGGTCTCGGTGACCGCACGAGTTCCGTTTGACGGATCTCCGATCAGGACACGCCCATCACGGACTCCCTTGATGACTACAAAATGATGATAGCCACGTTCCTTGATCAAGGCGATCGCCGGAATCTTGGCCGCCACCAACTTATCGACGCCCGCTACATACCCGTCGGACTTGAATCCGTGGGCGGTGAGGTAGTTCTTGATATCGAGCAGCGAGAAGCCTTCTTTCCGAACTTTTTCCTTGTCTCCTCGCTCATACATTTCGCGAAATATCTGCTGCTCGCTGCTGGGATAGTTGTAGTGATAAGTCAACAAGGTTGCGAGCGCTGCCGATCCGCAACTGAAATCGTATTGTTGATGGATGGTACTCTGGAAGCGCATCCCCTTCATGCTGATTACGGGTACAGCGTAGGGGCCGCCTGCTTGCACTGGTATCTCTACCGTTCCCGCCGCTGACGCAGACAACGCCGTCGTCAACAGTGGGAGAAGGCAGAGAATCCGGATTATTGCAAGTGGCATCATTGAACCCGCACGTTGATTATTGTGGCGTTCTGGATCAGGACGTTGTTGCCGGAGTTTTGAACTACAGTTGCAAAACCGGCAGCGCCAGCGAACGATCCTTCGGCGATATAGTTGCTACCGGTACTGAGGTTATAGGCTTGATTGTCGCGAACTACGCCATCGCTCTTGATATCGTAAAGATTTAGTTCGGCACCGCCTCGGGATTGTTCCAGAATGTCGGCGTCAGCTACTGTCCCACCAAGTTGAACCTCATTTTCGGCCGGTATTGTGATAAAAGGGGCTTCATCGGAATAGGCTGGGAATGCCCAGCATGTTGCCACGACGAGCAAGGTGCTGATAACTCCGCAGCGCGAATGCACAATTGCCTTCATATCGCTTCCCTTCTTTCTTGGGATACGCGATCAAGCCCTGAGGCCAAAGCCCCAGGGCTCGCTTGCGTTACTTGCCGACGTTCAGATTGGCTTGGACGTTGACCGCGGTTTGTACCAGGGAGTTGATGCCGCTGTTCTGGACAGCGACCATGATGCCTGCAGCGGACTGGCCGACGCTGGTCATGGTATTCGACATATTGAACTCTCCGGCGCTTACCGTGATGTTTCCACCGTTACCGCCAACACCACCGAGTGCACCGTTACCCACCGCGCCGGCACCGCCAAGGCCGCCTTCACCAGTACCACCGGCTGCACCGACTGCACCAACTGCACCGTTACCGCCGTTGCTGGAACCACCAGCAGCGCCAGTTGCCCCTGCTGCGCCGTTTCCGGCTGTTGCAGTAGCGCTACCGTTGCTTGCGGTAGTCGAAGCACTACCGTTGGTTGCCGAACCGCCTGCACCACCTGTACCACCTGCGTTGCTTGCCGTACCGCCGTTGCCGCCGGTCGAGGTCGTTGCGCCGGAGGAGGCAGTGGCCGTGCTGGTTCCGGTTCCACCCGATGCTGTGGTCGGGCCATTGGTGCCGCCGGTAGCGTTGGAGGTTGCCGTACCGGTCGCAGTACCACTGCTGGCAGTGGACGTTCCGCCGGAGCCGGCTCCACCCGAAGAGGATGCCGTACCGGTCGCAGCGCCGCCACTTGACGTGGCCGTACCCGTACCAGCACCCGCCGTCGAAGTGGCTGTACCCGTACCAGCGCCCGCCGTCGAAGTGGCCGTACCCGCTGCTGCACCACCCGTGTTGGTTGCGGTCGACGTATTAGCACCTGTCGCCGCTGTTCCACCAGATGCGCCGGTTGCAGTGCCTGCGGTTGTGGTTGTTGGACCATTAGTTGCATATCCGCCCGCCCCACCGGACGTTGTCGGTTCAGTCGTGCCTGCACCGCCAGTGCCACCCGTTGCCTTATTGGTAGAGTCGGCTCCACCGGCGACAGTCTTGCTGTTGGCATCGGCGCTGCCTGAATAGCCCTTCTGGCCGGATGAGGATAGGCCGCCCAGCGAAGTATCAGAAGCCTTGGATGAACCGCCATTGGTCGTGTCAGAAGCCTTGGATGAGCCGCCCATGGCCGTGTCAGAAGCCTTGGATGAACCGCCCTTGGCTACGTCTACCGCAGAAGAGTCGCCACCGATGCCCTTGGAGTACGCATCAGCAGAACCCGTCTTTGTCGTGTCGGACGCCTTGGAAGAACCGCCCTTGGCGACGCTGGTTGCATCAGTTCCGCCAATCTTCACAGAGTCGGAAGCTTTGGCATCGCCGCCAATTGCCTTGGCATCGCCGCCATTGGCACCCTTGGCATGCTTGGCGTCACCACCAGATCCACCGTCGCCTGCCGTGGCGCTTCCGTTGCGGGCGTTGCCCGAGGTAGCGCTACCATTGTCGGCAGTGGCAGAGCCACCCGAGCCACCCGAGCCGCCAGAACCACCATCGCCGCCATTGCCTGCGCTGCCGCCGCTGCCGCCGCTGCCACCTGCGCCGCCGTCACCACCTTTGCCACCCCATGCCGAGCCGCCGGCACCACCGTAGCCATCGCCGCCATTTCCACCCTTGGCGCCATTGGCATCGCCTTTATTGGTGGCGATGTTGCCGATATCATGAACCTTGTTACCGCTCACTTTTCCTTCAAGGTCAATTTTGGCAATTGCAGCGCTCCTGTTGAAGGCATTGGTGAAACTTGAAGTGGCCGTCCCGCCGCTAGCGGCCGAAGTGGCATAGTCATAGGCTTTTGCATCGCCCTTGTTGTTACGGTTATCGCCGGCACTCTTGTCGTTATCCTGGTCGGAGCTGTTGGTCGAGGCAGTGCTACCGTTGTTGGCGGAAGCAGCCTGGTCTTTGGCTTTAGCGTCGCCTTTGTTGTCAAAATTACCGCTGTTGGTCTCGGTATCGGTCTTGGTAACGCTCACCGTCTTGGTGTCGTTATCGTTCTTGGTGTACGTGTTATTGCTGTTCTTCGTGCTGGTGCTGCTGTCGGTGTGTGTCTTGGTGTCGTTGTCGTTCTTGGTGTACGTATTGTTGCTGTTCTTCGTGCTGGTACTGCTGTCGGTGGCGGTGTTGCCGTTGGCCTGCGAATTTTCATTGGCTTGGGGACTGAGATCGCCACCCTGAGTCGACTTGGCAATTGCTACTTGCTTTAGTTCGGCTCTTCCTGTTGGTGTTGCTTCAGACGTTCCCGCAGTAGCACCAATGCTTGCATCATTGGCATTATTTATCGGGTTGGCCCACACCGGGGTCGCCGTGAATGCGGCCGCAATTGCGGTCGCCAATAGAGTCTTCTTCATTTTGAGATTCTCCTGTTGCTGACGATGGGCGTGGTCACAGCACCATGCTGGACCCTCCAGTCGCTAATGAGCAATACTCATGCCCAATGATTTTTTAATACATATATATATGATTAATAATGGTAATTTTTTATAGATATGGGCTTTGTGGCATGGCTGCACCCCAAAGTGTTAAGTTCCTGAAACACTCTTGTGGCTCTATTAGCACTACAGCACAGGCTCTCGCCACCGTTGCCACCACACGGAGCTTGAATCGCTAGCGGTTTTAAGATGTTTTTCTTGCTGTAACAGAACTGATACACCCATCAATTGCCCAATTCATCGGACTTCGTCATACGTGCGCTTCCGAACTACTCGGATCCAAGTAGCATGGGTAACGACATCTGGGTATTCCGCCAGGTCGTCATCCTCGTTAGAGTTCAAACAGAAAGTTCGGGAATCGCGCATCCGATGGGTTTCCCGAGATAACTATCGGTCTGGTGGGAAAATGGATCACTGGGAGTATTTAATGGCATTGCGAAATATCCTGATTTTTGATCCGAAGGGCGGAATCTCCGAACGGTTACGTGAGTCTCTGGATGAAGTAGCTAAATGTCTGCATATCGAATCGGCTGCCGATGCTCAGAAGGTATTGCGGAGTACTCCCTACCAAGTAGGATTGGTGGTTTTTGATTCGGATTCCGAAAGCGCGTTTAGGGAAGTGGAATTGCTCGTCAATTCGTCCTCCATGACTGAGTGGATTGCCATCGTTCCTCCCGAGTCGCTAAGCTCATTGAGTTTTCAGGCGTTGCTTTTGACTTCATTCTATGACTATCACACGCTTCCTCTCGACGTCCGCCGTCTGGGCGTGACGATCGGCCATGCTCATGGCAAAGCATCCCTCAGGCGGTCAGTCAACGAAAATCAAACTACGGCTTCAAGCCGTTTTGGAATCTGTGGTGAATCCCCGGTGATGCAGTCTTTTTTTCAGCGGCTGGAAAGGGTGATTGATGCCGACCTAACAGTGCTCATCAGTGGCGAAACAGGGACAGGCAAAGAATTGGTCGCGCAAGCAATTCACAAGCGTTCAAAACGATCGCAAGGACCATTTGTCGCAGTCAACTGTGCGGCCATCCCGGAAAATCTGATTCAAGCCGAATTGTTCGGTTATGAAAAAGGCGCATTCAGTGGTGCCGGCCAGCGAAAGATAGGTAGTATTGAGGCGGCCGACGAGGGAGTGTTATTTCTTGATGAAATTGGTGATTTTCCGATGAGCCTTCAGGCCAACCTACTGCGAGCGTTGCAGGAGAGGGCGATTATCCGGGTTGGGTCAGTTAAATCGATTCCGGTTGACTTCAGGATCATAGCTGCGTCACATATCGATCTGCTGGAGGCGGTAAAGGCAGGGCGGTTTCGGGAGGATCTGTACTACCGCCTGAATGTCCTTCATCTGATCTTGCCTGCGTTGCGCGAGCGCGCTGGCGACATATTATTGCTCGCAGAAACGATTTTGAAAGAACTTGCCAGCATCCACAAGAACTGCCGGGCTACCGGATTTGCGCCGGATGCGCTACAAGCTCTGAACAATTACCACTGGCCAGGAAATGTTCGCGAGTTGAAGAATCGTATTCATCGCGCAGTGATCCTGAGTGAAAGGCGGCTCATCAGCGCCCGCGATTTGGGGTTTGATGCCGAGGTTCAAGCGAGCGAAGAACTTGGCGCTACGCTGGAAAATGCGAGAGCTTCGCTTGATCGAAAGATCGTAGAGAACTGTCTGCGTGCCAATGCCAACAACGTATCGAAGGCTGCGCGCCAACTCGGGATTTCACGTGTGACGATGTACCGCATGCTGAACAAGCACAGCATAGCAACCGCCCCCTGATGGCCCGTATGTTGCTGGAACAGGTCAAGTGCCTCCGGGGGAGTTGCCTTCGGCATGATTTCCACGGCATACTGAACCAATAGGTTTCGAATCTAGAGGACACTCAAAGAGGGGTGGGCAAATGACCATTCGCATCTTACTGGTCGATGACCACAAGATATTCAGGGATGCGCTCAAGAGCATTCTGGATATGGAGCATGATATATCGACGGTTGGAGAGGCCGATAACGGTGTGGAGGCAATTCGCATCGCGAAAGAATCACAACCCGATATTGTTTTGTTGGACATTGAAATGCCATCCATGAGTGGGGTTGAGGCAGCCCGGAATTTGATCACCGAATTCCCACCAGTCAAGGTCATAGCCCTGTCGGCCAATACTGATCGCAATGTGTTGACGCAGATGCTGGATGCAGGCGCTCGCGGATATGTGGTCAAGACGTCAGGGCGAGACGAACTTCTGCGCGCCATTCGCGCTGTTGCTTACGGAAGGACATATCTCTGCCCCGATGCCTCTGCGGTGCTAGTCGATAGTCTCCGGGGACGGAAGTCTGGCGAGCAACTGCGTGGTGAACTTCTAGGCAAGCGGGAGCAGGAAGTATTGAAGCGATTGTCGGAAGGTCAGACTTCACCTCAAATCGGCGAGGCCCTCCATATCGCCACCAGCACCGTGGAGGTTCATCGGCGCAACATTATGCGAAAACTTGAACTGCATAGCGTGGCCGAATTGACAAAATATGCTATTCGCAATGGTTTGACTTCAGCCTAGGCTCTTATGAAACCCTTTGACCAACTTACTCTGTATTTACTTTGCCCCCCGTAGCGCATGCAATAATAATATTAGTGGCATGATTCGATGATCCACTGGTTGACTTTTTGTTTCCAATTGCTTTGGTGCTCCACATGGTTTTCCAACGCTGGCCTTGTCTTGCCCAGGGGTGATGCCAGGGCCAGCGCGAACACTTGATTCAAAGCTGTCTGAACATTTTGTCCCGGATGAGGGGGAGAGGCTCGCATCGCTGCCAAATTCGACTGCCAAGCAGGCAGCGCTAAATGAAAGCAAAACAACCGATCCAGCAATATGTTGCCGCATAGACGTGCCCATTTCCGCCTCCTGCCGGGTGAGCCGGATGTATCATGTCCGGCAGTAGTGATACTTCCATTTCAGTCTATCTATTGCTAAGTTATCAAGTAATACCAGCACGTATGTATTTCTCTACCGGTAAGGAGGTAGATCGGTGCATCCGCCAAGGAGTTTCCAGCAAGGCTTGTGCTAGGCGGGGAGCTGAATAGAGGAGTCTTGGGGGAAACTCGGGGATGAAAAGTCTTGGATTGAGGCTGCTTTGTGACATGCTTGAACATCTCGGTGAGGCTGTACGGATAACCGAGAAGAGCCATCGCATTGGCTTTGCGAGTTGCAGGATGGCAGCGATTTCAGGAGTGGATGTCGAAAATGAGTAGATTGCCCCAAGGTTCGTCGACACAGGTTGAGCAGGTGTACACAGGGCAGGCCAGTGCTATCTCCACAGATATCAATTCCTGCGAGGAAGCCCACGTCGAATTCCTGGCTCGCAAGATTGAAGCAGAAAAGGCAGGGGCCGCCGCAATGCAGTTCGTTGCGGCGGCGAGCCATGATCTTAGCCAACCACTCTCTGCCCTCTCTCTGTATGTTGGGGTAATCAATTCCAGAGTTCCTGCGGACTGCAAGGCAATGATGGGCAATATCCAAAACTGTTTGGACAGTATGTCAGACTTGGTCAGAGACCTGCAGGACGTCTGCAGGCTGGATGCGGGAATGATTTCCCCGGGTCGCTCTGATTTCGCCATTGGCGAGGTGGTCGAGCCACTGGCTGCAGCACTTTCTATCGAGGCAGGTCTGAAAGGACTGGATTTGCGGTGTCGCGCATCGGGCGCGGTCGTTTATACCGATTCATTGCTGTTGAGTAGAATTCTCCGACATCTCCTCATCAATGCAATTCGCTACACCGAGCGGGGGGGGGTTCTGATCGCCTGTCGTTGCCGCCAAGGAAGGTTGTCGATTGAAATCCGGGACACGGGAGTCGGCATCGCTAGCGGTGATTCTGAAATCAATATTGAAGACCTGAGGCTATGGAGGGAGCCTGCGCTGAACCGAGGTAGTCTCCTTGGGTTGGAAATCGTCAAAAAAATCGCAAGGTTGCTTGATCTGAAGATTCGAATCAGCTCACGGTCAGGCAAAGGCTCGCTCTTTGCAGTCGAAGTTCCCTTGGGACGTGCTAACTTGGAAAGAGGGGAAGGCTTTGTCAGCAATTCTTCAAGGTTACTCAGAATTGGCATTGTCGACGATGATTTCGCAGTCCTTGAGGCATTGAAACTAGCCCTGGAGGATATTGGTCATCATGTTACGGTGGCCACTTCCGGCAAGGATATTATCGATAAGCTTAATGCGTATGATCAGTTGCCGGATCTCGTGATTTCGGATTACCGCCTTGCCAATGGAAAAACCGGTCTGGAGGTGATCATGGCGGCGAAAGCGACTTTTGGTAACGACTTGCCGGCGTTGCTAATAACCGGCGATACCGATTCAGTCTTGCTGCGAAATCTTGCTGATCGCGGCATTGCGGTAATTTGCAAGCCACTGCAGTTGGCAACCCTGCAAGCTTTCGTCAGGTATCTAACAGAGCGGCGCTCCTCACAAAATCATGTAAAGAGCTGCGTTTAGCGTCGGGTTCCCGGTTGTTAGACCTCGCGCCCTACTACACGGAAGTCGAGATCACTGAGGACTGAAGCGCCTGACCATTCTGGCCGAAGCTGTTTTCGTGAACCGTGATGTTGCCATCGGCGCGCTGCGTGACCAGCGTTGAGGCACGCGTGCCGTAACTTTCCGATTTGACGAAGATGGCTGACAACAGGCGTTCCCATTCGATCGGAACGCCCGTGCTCGGTAGGTTTTCATCGGCAACGATGGCTTGGTCGGCCAGTAGTTCAAAAAACGCCGACTCATCGGGCAGGCGGGGCAGTGCTTCGGCAAAACGCTGGCGGGCGGCAAGCAGTTTCGGCCACGGGCTGTCGAGCAGGTGATTCGATAGTCCGTAAATGCCCGGCGCCAGTGGCCGTGACCGGCCATCGCGATTCGAGCAATAAACCAACGTATCGCCGTCGCCCAGCAGCAGATTAAAACCCGAGTACTGCGCGCCGTCGATTTGCGCGGCGTATGCCTCTGCCGATGAGTGGGCCATCAGGAAACAGCGGGTCAGTGCGCCGCGAGAGTGCGCGCCCTTGGTCATGCCCGGTTCGCGAACATTGGTGACTGCCGCGAAACGTCCTGATTCGCTGATCCCCAGCCAGGTGCCACCGGCTTCGAGATCGAGTCCGCCCATGACTTCCGGCGTATCGGGCCAGCGCGCTAAAGACGCCGTCGGGCGGGCATAGAACTCGTCACGATTGGCCGCGACGACCAGCGGGTAGTCCGGATGAACCCGCCAGCCGATGACGATCAGGCACATTTCATTTTTGGCCGTTTTTACGGGTTGACCGCAGCAGCCTGGACGGAAGTGCCTTCGAGAGATCCAAGACGTACATTGCCGGCAAAATTGCTCTGGATGACGGCCAGGGCTTCGTAACTGCCGGCCGGCGACGGCGCCACGGTCATCACCATGCCGCAGGATTGATCAGGATTGTCCGGCGAGTACAGGATATCGCCTGCCTTGAGCACCTGCGCACTACTGACGCGATGCAGGTGGCGCTTGACCTTGCCGAGGTACTGGGTGCGCGCAACAATTTCCTGGCCCGGGTAGCAGCCTTTGTGGAAGCTGATGCCGCCAATCTTTTCGAAATCGGCCATTTGCGGCACGAACTCTTCCTTGGTAGCCAGCGTGATGAGTGGGAAGGCCGCCTGGATATCAAGCCAGCGCCAGGCAGGAACGCCTGCCGGACGGGCTTTGACGGTCAATTTCTGCCATAGCGCAGCCATCGCCGACTCTGGCGCCACGATCATGAAACGCGTGGTATCAAGGCGAATGACGGTTGTGCCGTCGGCGGTGGCCGTAGCCATTGCTTTACCCGGGCAGGGTAGGCCGGCATTGGCCAGCGCCTCTTCGGCTTGCGGCCCGGAGAGGCCGAGCATGACGGTGCTGTCGGTCAGTGCGGCAAGTTTTACTTTTGCCCGCAAGACGAACATTTGCAGGCGCTTTTGCGTTGCTTCCTGCAGGTCGGCGGCAAGCGCGAGGAAATAGTGCTCGCCCTGACGCCAGACGATAAAACTGGCCTGCATCCGCCCCTTGGCGTTGCACCATCCGGCGTGCTGCACCTGGTCATCGGCCAGATGGTTGATATCGCTGGTGAACTGGCTGTGCAGAAAGGCCTTGGCCTCATCGCCCGTGGCTTCGATGAGGCCAAGGTGGGTGAGGGGGACGACAACGGTTTGCCGGGATGCAGCCTGCAATTCGCCGGCGGCATCGCCGAAGTTGAGAAGCTCGATCGAATCGTCGTCGAAGACACCTTCGGTCGATTCGAGAAAGCTGCGCCAGTGGGGATTCATGAGGGCTCCTGAGAGGGGGTTTCGGATATTATATCGCTCGTTATAACGTGCTCGTTCCACTCGGGCAAGACCTGCCTGCTCTCACTGAGTTCCCTTGCGCCTACTAGTCAAGATTTCCCTTTCGATCATTTTGCTCCTGGCGACTGCTGCCGGCAGCCTGTGGTGGTGGGCCAGCCAACCGTTGCAACTACGCAGTTCCCCGCTCGATTTTCGGGTGACGGCCGGTAGCAGCCTGCGTTCGGCCATCACCCAGATGCGCGAGGCCGGCATCGATATCAATCCGACGCTGCTCGCCACCCTGGCCCGCCTCAATCGCGCCGATACGGCCATCAAGGCCGGGAGCTATGCGGTCAAAACGGGGGTTACTCCACTGCAACTGCTCAACAAGCTGCTCAAAGGCAAGGTGACGCAGGGCGAACTGACCTTGGTTGAAGGCTGGACTTTCCGCCAGTGGCGCGGGCGCATGGATAAGCATCCGGACCTGAGTCACGAAACGAGCGGCTTGAGCGAAGCGCAGATCATTGCGCAACTGGGGCTCAATGTCAGGAGCCTGGAAGGGCAGCTATTTCCGGATACCTACCTGTTTGACAAGCAATCGAGCGACTTGGAACTGCTGGCGCGCGCCAATCGGGCCATGCTGCGCAAACTGGACGCCGAATGGGCCGAGCGTGCCGCCGGGCTGCCCTACAAGACGCCTGACGAGGCCCTGGTCATGGCCTCGATTGTCGAAAAGGAAACCGGGCGCGAAGCGGACCGGAATCTCGTCGCTGCAGTATTCGTCAATCGCCTGCGCAAAGGCATGTTGCTGCAAACCGATCCGACGGTGATCTATGGTCTGGGCGAAAGCTTCGACGGAAATCTGCGCAAGCGCGACCTGCAAACCGACACCCCGTACAATACCTATACCCGGTCCGGCTTGCCGCCGACGCCGATCTCCATGCCCGGGCAGGCTTCGCTGCGCGCGGCACTCAACCCGGCTCAAAGCGATGCGCTCTATTTTGTCGCACGCGGCGATGGCAGCAGCCAATTTTCGCAGACGCTGGATGAACACAACAACGCAGTCAACCGATATCAAAGGGGTGGGAAGTGAAAGGTAAATTCATCACTTTCGAAGGCATAGATGGCGCCGGCAAGAGCAGTCACGTCGAGTGGCTGGCCGAATTGCTGCGCGCACGCGGTATCGTCGTGCAAGTGACGCGCGAACCGGGTGGCACCGAGTTGGGTGAAAAGTTGCGGGAACTGTTGCTCAACGAGCCCATGCACCTGGAAACCGAAACGCTGCTCATGTTCGCCGCCCGCCGCGAGCACCTGGCCAAATTGATAGAACCGGCGCTGGCCCGCGGTGAATGGGTGATCTGCGACCGCTTCAGCGATGCCACCTACGCCTATCAGGGCGGTGGTCGCGGGCTGGATCGCGCCAAGTTCCTGATTCTGGAACATTGGGTGCATGAACACCTGCAACCGGATCTGACACTATTATTCGACTTGCCGCTCGACATTGCCCGCGAGCGCATCGTGTTGGCCAATCGGGTGCTCGACAAGTTCGAACAGGAGCGGGTCGATTTTCATGAGCGAGTTCGTCAGGCTTATCTCGAAAGAGCGCATGGCAGTCCGAGCAGAATGCGTGTCGTTAACGCTGATAGCACCATTGAAAATATTCGCAAACAACTTGAACAAATTATTACAGATATTTGTTTATGAACGTTATTGATCTTCACTCGAAGGTCTGGGCAGGATTGCAGGCAAGGCGGAAGCAATTGCCGCATTCGCTGTTGCTGGTTGGCCAAAAAGGCTTGGGAAAATATGAGCTGGCAAGGCGTTTTGCCGCCAGCCTGCTCTGCGAATCGCCGTCGATCGAAGGTTTGGCTTGCGGCAAGTGCCTGGCCTGCAACTGGTTCGAGCAGGGCAACCATCCCGATTTTCGCTGGCTGCGGCCCGATGCGCTGGGCGAGGAGGCTGAGGTCGAGGACGGCAAGAAAAAGCCCAGCCAGCAGATCACCATCGACCAGGTGCGCGGGCTTGATGAGTTCTTCAACATCGGTACTCACCGCGGCGGGTTGCGGATCATTCTGGTCAATCCGACCGAGGCGATGAATCGCAGCACGGCAAATTCTCTTCTTAAAACACTTGAAGAGCCTGCTCCAGATACCTTGTTTTTAATGGTTTCCAGTGAGCCGATGCGCTTGCTGCCAACCATTCGCAGCCGCTGCCAGGTGGTGCCGGTTCCGGTGCCGTCGATGAAGCTTGCGGAAAAGGTTCTGGCTGACGAAGGTGTTGCCCAAGCAGAACGCTGGCTGGCGCTGGCCGGTGGTTCGCCCGGGTTGGCGATGGAGTTGGCGACATCCGGGCAGGGCGCATGGCTTGAATTGCTGACCACACGACTGGGCGCCGGCCGCAAGTGCGACCCACTGGCGATTGCAGCTGAGCTCGAAAAAGCCGTCAAGGACAGCAAGGGCAAGGTGGCTTTGAAACACATCACCGAAGCCTTGCAGAAATGGATGGTTGATCTGACGCTGGCCAAGAATGGCCTGTCTGTTCGATATTTTCTGCCCCAACAGGCCATTATTTCAGGCTTGGCTGATATTATTCCGTCTGCACGCCTGATTCAGTCCTATCGGGCCCTGATTACACGCCGCCAGGAGGCCGAGCAGCCGCTCAACGCGCGCCTCTTCCTGGAAAGTCTTTTTCTGGATTATCGAGCACTGTTTGCCAATTGATCAACGATGAGTGAAGCAAAACCCGCTCCGCAGCGCCCTAGCGTTCTCTCGCTCAACATCAATTCGAAATCCGCGCTTTACGCCGCATTCATGCCCCATCTGCGCAGCGGCGGCATCTTCATTCCGACGACCCGCAGTTACACCATCGGCGATGAAGTCTTCATGTTGCTGTCACTGATGGATGATCCGGCCAAGCTGCCAATCGCCGGCACCGTCGTCTGGATCACCCCGGCCGGCGCCCAGAACGGCCGGGCGCAGGGAATCGGCGTGCATTTCAACAATGACGAAAGCGGCCAGGAAGCGCGGCGCAAGATCGAAGGCCTGCTCGGCGGCGTCATGCAGTCGGCCCGTCCCACGCACACGCTCTGATTGGCCGGCATGCTGATCGATTCCCACTGTCACCTCGACTTTCCAGATCTGGCTAATCGCATGCCCGAGGTTCTGCAACGCATGCAGGAAAACCAGGTCGATCTGGCGGTCTGCATTGGCGTCAATCTGGAAGATTTCCCGAAAGTTATCGCACTCGCCGAGCAGCATGAACAGCTCTTCGCCACAGTGGGCGTCCATCCTGAATACACGGATGTCGAAGAGCCTGATGAAGACAGGCTTTTGGCTCTCGCCGCACACCCGAAAGTGATTGCCATTGGCGAAACCGGGCTCGATTACTACTGGCAGAAGGATCAGCCTGAGTGGCAGCGCGACCGTTTCCGGACTCACATTCGGGCAGCCAAGCGTTGCGGCAAGCCGCTGGTGGTGCACACCCGGGATTCTGCTGCCGATACCTTGCGCGTTCTGAAGGAAGAGGGCGCCGATGCGGTGGGCGGTGTCATGCATTGCTTTACGGAAAACTGGGATATTGCGCGTCTGGCCCTTGGTCTTGGCTTCCATCTCTCGTTTTCCGGAATCGTCACGTTCAAGAATGCCGCAATCGTCAAGGAGGTGGCGCAAAAATGTCCGTTGGACCGCATTCTCGTGGAAACCGATTCGCCCTATCTGGCGCCTGTCCCGTATCGTGGCAAACCAAACGAGCCGGCCTACGTGCGCTACGTCGCCGAGGAAATTGCCAAGCTGCGTTCGATCAGCATGGATGAAGTTCATCAGGCGACAACCGATAATTTCTTTTCGTTGTTCAAAGAGGCAAAACGGCCATGAAATTTAGCCAAAAATTCCGGTTGACCGTAGCAATTGCCTTGGCTGTCCCGGCGATCGTCGGCGCGGCCACCTACGACGACCTGATCACCTCGGCCAAGGTGGGTGACGTCAAGGAAATCGCGCAGCTAGCTGCCAAGGGTGCATCCCTCGATACGACCGATATCGACGGCAACACCTTGTTGATGCTGGCAGCCCGCGACGGGCATGCCGATATGGTGGACTATCTGATCAGGAACCGCGCCAAGCTCAACGCCCGAAATTCGGCGGGTGACACGGCGCTACGTCTGGCTGCCTTTCGCGGCCATCAGAAAGTGGTCGAGTTGCTGCTGGCCGGTGGCGCGGCAGTCAACATGCAAGGCTGGACACCGTTGGCCTATGCGGCATTCAGCGGCCATCTGGAAATTGCAAAACTACTCGTCATGTCAGGCGCAAACGTCAATCTGGCCTCGGAGAATGGTACTACCCCGCTGATTGCCGCATCACGTAGTGGGCACCTCGAAGTCGTTCAATTCCTGATCGCCAGCAAGGCCGACCTGGGCCGTACCGTCGATAGCGGCGAAACCGCCCTCGATATCGCATCTCGTTTCAACAATACGGATATTGCTGATCTGATTCGCAAGGCCGGAGGAAAGTCCGGGAAAACGGTCAGTATCGAGGTTCGGTGAGGCTGGTTGGTGCCCCGAGCATCATGAGTCACCAAGGAAACTAACCGGAACTCATGAAAAAAGCACAGTCGCTGCTTGTTAGAGCTCGTTACCCCAAGTTTGGCTATTTTTGCCCAAAGCCCCGAAAAGGCAAAAATTAGCAAATACTAATGTTTTCTGGCACTAGAAGCGCTAGGCGTCAGCAATTTTCCGGCTCCTTTTTCGGGGCGTAACGGCTTTAGTACTCAATTGCTGTAGTTCATGCTCCAGCGCGGTTCTCGTCTCTCGGCAGGCATTTAGGTCGCGCTCCAATAACGCATTCTGTGTGTCACGTTCTGACAGCGCCGTTTGCAAGGATTGTAATTGATCGGTCTGTTGTTGATGCCGGGCTCGCATTTCTTGTAGTGTGCCTTCAGCAACGCCGACGCTTTGACGCGCCTTCCCGAGTTCAGGCTCTTCCGGCTTTTCCTACGGTAGAAAGGGATGACCGACATCCCGGAGATGGTGTATCTACGCGGGTTTTCCACGACTCGGGCAGGTGCAACATATGGGAGCGATCATCCCGGCAGCGATTTTCGGACTTGAGGGGCAGGTGATCAAGGACATTGTGATGAACGAGGCGAACGGGCGGGTGCGCATCGTGTGCGACCGGAATCGGCGTCGTCGGCCGGTAGATCACCGCACAGGACGGCGGGGCGGCGTTAATCGCCTGCTGCGGCGCACGGTGCTCGATGTGCCGTTGTTCGGCCACCCGTGCGAGGTCGAAATCGAATACGCCGAGACCTTCGTGTCGCCCGGGCAGGTGCGCGTCGAGGCTCTGCCCTTTGTCGCTCCGGGGGCGCGGGTGACCCGGCGCCTGGCCCGCTTGATCGCCGGCATGGCGAGGCACATGCCGATCGCGGTCGTGGCGCGCCATACGGGGCTTTCCTGGGATTCGGTGAAGGCCATCGAGTGCGGGCACCTGATGGAGACCATCGAACCGCCGCGCCCGCAAACCCTGGCCGGCATCCGCTATCTGGGCGTCGACGAGGTGGCGCGGGCCAAGGGGCAGAGTTACTTCACCCTGGTCTATGACCTGACGCCGGGCGAGCGTTACGGCCGCATTCTTTGGGTGAAGGAAGGGCGCGATTCGTCTGTGCTGCTGGAATTCCTCAATGCCCTCTCGGAGGAATGCGCCTGCGGCATCGAGGCCGTCGCCCTCGACATGGGGCTGGCTTATATCGCCGCCGTGCAG
>JAUYEI010000049.1 GCA_030691385.1 Azonexus sp.
GGATGCGATGCAAGGCGCCGGTCGCGCCGCATGGTCATTCCCTGCAAGCGACCGGCAACGCCGCAGCGCGCCCGCCAGCACAGCCAGAATGTTCAAGTTATTGTTTCTCGGCTCCTAAGCTGACGGAACGGTGATGGCAGGACGTTCGCCCGCCTAACGCCAGGCGGGCTATTGCATATGCCTGACCAGCCAGCGGCCGATAGCCCAGACCTCTTCCAGACAGACCGAATGCGGCATCGGGTATTCGTGCCATTCGAGCCCGTAGCCGCGCTCGATCAGCAAATCCCGGGCGGCCAGGCCAAGGCTTGGCGAGACGACATCGTCGGCTGTGCCGTGGGCGGCGAAGATCGGAATGTTGCGGTTGGCACCGGCTGAGTCTTCATCAAGCAGCGCCGGCGACGGAATATAAGTAGACAGGGCGATGATCCCGGCCAGCTTTTCCGGATGGGTCAGCGCCGTCGTGTAGGCCACCGCCCCGCCCTGCGAGAAACCGGCGAGGAAGAGTCGGTCAACCGGAATTCCCCGGCTTTTTTCACGATCGATCAGGCGCCGCACGGCTTCGCGGGAGGTGAGAATCCCCGCCTCGTCGATGCGCCGGCTGGTGCTGTCGAGCGAGATGATGTCGTACCAGGCGCGCATGACGTAGCCGCCATTGCAGGAAACCGCGATGTAGGGTGCGTGGGGGAAGATGAAGCGCACGGCCGGCGACGCGGCCAGACCGAGTTCGGGGACGACCGGCACGAAATCCGAGCCGTCGGCGCCCAGGCCATGCAGCCAGATCACCGCGTACTCCGGGTTGGCGGCGGTTTCGACCTCAAGCGGTGGCATGTCGATTTCCATGGGAGTCTCCTCGCGTTCGTCAGGCGGCCAGTATGCGGAAAGTGGCGCGTCCTGACCAGCGGCGATCAGCGAGGGCCAGCCTCGTGCGGCAGACGCAGGTAAAACTCGGTGGCCTGTTCGCCAACGCGTACGGCGATCTCGCCGCCATGGGCGCGCACGATGGAGCGGGCGATGGCCAGGCCAAGTCCGGTGCCCTCGGAACCGGAATCGAGCCGGACAAAGCGGTCGAAGACCCGGTGCAGCGCGTCGGCCGGGATCGGCTGCCCGGTGTTGGTGATCGATAGCTCAGCCATGCCGTCGACCGCCCCGACCTTGACGACAATCGACCCGCCGGCCGGCGTGTGATGAATGGCATTGACCAGCACGTTGCCGATGGCCCGCTCGAGCATCAAGCGGTCGCCGTTCACCGTGATGTCGTCGCCGACCAGTCGCAGACTGACGTTCTCGGCGAGCAGCCCGTAATACTCGATCAGCCTTTCGCACAGCGGGCGCAGCGCCAGCGGCTCGGTCTGCGGCACGAGCAGGCCGTGGTCGGCCTTGGCCAGCAACAGCATGTCGGCAATGATCCGCGACAGGCGTTCGTATTCCTCGAGATTCGAGGCCAGCAGCTCGCGGTATTCATCGACATGGCGCACCTTGCTCAGCGACACCTCGGTCTGCATGCGCAGGCTGTGGATCGGCGTGCGCAGCTCGTGGGCGAGGTCGGCCGAGAAATCCGACAGGCGCTTGAACGAGTCCTCCAGCCGGCCAAGCATGGCGTTGAAGGCGGTGACCAGTTCGGCCAGTTCCGGCGGCACGCCCTGCTCAGGGATGCGTTCGGCCAGTTGCCCGGCCGAAATGCGGCCGGCGGTGCGGGCGATGGCGCGCACCGGGTGCAGGCCGCGACGAACGACCAGCGCGCCGACGATGGCGGTGAGCAGCGCGGCGGCGAGGATGGCGAAGCGGAAATCGTGTTGCAGCTCGTCGAGAAAATCGGTGTGGTGGCGAATGTCGCGGCCGACGACGACGTGCGCCGTTTCGCCCCAGGCAGTTTCCATGTCGGCGGCCATGACGCGATACTCGGCAGCGCCGAGCACCAGCCGGACCGGCGTCCGGCCCAGCGCGACCTTGGCGGCGGCCAGCGGCTCGGCGAGCTCGGGCGTCGGCCATTTCAAAATTGGCCCATTTTTCCGGTTGACCGTGACAATCACCCCGTGCGCGCCGATCAGGGCGTCACCGAGGCGCGCGGCAAAGGCCTCGGGCGATTTTTCCTGCGTGCCGACATGGCCGATCAGCGCCAGCTTGCCGAACAGGTCGTGGGCATCGAGTTCGGCCATGTGGGCATCGGCGGCGCGACTGAAATAGACGCCGAGGGCCGCAAAAACCACCGTCGCCAACAGCGCGAAGGCCAGCGACAGGCGCAGCGCGATGGAATGCCGCCAGTCCGTCACGATCAGCGGATTTCCATGACGTAGCCCATGCCGCGCAGGGTGTGGATGAGCTTGGGCGAGAAGGCGTCATCGACCTTGGCGCGCAGGCGGCGAATGGCGACTTCGACGACATTGGTGTCGGAATCGAAATTCATGTCCCAGACCTGCGAGGCGATGAAACTGCGCGCCAGCACCTCGCCCTGGCGGCGCAGGAAAAGTTCGAGCAGCGCGAATTCCTTGGCCGTCAGGTCGATGCGCTGGCCGGCCCGGGTCGCCCGGCGCTTGAGCACATCGAGTTCGAGATCGGCCAGGCCCAGGCTCCCAGTTTCCCTGGCCCGGCCCCGGCGCAATAGCGTGCGGACGCGAGCGAGCAGCTCCGAGAAGGCGAAGGGCTTGACCAGATAATCGTCGGCGCCCAGTTCCAGCCCCTTGACCCTGTCCTCGACCTGATCGCGCGCCGTCAGGAACAGCACCGGCAAATCGCGCCCGGCTGCCCGCAAGGTTTTCAACACCTGCCAGCCATCCAGCCCCGGCAGATTGACGTCGAGGATGAGCAGGTCGTAGGCGCCAGCCAGCCCCTCGTGCATGCCGTCGAGCCCGTTGCGCACGAGATCGGCCGTGAAACCGGCTTCGGACAACCCCTGTTTAAGGTAGTCGCCAGTCTTCGCTTCGTCTTCGACGATGAGGATTTTCATGCCCGCATTTTGCCCGAGATGCGATCACACACGCCAAAATTCGCCCTGAGGCACCAGCAGCGATTCAAGTAAAAAAAGCTGGCCATCAAACCACGCTCACACCACAAATGCGACAATATCCAACAATCAGTTAACGACAAAATCCTCATGGTTCAAGATCTTTTCAATATGGCGCCAGCCGGAGACGCCACCGGCAAACTCGACAAACAGGTGCTCAGCGCCGACACCCATAAAGTCGCGCTGGCCAGCGCCCTGCTGTGGACAGAGCGCACCCGCACCGATCTTTACAACCTGCTGCCCCTGCTGGAGTTCAAAAACTCGGCTGGACGCAACTTCACCTCCGAGCAGGTCAAAACGGCGTTCGATGAACTGAGGGACAGACGGCTCCTGCAGGAAAACACCAAACGCCCCGGCTATTTCCATCTCGCCGATGCGCTACGCATTGCGCTCTATCGGCAATTGCTCGAGCTGAAGGCAGACGAACTCGTCAGCCTTGTTTCCCGCTTTCACCATGTCGACTTGCAGCGTATGCGGTATTTCAACTTTGGCAACCAGCCGGTCACCATCCCCCTGCTGCGCGCCATGCTGCTCTCCGGCGCCGGGCGGGAAGAGCTCGCGCCTCTGATCAACGCGATCAACCAGGAACACGACTGGGGGCAACTGGCGGCCCATGCCGTCCTGCTGCCCTTCGACGCGACCAGTTTCAAGCGCATTGATCCTTACTGGCAAAGCGAACTGGCCAACCGGGCCATCGTCTCGGTCAGCACCCTCTGGTCAAGCAACCTGCTACCCATCGTCGATTGGGCCATTGAACAATTGCAGACCAATCCGCAAAGCCTGGCGCCGTATCTGCGCATGGCCCTGGCCGATATTGCCCTGCAGCGCGGCGACCAGAGCTTGCTGCACAAAGCCCTGCACAACATTGACGGTGCGGGCTGCGATGCCATACGCGCCGCGGCGCTGATTGCCGATGGGCAATGGGCAAGCGGGCAAAAAGCCTACGAAGCCGCCCTCAAACGCGGCCAGACCAATATGGGCGTCCGCAAGCGCGTTTTCCCGGACAGCGTCAGCTGGCTCTACCCGCTCTCCCTGCTCGCCCAAGGCGGCCAGAAACAGCTCGAACTGGCGCGCAAATTCTGCGTCAGCGAGGCTGGCACACGAACGCCCAGCGCGTACGACGACTGGGGCCGCTGGGTCAATGCCATCGATGCGCGACAGGGCAATGCGCCGCTGGCACAGAGCGCGTTTTCCTTGCAAACCTCGGCTTACGAGCGTTATACGCAGGCGCTTTTCTGGAAAGTCATGCTGGCCGCCTGGCTTGGCCCCGACACCCTGGGCGCCGTGGCAGCAACCGGCAAGGACAGCGTATTCGTCGGGCTGCGCCAGCGCCTGCAGAACTGCCAATTCAGCATGCTGCTCAAGATGCTCGACAGCGCCGAAATCGTCCTCGCCGGGGGCGAACCGCCGGCCGGCTTTTTCGTCGCCGGCAAGGGCGAGCAATGGCGCGAGGTACTCAGCGCGCTGCAGGAACTGGCCGGCACGACGGCCTCCGGCAAGGAAGGAAAGGACGATGCCGACAAGACCCGCATCCTGTGGACGCTGGTCATCGGCAAGCACGGCGAACTGCTCAACATCAAGCCCTTCGAACAGAAACGCAGCAGCCGCGGCTGGAGCAGCCCGAAGACCCTGTCCCTGAGCCGGCTGGCCGCCGATCAGGCCCTGCCACCTGCCGATGCCAGGCTGGCACGCTGCCTGCGCGCCGAGCGCAATTACGCCAAGCGCTTCAATCTCGATCTGGCGACGGCCATCGGCGCGCTGGTCGGCCATCCGGCCGTGGCGCTCGACAGCGCGCCGGGCCACTTGATTGATCTCGTCGAAACGCCGCCCGAACTCGAAGTCGTCCGCCGGGGCGACCAGATCGTCATGCAGATCAGCCCGCCCTTGCGTCCTGAAGCGGAAGGCAGCTACTACTTTGACGCCGAAGAAAAACGCGACGCCGAGGCGCTGCGCCTGATCACCCTGCTGCCGGACGGGCCGCAACGCGTCCGGCTGGTGCGTTACAGCGCAGCACAACGACGCGCCGCCCAACTTGTCTCCGGGCGTTTCGCCGTACCGGCCAAGGCCGAAGGGGCGCAGGCCGACCTCGACAAGACCCTGCAAGCCCTGGCCAGCCATTTCCAGGTGCATGCCGATGCGGCCCAGGCGTCGCGGCAGGTGGCGAGCGAGTCGCGTCTGCGCGCCGAACTGGCGCCGGTCGGCGAGTCGCTGTCGCTGCGCCTGGTCGCCGCGCCACTTGGCGCCGACGGCCCGCGCCTGCCGGTCGGCAGCGGGCGCCTCCGCCTGATGGCGGCGATGGGCGGCGAGACCGTGGGTACCGAGCGCAACCTGGCGGCCGAAAAGAAACATCTGGAAAGCCTGCTCGACGCCCTCCCCTTTCTTGAAGACGCAGGCGATGCGGAAAATTGCGAGTGGCTGATCGAAGACCCCGAACAGGCGCTCGGCCTGGTCGAAGCCCTGCCCGGCCTGGCCGCCATCGCCGCCGTCGATTGGCCGAAAGGCAAGAGCGTCCGCGTCATCAGCGTCGATGCCGGCAAGCTCGGCATCACGGTCAGCAAGGAACGCGACTGGTTCCGCGTGTCCGGCCAGGCCGGCCTGGATGAAGGTCTCGTCGTGCAGCTCGAAACCCTGCTCGCCGCCGCCCGCGACAAGAGCCGCTTCATCCCGATGGGCGACGGCGTCTACGCGGCGCTGACCCGCTCGCTGAAACAGAAACTGCTCGACCTCGCCGCTGTCGCCGAAGTCGACAAGCACGGCAGCAAAGTGCCGCAAATCGCCGCCGCCTGGCTCGACGAGGTGCTCGACGGCACCGATCTGGAGGCCGGCGCCGATTTCCGCAAAGCCATCGACCGGCTGCGCGCCGCGCAAACCATCGAGCCGAAATTGCCGAAGTCCCTGCAGGCCGACCTGCGCCCCTATCAGGAAGAAGGCTACCAGTGGGCCATGCGCCTCGCCGCTGCCGGCATGGGCGGCTGCCTGGCCGACGACATGGGCCTCGGCAAGACCTTGCAGGCGCTGGCCGTCATGCTCGAACGGGCCAAAGGCGGCGCCACCCTGGTCATCGCCCCGACCTCGGTATGCGGCAACTGGCTGGCCGAAGCGCTGCGCTTCGCGCCCAGCCTGAACGCCCGCATCTACAGCGAGGCCAGCGACAGCGAACGCGAAGCGCTAGTCAGCGAGGCCGGCCCGCAGGATGTGCTGATCGTCTCCTACACCCTGCTGCAACTGGCCCAGGAACGTTTCGCCGGGCGCCAATGGCACACCGTGGTCGCCGACGAGGCGCAGGCGATCAAGAACGCCGCCGCCAAACGCTCGCAGGCCGTCTTCGATCTGCCGGCCGATTTCCGCCTGGCCTTGTCGGGTACGCCGGTGGATAACCGCCTGGCCGAACTGTGGTCTATCTTGCGCTTCGTCAACCCCGGCCTGCTCGGCACCATCGGCCGTTTCAACGAACGCTTTGCCGGCCCGATCGAACGCAACCGCGACCGCGACGCGCAACACGTCCTGAAACGCCTGATCGGCCCCTTCGTCCTGCGCCGCACCAAGGGCCAGGTCCTGCAGGACCTGCCGCCGCGCACCGAACTGATCCTCTCGGTCGCCCCGGAACCGGCCGAAGCCGCCCACTACGAGGCCCTGCGCCGGCAGGCGATCAACGATGTCAGCGCACTCAACGACAGCGGCGCCCAGGCCGGGCAGGCGCGTTTCAACATCCTGGCACAATTGACCAAACTGCGCCGCGCCGCCTGCGATCCGCGCCTGACCAGCCCGGAATTCGCCATCGCCGGCGCCAAGGTGCAGGCTTTCGCCGAACTGGCCGCCGAACTCACCGCCAACGGCCACAAGACGCTGGTCTTCAGCCAGTTCGTCGATTTCCTGCAAATCCTGCGCGTCCCGCTCGACGCGGCCGGCATCAGCTATCAATACCTCGACGGCGCGACGCCCGCCGCCGAACGCA
>JAUYEI010000051.1 GCA_030691385.1 Azonexus sp.
TGGCTGCAAACGCAGAGTGCCCTGGGTGATTTGCTCGATGTCGATTTCACGGCCCTGTCGCACATGCGCCTGTGCCGCGCCTCGGATGTGCTGATGCGCCATCCCGCCGCGATTGAAGAGCATCTGTTCAGTACCATTCAACCTTGAAACCTCAGTTGGACGTGGCTGATGGTGCGCCCGGGCGGGATGGCCGGCGCGAAGCGACGCGACGCCGCAGCAGGCTCATGCCGGCAAGAAGGAGCGACAAAACCGGGCGCCCGACCAGGCGTGCCAGCGGCCACGTAGCGCTGTCAGCCAAGGGGTGAATCGCCTCGAAGACACAAAGGCCCGTATTCAGGCGGCTGGCCAAGGCTGGATAAGCGGTCAACTGAGGTTTCAAGGTTCAAGCCAATTTTGCCGGACAAACGAAATTCGTGGATCCGGGATTCGTGCGCGGCACGCTCCTGGAAGGTGTAAAGCTTGCCTCAAGCGTGCCCGAAGGGATCGCCCGGGCGATCTTCTATGCCTTTCTGGTTTCCGACATTCACCCGTTTAACGATGGGAACGGACGACTTTCCTGGCTGATGATGAATGCCGAACTCTCGCGCACAGGGCGCTGTCGGATCATCACTCCAACGATCTACCACGAGCAGTATGTCGACGCCCAACGTGCGCTGACACGAGGTAACGATCCCGAGCCGCTGATCCGCGTGCTTGGTCATATTGCCGAATGGGCGACGCTGTTCAGCTACGCCGACGTACGCCAGACCGTGACCATGATGAAGCCGTCAAACGCATTCGAGGAAGACCCCCGCGAGTTCAGGCTCTTGCGGCCAGATGGCGGCATTTTCGCCTAATACATAAATATCGTTCTTCTGGCCATGGAATTTGTGCTCCTCTGATGGCAGGCTCCGGGAAATCCCGAAAAACGGGCGGCAGTATCACCAGCGCGGCACCAACCGGCCATTGTGGATATCCGAATTGTGGAAAGCCACATTGACCCTGACGGAAAAACGTGGTGTACCATTTTCCCCATGAATTACACCCTCCCCATTTCCCCCGGCAGTTCGCGCCGGCTGCGCTGGCTGCTCGCCCTGCCCAAGCTCGGCATCGTCCTGCTGCTGGCCGCCCTGCTCTCGCTGCTCTGGCTGCTGCACCGCACCGAAGCCGAAGAGGAGCGTTCGGCACTGATCAAGGATGTCCTCTGGCTGGAACAAAATCTGCGCTTCCACCTGAACGGCAATGAAGAGCAATTTCAGCAACTGGCGCTGGAAATGGCCGACCGGCCCGACCGCCAGAAAATATTCCGGCTGCGCGCCGAGCACATGCTCAAGAACTCTCCGGACATCGCGCAGATTCTCTGGCTCGACGCCGGACAGCAGGTCGTCGATGCCCTGCCCACCGCCAGCCTTCAGGAAGGCCAGGCCGGCGCGCTCGCCCCACCACTGACTGCGAAGGCTTTCGAACTGGTCAGCCGGCTCGGCAAACGCCAATACAGCGAGCCATTTTTTCTCGACGATCACCGTGCCTTTGTCGCGCTGCTCATCCCGATTTATCGCGAACGCCAGGTCGCCGGGATGCTGGCGGTGACCTACCCGCTCGACACCCTGCTGGCCAACCAGGTGCCCTGGTGGTTCACCGAAAAATACAAGGTCGAGATCGTCGACGACAACGACGTCCGGTACGCCACCAAGACCAACATCGAAGGGAATAGCGACCTGCGCCACGTCATCCCCTTCGATCCGCCCGGCGGCGGATTGCTGTTGCGCGTCACCAGCTATCGTTCGCCGGACAACACCCTGCAACGGCTGCTGGTGGTTGCCATTTTCCTGCTCGCCGCCGGCGTCTTCTGGAGCCTCTGGCTGGTTCGCGACCTGATGAAAAAACGCTCGCACGCCGAGGATGCCCTGCGCGCCGAGCACGCCTTCCGCACCGCCATGGAAGATTCGCTGACCGTCGGCATGCGCGCCCGCGATCTCAAGGGCAAGGTCATTTACGTCAATCCCGCCTTCTGCCGGATGACCGGCTTCAGCGCCGAAGAATTGATGAACCAGGCCCCGCCCATGCCCTACTGGGCGCCGGAACAACTGCAGGAAACCTTTGCCATGCACCAGACGGTACTGGCCGGCCAGGCGCCGCTCGACGGCTTCGAGATCACCTTCATGCGCAAGAACGGCGAGCGTTTCCACGCCCTCGTCTACGAAGCCAAGCTGATCGACGGCAACGGCAACCACACCGGCTGGATGGCCTCGGTCGTTGACATCACCGAGCGCAAGCGCGCCGAGGAACTGGCCCGTCAGCAGCAGGAGCAACTGCAATTCACCTCGCGTCTGGTGACCATGGGCGAAATGGCCTCGACCCTGGCCCACGAACTGAACCAGCCCCTGGCCGCGATCGCCAGCTACAACACCGGCTGCCTGAATCTGCTGAACGGCGGCCAGACCAGCCCACAGGAAATCCTGCCCGCCCTGGAAAAGATCGGCCTGCAGGCCCAGCGCGCCGGCAAGATCATCCGCCGCGTCCATGATTTCGTCCGCAAGAGCGAGCCCAAACGGGCGCCCTGCGCGGTCGGCGAAGTGATCGAGGACTGCCTCGGCTTCGTCGAGGCCGAGGCGCGCAAGCGCCACATCCGGATCGATTGCGACCTGCCCCCGCTACCGCCCGTGCCGGCCGACCGGCTGATGCTCGAACAGGTGCTGCTCAACCTGATCCGCAACGGCATGGAAGCGATGACCGCGACCCCGGAAGCCGAACGCGCCTTGCACATTGCCGTCGAAATCAACGACAGCGAACTGCTGGTCAGCGTCGGCGACCAGGGCAGCGGTATCGCCCCCGAAGTCCGCGCCAAGCTGTTCACCGCCTTTTTCACCACCAAGCCGGAAGGCATGGGCATCGGCTTGTCGATCTGTCGCTCGATCATCGAATTCCATCGCGGCCGCCTGTGGGCCGAGGACAATCCCCAATCGCCGAGCGGAAGCGGTACGATATTCCGCTTCACCCTGCCCCTGGAAGCCGCATGAGTACGCCCCAAGCCTACCTGGTCGACGACGACGAAGCGATCCGCGACGCCCTCTCCTGGCTGCTCAAGTCGCGCGGCCTGCCCTACACGGCCTTCGCCTCGGCGGAAAGCTTTCTCGCCGCCTGGCACAAAGGAATGAGCGGCTGCGTCGTTCTCGACATGCGGATGTCCGGCATGAGCGGACTGGACTGTTTCGACCAGCTGCGCGAACGCCAGTCGACCCTGCCGGTGATTTTCCTGACCGGCCACGGCGACGTGCCGCTGGCCGTCGCCACGCTGAAAAAGGGCGCCTTCGACTTCTTCGAAAAACCGCTCAACGACAACGACCTGGCCACCCGTATCGAGGAGGCCATGGCCCTCGACGCCCGCCAGCGGGAAGCGAATGCTACGGTCGATTCGGTAAAAGCACGAATTTCCAGCCTGACCACCCGCGAGCGGCAAATCATGGAACTGGTCGTCGCCGGCAAGTTCAACAAGGTCATCGCCGACGAACTGAACATCAGCATGCGCACCGTTGAGGTACATCGAGCCAATCTTTTCGACAAAATGCAGGTAAAAACCGCGGTCGAACTAGCCAATCTGCTTAAACCCTGATGTCGATGCTTCCCCTGTGCTTCTTTTTTCGCTAGCATCACGCCACATTCACGTCGCCAATCCGGCGCAAACTTACCGATTCGTTTCACCCATCCCATGAGGCAACCATGAGCGAGCACATCCATTACGTAACCGACGACACATTTGAAGCGGAAGTGCTGCAATCGCAGCAACCCGTTCTCGTCGACTACTGGGCCGAATGGTGCGGCCCCTGCAAGATGATCGCTCCGATCCTCGACGAAGTAGCCACCGAATATGCCGGCAAACTCAAAGTGGCCAAGGTCAACATCGATGACAACCAGGGCACCCCCGCAAAATATGGTATCCGCGGCATTCCGACCCTGATGATTTTCAAGAACGGCAACATCGAAGCAACCAAGGTCGGCGCACTCTCCAAGTCCCAACTCGCCGCCTTTATTGACAGCAACCTGTAATCTCCGTAGTCTCCCGGCCTGAAGGTGCGTCCTGCACTTTCAGGCAGATGCCCCCGGCCAAGCGCCCGGACATCACTCCCCACCCAAAAGCTCTCAAGCTATCGCGCCCCCGGCCTCGGGCAGCCGCCCGGCCCATAATTGATTGGCGCCACACACTCCTACATGCAACTTTCCGAACTCAAAACACTACACGTCAGCAAACTGCTGGACATGGCCACCGAGCTGGTCATCGAAAACGCCAACCGGATGCGCAAGATGGAGCTGATCTACGCCATCCTGAAAGCCAAGGCCAAAAACGGCGAAACCATCTACGGCGATGGCACACTGGAAGTGCTCTCGGACGGCTTCGGCTTTCTCCGCTCTGCCGACACCTCCTATCTCGCCAATCCGGATGACATCTACGTCTCCCCGTCGCAAGTCCGCCGCTTCAACCTGCGCACTGGCGATACCGTCGAAGGCGAAATCCGCACACCGAAGGATGGCGAGCGCTACGTTGCGCTGACCAAACTTGATCGCATCAACGGTTTCCCGCCGGAAGCCAACAAGAACAAGATCATGTTCGAGAACCTGACGCCGCTGCACCCGACGCGTCACCTCAAGCTCGAACGCGACATCAAGTCCGAAGAAAACATCACCAGCCGCGTCATCGACATGATCGCCCCGAACGGCTGTGGTCAGCGCGGCCTGCTCGTCGCCCCCCCGAAGACCGGCAAGACGGTGATGCTGCAGAACATCGCCCACGCCATCACGGCCAACCATCCGGAAGTTACGCTGATCGTCCTGTTGATCGACCAGCGCCCGGAAGAAGTCACCGAAATGACCCGCACCGTCAAGGGCGAGGTCGTCGCCTCGACCTTCGACGAACCGGCCACCCGCCACGTCGCCGTGGCCGAAATGGTCATCGAGAAGGCCAAGCGCCTGGTCGAGCACAAGAAGGATGTCGTCATCCTGCTCGACTCGATCACCCGCCTCGCCCGCGCCTACAACACCGTCCAGCCGGCCTCCGGCAAGGTGTTGACCGGCGGCGTCGACGCCAACGCCCTGCAGAAGCCGAAGCGCTTCTTCGGTGCCGCGCGCAACATCGAGGAAGGCGGCTCGCTGACCATCCTCGCTACGGCCCTGATCGACACCGGCTCACGCATGGACGAAGTCATTTACGAAGAGTTCAAGGGCACCGGCAACTCGGAAATCCACCTCGACCGGCGCATGGCCGAAAAGCGGATGTACCCGGCAGTCAACGTCAATCGTTCGGGCACCCGTCGCGAAGAACTGCTGCTCAAGCCGGACGTCCTGCAAAAGATGTGGGTCCTGCGCAAGCTTTGCTACCCGATGGACGACCTCGAAGCCATGGAATTCCTGCTCGACAAGGTCAAATCGACCAAGGGCAATCAGGAGTTTTTTGACGCCATGCGTCGGGGCTGATAAAAATATTGCAAGCCGGTGATTATTTAACGATAATGCACGGCTTACCAGATCGGCCACATCCGCCGGTCGCTTGACTTAAGGACTAAAGATGAAAGCCAATATCCATCCGGATTACAACGAGATTCAGGTGACCTGCTCCTGCGGCAGCACCTTCACGACCAAGTCGACCATGAAGAAAGCCCTTCACGTCGAAGTTTGTTCGCTCTGCCACCCGTTCTACACCGGCAAGCAGAAGATCGTCGACACCGCCGGCCGTGTTGAACGCTTCAACCAGAAATTCGGCGCCATGCGCGGCAAGGCTGCTGCCTGATCGGCACGAATTACGGTATAAAAGGCAGCCTTATGGCTGCCTTTTTCATTTCTGGCAAAGATTGCCTGACTCATGCCTGACTCGCTCACGCTGATTCGCGACACCTTGCGTCGGGGCATTCGCCTGCCGCCGGTTGGCTGGGTGCTCGCCGCCATCCTGGCTTTCTACGTGCTGGCCGGCCTGTTCGGCCGCGACCCGTGGAAGGGCGAGGACGCCATCCACATCGGTGCCGCCTGGCACATGCTGAACTACAGCGACTGGCTGTCGCCCGACATCGCCGGCCGCCCCTTCCACGAACCGCCGCTCTACTACTGGAGCGCTGCGCTGACCGGCATGCTGTTCGGCGGCCTGCTGCCGTTGCATGAAGCGATGCGCCTGGCCAGCGGCATCTGGGTGGCGCTGGCGCTCATCGGTCTCTATTACGCCGGCCGCGAACTGTATGGCGAGGACAATGCGGCCGCCAGCCCGCTGCTGCTCGCCGGCTGCGCCGGCCTGCTCTTCCACGCCCACGACGCACAGCCGATGCTCATCGCGCTCGCCGCCTATGCCGGCGGCCTGGGCGGGCTCGCTGCCATCGGCCGCAAACCGCGCCTGACCGGCATTTTCTACGGCCTCGCCGTGGCCGGCTGCCTGCTCGGCACCGGCATCGCCCCGACCCTGCCCTTGCTGGCCATCGCCCCCGTCGCCTGGTGGTTGTCACCGGACCGGCCGAAGGCCCTGCATACGCTGCTTATTGGCCTGGCCATCGCGACCGTACTGATTCTGCCCTGGCCCTTGCTGCTGCTCAATCTGGAACCGGCGCGCTTCCATGCCTGGCTGGCGGCCGAACTGGCCCCCCTGAAAACGCCGTTCTCCCTTGACGGCGGCGGGCGTTTCATTGCCATGCTGCCCTGGTTTGCCTTCCCGGCCTTTCCCCTGGCGCTGTGGACGCTGCGCCTCAGGCGCAATGAAATCAAGGCGCCGGCGCAATTGCTGCCGCTTGTCTTTCTGTTGCTTACCTTGCTCCTGCTGGCCTGGGCCTACCGCCCCCGGCAGATTCCCGCCCTGCTTCTGTTGCCGCCGCTGGCGCTGCTCGCCACGCCGGGCGCTCTGGCCTTGCGCCGCGGGGCAGCCAATGCCTTCGACTGGTTTGCGATGTCGACCTTCAGTCTGTTCATCGGCATCGTCTGGCTCGGCTGGTCAGCCATGGCCCTCGGCTGGCCGGGGCAGATGGCAAAACGGGCATTGGTCTTGCGTCCCGGTTTCACCGGGCATTTCGATTTGTTGGCACTCATGGTCGGACTGGCGGCGACGGCATGGTGGATCTGGCTGATCGTCACTGCGCCGCGCTCGCCGTATCGCAGCCTGACGCACTGGACGCTGGGTTGCACGACGCTGTGGCTGCTGGCGACGACGCTGATCATGCCGTGGTTCGATTTCAACAAGTCCTACCGCCCGGTCGCCCAGGCCATCGCCCGGACGCTCCCGGCCGATCACGGCTGCCTGGCCGAGCGCGGACTGAATCAGACCCAACTGGCTTCGCTGGCTTATTTTGTCGGGATCGAACCGGCCAACGAAGACTCGAAGGCGGGACAGGCTTGCCACTGGCTGCTCGTCGTCGGCGACACACGCAGCGAACTGGCGGCGCCGAATGGCAAATGGACCAAGGTCTGGGAAGGCAACCGGCCAGGCGACCGCAAGGAAACCTTCCGCCTTTTCCGGCGGTGACCGAAGCGGTTGTACGGCAATTAACTTTTCAGAAAATGCTCGCGGTAATACTTCATTTCGTCGATTGATTCGTAGATATCGGCCAGCGCCGTGTGCTTGCTCTTTTTCTTGAAGCCCTTGTAGATCTCCGGCTGCCAGCGCTTGCACAGCTCTTTCAGGGTGCTGACATCAAGATTGCGATAATGGAAAAAGGTTTCCAGCGTCGGCATGTAGCGAGCCATGAAGCGCCGATCCTGGCCGATGGAATTGCCGCACATCGGCGAATGACCGGCCAGCGAGTATTTCTTCAGAAACTCCAGAGCCTGGGCTTCGACTTCAGCCTCATTCATTGCCGAGGCCTTGACCTTGTCGATCAGGCCGGAACGACCGTGGGTTTTCTGGTTCCAATCATCCATGCCGGCGAGGATTTCGTCGCTCTGATGGACAACCCAGGCGGGCGACTCGGCGACCATTTCGAGCTCCGAATTGGTGACGACCATGGCCATTTCGATAATGCGGTCGCCATCCGGGTTCAGACCGGTCATTTCCATGTCCAACCAGACGAGGTTGTTTGCAGTGCCTGCCATATAATTGCCCGAATCCCTGAAAACCGCGATTTTCGCACAGCTTTGGTCCCCCATCCGTGACACCTGACTTCACTTTCATTTTTCTGCTTTTTTTCGGGTTGACCGTGGCAGTCCGCCTCTGGCTCAAACTGCGCCACATCCGTTTCGTCGCCGCCCACCGCAACGCCGTGCCGGCCGATTTCGCCGAACGCATTGCCTTGCCGGCGCATCAAAAAGCGGCTGATTACACGGTCGACCGCAGCAAGACGGCCATCGTCGGCACGCTGATCGAGGCCGTGCTGCTGCTGGCCTTCACCCTCGGCGGCGGCCTCGCTGCCCTGCACGATTTCTGGTCGCTCCACCTGGACAACCTGGCCTACGGCCTGGCGATGATCTTCAGCGTCATGATCATTTCCGGCCTGATCGACCTGCCGCTCTCGCTCTACAGCCAGTTCGTCATCGAAGCCCGGCACGGCTTCAACCGGATGACCCTCGGCCTGTTCTTCACCGACCTGCTCAAGCAAACCCTGCTCGGCGTCGCCATCGGCGCCCCGGTCATCGCCGCCGTGCTCTGGCTGATGGGCGCCATGGGCCAGTACTGGTGGCTTTACGTCTGGCTGTTCTGGAGCAGCTTCAACCTGCTCATCATGTTCGTTTACCCGACCTGGATCGCGCCGCTCTTCAACAAGTTTTCGCCGCTTGAAGACGGCGAGATGAAATCGCGCATCGAAGCCCTGCTCACCCGCTGCGGTTTCCGCTCCTCCGGCCTCTTCGTCATGGATGGGTCGAAGCGTTCGAGCCATGGCAACGCCTATTTCACGGGCTTCGGCAACAACAAGCGCATCGTCTTCTTCGACACCCTGCTGGCGCGCCTCGAACCGCCCGAAGTCGAAGCCGTGCTGGCGCACGAACTCGGCCATTTCCGCAAGAAACACGTCGTCAAGCGCATGGTCCTGATGTTTGCCGGCTCGCTCGCTTTCCTCTGGCTGCTCGGCCAGTTGATCGACGCCCCGTGGTTCTACGCCGGCCTCGGCGTACCGGCGCAAAGCACGGCGCTGGCGCTCATCCTCTTCTTTCTGGTCATGCCGGTGTTCACCTTTCTGCTCAGCCCGCTCATGAGTCAGCTTTCCCGCCGCCACGAATTCGAGGCCGATGCCTACGCGGCTCAACACGCCGCTGCCGACGACCTCATCCGCGCCCTGGTCAAGCTCTATCAGGACAACGCCTCAACCCTGACCCCCGACCCGCTACACTCGCTGTTCCACGATTCCCACCCGCCAGCAGCGCAACGCATTGCGCACCTGCAACTTCAGGAGAAACCCGCATGAAAACAGTCACCGCACTGCTTGCCGCCTGCCTGATCGCCCTGCCGGCACTGGCCGCCGAGCCGTGGGGCAATGCCGATCCGAAAGTCGGCAAGGAACACCATGACAAGGCCTGTGTCGCCTGCCATGTCCGCCTCTACGGCGGCGATGGCAGCAAGATGTACACCCGCGACGGTCGCCTGCTGTCGACCAAGCTCGACATCCTGCAACGCGTCGCCACCTGCAACTCGCAGGTCAAGGCCGGCTGGTTCCCGGAAGAAGAGGCCGAAGTCGCCGCTTACCTGAACCAGCAGTACTACCACTTCAAGGATTAAGGGATGGAAGGTCGCGTCATTGCCGCGCACGGCCGCCAGTACGTCGTCGAACTGGCCGACGGCTCACGCCTGCCCTGTTTTCCGCGCGGCAAGAAAAGCGATGTCGCCTGCGGCGATCGCGTCGATATCAAGCAAACCTCCGACGACCAGGGCGTCATCGAGGCCATCCAGCCGCGCACCAGCCTGCTCTACCGCTCCAACGAAATCCGCCAGAAACTGATCGCCGCCAATGTCGATCAACTGGTCATCGTCGTCGCCACCGAACCGGCCTTTTCCGACGAACTGATCGCCCGCGCCCTCGTGGCGGCGGAAAGCGAGGAAATCGAGCCGCTCATCGTGCTCAACAAGTGCGACCTCGCCGACAAGCTGCCAAGCGCCCGCCAGCGCCTGGCGGTGCTCGCCGACCTCGGCTACCGTGTCCTCGAACTGTCTGCCCTCGAACACGCCGAAGACCTGCGCCCCTACCTCGCCAACCAGACCAGCGTACTCGTCGGTCAATCCGGCATGGGCAAGTCGACGCTGGTCAATGCGCTGATCCCCGAGGCCCGCGCCGCCACCCGCGAAATATCGCAGGCCCTCGACTCCGGCAAACACACGACAACACACGCCACGCTCTACCACCTCGATGCCGACAGCCATCTGATCGATTCGCCCGGCCTCCAGGAATTCGGCCTGGGCCACCTCGACCGGCAGGAAATCGAACAGGCCTTTCCGGAATTTCGCCCCTATCTCGGTCAGTGTCGTTTTCGCGACTGTCATCACAACCGCGAACCGGATTGCGCCCTGATTGCTGCAGTCGACGCGGGGAAAATCGAAAACTCACGCTTTTCCACCTATCACCGCATTGTTGGCAACCAACGAAATAGCTGACAACAAGGCTACATCGGCTCGTGCCGGCGTATTTTGGCCGTCCAGTTGAGCCTATGCGCCATTGCTACGGTCAACCGGAAATTTTGGCGAAAATTGAAATCGGTTGAGGGTCGCGTGGGAGCCGAAACTCTCCCCAGTAAGTCGTGGAGGGGTTTTCCACCATAGCAATTTTCTGAGCAAAATGTGATAATTCTGTGAAATTCGCCACGATCGGCGACTGGAGACGGCAAATGGGCGCTAACCCGCCAAGCATACTCATCGTGGACGACACCCCGGAGAACCTCAGCGTCCTCGGTGAGTTGCTGCAACCCTCCTACCGGGTGCGTGCCGCCAACTCCGGCCGGCGAGCGTTGCAGATCGCGCTCGGCACGCCGACACCGGACCTCATCCTGCTCGATGTGATGATGCCGGAAATGGACGGCTACGATGTCCTCGCCGAGTTGCAGGCCGTCCCGGCCACGCGGAACATCCCGGTCATCTTCGTCACGGCCATGGACGGCACCGAGGACGAAGAGCGCGGCCTCGACCATGGCGCCGTCGATTACATCACCAAGCCGATCCGCCCCACCATCGTCCTCGCCCGCATCCGCACCCAGCTCGAACTCAAGCAGGCGCGCGACATCCTGCACGACCAGAACAACTATCTCGAAGCCGAAGTCGTTCGCCGCATGGGCGAAAACCAGCTCATCCAGGAAGTCAGCATCCACGCCCTGGCCCGCCTGGCCGAGACGCGCGACCCGGAAACCGGCAAGCACCTGCGCCGCACCCAGGAATACGTCCTGACCCTGGCCAGGGCGCTGCGCGACAACCCGCGTTTCTCCGGCTATCTCGACGAGCGGACCATCAACGCCCTGGCCCAGTCCGCCCCCCTGCACGACATCGGCAAGGTCGGCATCCCCGACCATATCCTCCTCAAGCCCGGCAAACTGACGCCGGAAGAGTGGGAAATCATGAAAACCCATGCCGAACTGGGCAGCAACGCCATCGCACAAGCCGAGGCCGATGCCGAGAAGCCGGTCGAATTTCTCACCATCGCCAAGCTCATCGCCCGCTCCCACCACGAGAAATGGGATGGCAGCGGCTACCCGGACGGCCTCACCGGCGACGCCATCCCGATTGCCGCCCGCCTCATGGCCCTGGCCGACGTCTTCGACGCCCTGACCTGCAAGCGCGTCTACAAGCCGGCCTTCTCCTTTGACGAGGCCTACCGCATCATCGTCGACGGCCGCGCCAAGCATTTCGATCCCGACGTGGTCGACGCCTTCGTTCGTGAATTCCCCGCCTTCATGAGCATCGCCAAGACGTACGCCGAATAGACGATGTCGAGCCCCCGTCACCACAGCCAGCAACAGGAACTGCGCCGGGCCATCGCCCAGGTGGTGCTGCCCTATGTTGCGCTGGCGGCCCTGTGGATTCTGGTCTCCGATCAGCTTCTTGCCTACCTCGTCCCCGATGCCGAGGCGCGGCTCACGATCAGCATGCTCAAGGGCTGGTTCTTCATCGCCATTACCGCCGCACTCCTTACCGTACTGCTCTATCGCCTGCTCCGTGACAGTCTGGCCCGCCGCACGGCTGCCGAGGATGCCAGGGCCGCTCTCGAACACGAACGCGGCCACCTGCGCACCCTCTTCGACACCATACCCGACCTCGTCTGGCTGAAAGATCCCGACGGCGTCTATCTTAGCTGCAACAAACGCTTCGAACAGTTCTTCGGGGCCGACGAAGCCAGCATCCGGGGGAAAACCGACTTCGATTTCGTCGACCCGGAACTGGCCAGATTCTTCCGCGCCAACGATCTCGCCGCCCTGCTCGCCAATGGGCCTTGTCGCAACGACGAGTGGGTGACCTTCGCCAGCGATGGCCATCGCGAACTGCTGGAGACCACCAAGGCGCCGATCCACGACAGCGCCGGGCATCTGCTCGGCGTCCTCGGCATCGGTCGCGACATGACGCAGAACCACGAATTGCAGGAACGGTTTACCGTCGCCTTCAATGGCAGCCCGGCAGCCATTTCGCTAACCGCGCTGGACAACGGCACATTTCTCGAAGTCAATCCGCGTTATCAGGAACTCCTCGGCTGGACGCGGGAAGAGCTCATCGGCAAAAGCTCGCTCGATTTTCATTTGTGGCCGAGCAACGCAGCTCGGGATGCCTGGCGCGACAGGCTCATGGAAACCGGCCTGCTCCAGGACTATCAGACCGAGTGGCGGCGCCGCGACGGAACAGCGACCCAGATCAGCCTCTCGGCCGAAATCGTTCGCCTCGGTAGCAAGCCTTACGTGCTTGCCTTCGTGCTCGACATTTCCGAACGTAAAACGGCAGCCGAGCAAATCGCCCAATTGCAGGATCGCCTGGCCATCGCTTTCCGCGCGGCGCCGGTCGCCGCCTGCATCACCCGCGTCGCCGATGGGAAAATGATCGATGTCAACGAACAACTGCTCAGCGAATACAGTGCGACGCGTGAAGAACTGATCGGCAAGACCACCATCGAGGCCGGACTCTGGAAGGCCGAGGATCGAGCCCGGATGGTCGAGATACTCCGCCGCGATGGCTTCGTCGTCGATTTCGAAAGCATCGCCACCGGCCGCGATGGCCGCCAGCGACGCATCAGCCTTTCTGCCGCCAGGATCGATGTAAACGGCGAACCGCATATCGTCGTCTACATCATCGACGTATCGGAACGCCGAGCCGCCGAACAGGCATTGCGCGAACGCGAAGAGATTTTCCGCAGCATCGTCACTCATGCCAACGACGGCATCTGCCTGATCGATCCCGAGACCCTGGGCTTCATCGAAATCAACGACGCCATCATCCACAACCTCGGCTACCTGCGCGCTGAATTTACCGGAATGAGCCTGCTCGACCTGCAGGTGGAAACCACTGAAGCCGAGCTTCGCGCCTTCCTGGCCGAAATCATCCGCCAGGGCAACAGCACGTTCGAGCGCCGGCACCGACGCCACGACGGCAGCGTCCAGGTCGCCCGTATCGCTGCCTCGGCGGTCAGCGTCGGGGACAGCGTCAAAATATCCGCCATCTGGCAGGACATCACGGAAGCCAAGCAGACCGCAGCCGAACTGCAACAGCATCGCGAACACCTCGAAGAACTGGTCGAAGCACGAACCACCGAACTTGAGGCCGCCAGGCAGGCGGCCGAACAGGCCAACCGGGCAAAAAGCGACTTCCTGGCCAACATGAGCCACGAAATCCGCACGCCGATGAATGCCATCATCGGACTTACCCACCTTGCCGAGCATCACACCCAGGACACCGAGCAACTCGAGCGCCTGAACAAGGTGGCGGATGCCGCACGCCATCTGCTGGCGATCATCAACCAGATCCTCGACATCTCGAAGATCGAGGCCGGCAAGCTGGAACTCGCCCCGGTCGATTTTCTCCTTTCACGCGTCCTCGACAATACGGCCGAACTGGTCCTTGACCGCCTGCAATCACGCGGCCTCCAGTACCGCCAGGAAATCGACCCGGCGCTGCCGCCGGTGCTCCATGGCGACCCCTTGCGCATTGGCCAGGTCCTGCTCAATTACCTCGGCAACGCGGTCAAGTTTACCGAAACCGGCAAGATTACAGTCTCGGTCAATCTGGTCATGGCCGAGGCCGACAATCTGCTCGTGCGTTTTGCTGTCTCCGACACCGGCATCGGCATCCCGCCCGAACAGCAAGGCCGGCTTTTCAAGGCCTTCGAACAGGCCGACAACTCACCGACCCGACGTTTTGGCGGGACCGGACTCGGGCTGGCCATCGCCCATCGGCTGGCCCACCTGATGGGTGGCGAGGCCGGTGTGACAAGCACCCTCGGCCAGGGCAGCACCTTCTGGTTTACCGTCCGCCTGCAGGTTGGAACATCCGCTACCGACATCGTCACGCCACGCCTCTCGGCTGACGAAGCGGAACGGGTGATCAGCAGCGAATACGCCCATGCACGCATCCTGCTCGTCGAAGACAACGCGATCAATCAGGAGGTCGCACTCGAGTTGCTGCGCGGGGTTGGCCTGCAGGCCGATCTTGCGGTCAACGGAAAAAAAGCCGTAAAAATGGCAGCCGAAACGGCCTACGATCTGATCCTCATGGACATCCAGATGCCGATCATGGATGGCCTGACCGCCACCCGTCTGATTCGGGCGACCCCCGGTGGCCGCCGCGTGCCCATTCTGGCCATGACCGCCAACGCCTTCGGCGAGGACCGTCAGCGCTGCCTCGACGCCGGCATGAACGACCATGTCGCCAAGCCGGTCAACCCGGGCAATCTCTATGCCACGCTGATCAAATGGCTGACACCGGCCGTCATCGAGACCAGCCCCAGCCCCAGCCTCGCCCCGGCGCCTGCCGCATCCGATGCGGCCCAGGCGACAATCGCCGCCCTCGAAAAAGTGCCCGGGCTGGATAGCGCCTACGGCCTGCAGGCCATGCGCGGCAAGCTGCCCAGTTATTTGCGCCTGCTCGGCATTTTCCTCGAGACGCATGGCAAGGATGCCGAGAAAATCAGCGCCGCCCTGAACAGCGGCGACCTTTCGCAGGCCGGGCACATTACCCATAGCATCAAGGGCGTTTCCGGCACCCTTGGCCTGGAGGGAGTCTACAAAGCAGCCCTGGCCCTCGATGACGCCTTGCGCCAATCTGCCGAGCCACCGGCAATCGCCCGCCTCGTCACCACCCTGGGCGAACGCATGGACGGAACAGCGGGCGCCCTGTCGCCGATCATTGCGGCGAACAAAACCGAAAGCAAATGAGCGAAAGTCCCGCCATCACGCTACATGACATCATGAGCAGCCAGGTGCACAGCCTGCCACCCGACGCGACGCTGCGCGAAGCCGCGCAACTGATGGCCGATGAGCACATTTCCAGCCTGCTCGTCATGGACGCTGGAAAAGCACTGGGCATCATGACCGAAAGCGGCATCCTGCGCACCCTGCATGAGTACCAGTCGGGTGATTTCCGGCTCGACGCCATCATGTCGAGCCCGCTGGTCACCGCGCCGGCCAATCTCGATCTGGCCAGCGCCCGCCGCCTCGTCGAGGAGCATGGCATCCGCCACCTCGTCGTCACCGATTCAGACGGCCAGGTCTGCGGCATCGTCAGCGACACCGATTTTTGCCTGCGCCTGGGCGCCGAAGCCTTTCGCCACCTGCGAACGGTGGAAGGCAGCATGGATCGCAATATCCCCAATCTGCCGCCGGCAGCGACGCTTGGCGACGCCCTGGCGAGCATGGTCGGGCATGCTGCCGACTACCTGATCGTCACCGAGGATGGCAAGCCGATCGGCATCATTACCGAGCGAGACATCCCGCGCCTGATCTGCACCTGTCCGCAACTGCACGCCACCACCTTGCGCGAAGCGATGAGCTCGCCCTTGCGCAGCGTCGATGTCGATGCAACGGTCAGCACCGCGCTGGAGACGATGAACCGCTTCCGGCTCCGGCACATGGTCGTTCTCGCCAGTGACAACCGGATTCTCGGCGTCATCAGCCAGCGCCGGCTGTTCGAGCAGCTAGCGCTGGAACATCTGGAAAGTGCGATATTCCAGGCCCGGCAGGAAGGCGAGCGGCTGCGCCTCGAAACCCATCTGCGCCTGGCACTCGACGGCGCCGCAGCCGGCAGTTGGGAATATAGCCACCAGCGCGGCAGCCTGATCGCCAGCAATGGCCTGCTGGCCATGCTCGGCCATACGCGAGCCGGCGCGCCCGAGACCAAGGCTGACTGGATGGCGCAAATCCATCCCGACGACCGGCATTTGCTGGTTGCCACGGTCAACGAGAAAAATCGCCCGAAAAATCATTCCCGGGTTCTCGAATACCGGATTCGCCACCACAACGGCCATTGGCTCTGGGTGGAGGATCGCAGCTGCATCGTCGAACGCGGCGCCGACGATAGCCCCACCGTAACCACGGGCGTGGTCAACGACATCACCGAACGCCAGGTCATCCGCCAGCAGATCACCCGTCAGAACCGCGCCCTGCGCATGATGAGCAGCGTCGCCCAGGCCCTGGTCCGCTACAACGATACCCAGCAGATGCTGGCCGAGGTGTGCACCGTCCTGGTTGAAATCGGCGGCTATCTCATGGCCTGGGTCGGCGAAGTGATGCAGGACGAGAAAAAGAGCATCGTGCCGCTGGCCAGTTCGGGGCTGAGCGAACCGTATCCGAGCAATCTGCAAGTTAGCTGGGACGATACGCCGAGCGGCCGTGGACCGGGCGGCCGCGCCGCCCGCAGCGGCATCCCGGCCATCGTCCGCAACATCGACGACGATCCGTCCTTCGAGCCATGGCGCTCGGCGGCACGCGAGCAGGGATTTCGCGCGACGATAGCCCTCCCGCTGCGCGTTGACGGGCGGGTCACCGGCGTCCTCAATCTGTATTCGGCCACCGTCGACCCGTTTGACGACGAGGAAATCGCCCTGCTCGGCAACCTCGCCGGCGAACTGGGCCTCGGCATGAGCATGCAGCGCTCGCGGCAAACGCTGGCCCAAAGCGAAGCCATGCTGCTCCAGGCCCAGCGCCTGGCACGGCTTGGCCACTTCACTTTCGATGCAACGAGCGACTGCCTGAGCGGTTCGCCGACGCACAACGAAATATTCGGCATGGCGCCGGATGAACGGCTCGACACCGAGGGCTGGCGGCAACTGATCCATCCCGAAGACCGGCAGCGCATGAGCGATTACTCGCGTGACCACGTCTTTCGCGACGGGCAGGCGTTCGACAACGAATACCGCCTGATCCGCCGCAATGATGGCCAGGAACGCTGGATCCACACCGTCGGCCAGATCGCCTATGGCAGCGACGGCCGGGTCAGCCGGCTGTTCGGCACGAGCCAGGACATTACCGAGCGCAAGCAGTTCGAGCAGCACCTGAACCAGAGCGAGGCGGACCTCAAGGAAGCGCAGGCTGTCGCCCACCTCGGCAGCTGGCGGCTCGACATCGTCAATGACAAGCTCAACTGGAGCCCCGAGGTTTACGACATATTCGGCCTCCCCGGCGATCACCCCCTGCACCTCACCGATTTCGTCGAACGTATCCATCCGGATGACCGGGAACGCGTTCTGAGCGACTGGCAGGCTGCCCTGACCGGGGCCAGCTACGACAACGAGCATCGCATCGTCGTCAATGGCGAGCTGCGCTGGGTCCGTGAGCGGGCCAATGTCCGCTTTGACCCGTCCGGCCAGGCGGTATTCGCGGTGGGCACGGTGCAGGATGTCACCGAGCGTCACCTCGCCGAGGAACAGTTGAGCAAGCTGTCGCTGGCCATCGAGCAAAGTCCGCACAGCATCGTCATCACCAATATCCGTGCCGAAATCGAGTACGTCAACGATGCCTTCGTCAGCAACACCGGCTATCGCCGCGAAGAGGTCATCGGCAAAAAACCGAGCCTGCTGCAATCCCGGGAGACACCGGAGGAAACCTATACCAGGCTGTGGGCAACACTCGGCGCAGGAAACACCTGGCGCGGTGAATTCATCAACCGGCGCCAGGATGGTTCCATCTTCATCGAATTCGCCATCATCTCGCCAGTGCGCCAGCAGGATGGGGGGATCACCCACTACCTCGCCATCAAGGAAGACATTACCGAGAAAAAGCACATCCAGTCCGAACTCGAGAACTATCGTCACCATCTCGAGACACTGGTCGCCGACCGTACCGAGCAACTGATTTCGGCCAAGGATGAAGCCGAATCGGCCAGCCGTGCCAAGAGCGCCTTCCTGGCCAATATCAGCCATGAAATCCGGACGCCGATGAATGCCATCATCGGCCTCACCCACATCGCCCAGCGCAGCGCCGGCAGCAGCGAACAGCAGGACAGGCTGGGCAAGGTCGCCGAGGCGGCCCGGCACCTGATGGGCATCATCAACGATGTGCTCGACATCTCGAAAATCGAAGCCGGCAAGCTGCACCTGGAACACACTGACTTCTCGCTCGCCCATATCTGCGCCACGACCTGCGAGATGGTGGCCGAACGCGCCCAGGCCCGGCATTTGCCGGTCGCCTGCGAGATCGACCCGGCCCTGCCCGCCACCCTGCTCGGTGACCCGCTGCGCGTCCAGCAGATATTGCTCAACTTCCTGTCCAATGCCATCAAGTTCACCCACCGCGGAACGATCGCCGTCCGCATGCGCCTGCTCGGTCTTGCCGATGGCAATGCCATGATCCGCTGCGAGGTCAGCGATACCGGCATCGGCATTTCCCCCGAGAGCCTGGCCAAGCTGTTTTTGCCCTTCGAACAGGGCGATACCTCGACCACCCGCCGCTATGGCGGCACCGGCCTGGGTCTGGCGATCAGCCGCCGGCTGGCCGAAGCGATGCACGGCGAGACCGGCGTAGACAGCCAGCCGGGCAAGGGCAGCACCTTCTGGTTTACAGCCCGGCTCGGCGTGGCAGATGAAAAGCAGCAAGTGCCCACGGCTATTGTCGCGCCCTCTCCCAGCCACCAGCGCGGGGCGCATGTCCTGATGGCCGAAGACAATGCGATCAACGCCGAAGTCGCCAGCGAACTGCTGCACTCGGCCGGACTCAAGGTCGACCTCGCCGTCGATGGCAGCCAGGCCGTCAATCTGGCCCGCCGGCGGCATTACGACCTGGTCCTCATGGACATGCAGATGCCCATCATGGACGGTCTCGAAGCCACCCGCCAGATTCGCGCCCTGCCCGGCTGGGGAAAAATCCCCATCCTGGCGATGACGGCCAATGCCTTCGAGGAGGATCGCAACACCTGCCTGGCCGCCGGCATGAACGACCATGTCGCCAAACCGGTCGCCCCGCATGTCCTTTTCGCCGCCCTGGCCCGCTGGCTGCCGATCAAGGCCCCCATCCCGACGCTGGCCGACAACAAGTCCGCCGCCAGCAACGAACTGTCCGGCATTGTCGGGCTGGACAGCCGCTTCGGCCTGCAGTCGGTGCGCGGCCGGATGGACAGCTATCTCCGGCTGCTCACCATGTTCGCGGAAAACCACAGTGCCGATTTTGCCCGTATCCGCGACAATCTTGCCGCCGGCAACCGCGACGAAGCCCGGCGCCTCGCCCACTCGCTCAAAGGCGTCTCGGCCACCCTCGGCGCCGTGCTCATCAACAAGACTTCAATGGCGCTTGAAACGGCGATCAAGGAAGGACAGGACAAAGCCGTCGTCGAGCCGCTCATCGCAGCCGCCGAGCAGGCCTATTCATCCTTGCGCGAGCAACTGGCCGCCGTCGCCCAGCCCGTACCAACGGGCGACGACGCAGGCGATGCGGCGGCAACGAGCGCCCTGCTCGAACGTCTGCGGCACGAACTGCAACAGGGTGAAATGAGCGTCCAGGATCTCGTCCGCCGGCAGGCCAAAACCCTCAAGAAGGTGCTCGGCAGGAATTACCTGGCCTTCGATGAACTCGTCGCCTGCTTCGATTTCGAAGGCGCGCTGGCCTTCCTCAACGACACCGTCCAGCCCGATAGCCAAGAAGCCTAGGCCCGACTCTCCAGCCAGCGACCGGCGCCCAGCCCGGCCGCCCGGCCGCTGGCGAAACAGGCGGTGAGCAGATAGCCGCCGGTCGGCGCCTCCCAGTCCAGCATCTCGCCGGCACAGAAGACGCCGGGCTGGCGGCACAGCATGAGGTTTTCGTCCAGCCCTTCGAAGGTGACGCCGCCGGCCGTGCTGATTGCTTCGTCGAGCGGCCTTGCCGCCGTCACTGTCAGCGGCAAGGCCTTGATCACGGCGGCGAGATTGCTCGCCACGTTGAAGGTCTCCGGCCGACAGAATTCGCGGAGCAGCCCGGCCTTGACACCTTCGATGCCAGCATGCCGGCGCAGATGGTTGGCCAGCGAATCGCGGCCACGCGGCCGGGAAAGGTCGGCGCTCAGTTTTTCCAGGCTGCGCCCGGGCGCCAGATCGAGGTGGAGCACGGCACTGCCGTCGCGGGCCAGCGCCTCACGCAAGGGGGCCGACACGGCATAGATCAGGCCGCCTTCGACACCCGTCGCCGTAATGTTGAATTCGCCCTTTTTTTCCGGTTGACCGTGGCAATGGGCGCTGACGGCCTTGACCGGCGCCCCGGCAAAACGTGCGCTGAAATACGGGCTCCACGCCACGTCGAAACCGCAGTTGGCCGGCTTGAGCGGCGCCACCTCGATGCCGCACTCAAGCAACATGGGCACCCAGGCGCCATCCGAACCGAGTTTGGCCCAGCTACCACCACCGAGGGCCAGAATGACCGCGTCGGCGTGGACCGCAATCTCGCCGGCCGGCGTCGCAAAACGCAGGCAGCCATCAGCCGCCCAGCCAAGCCAGCGGTGGCGCACATGAAACTGCGCGCCCTGGCTGCGCAGGCGATGCAGCCAGGCACGGAGCAGCGGTGCCGCTTTCATGTCGGTGGGAAAAACCCGGCCCGAACTGCCGACGAAGGTATCGATGCCGAGGCCGTGTATCCATTCGCGCAGTTGGCTCGGACCGAAGGCGTCGAGCAATGGCGCGATCTGTGCGGCACGATCACCGTAGCGCCCGATGAAATCGGCCAGCGGCTCGGAATGCGTGATGTTCATGCCGCCCTTGCCGGCCATCAGGAACTTGCGGCCGACCGAGGGCATGGATTCGAAAATATCGACTTTTTTCCGGTTCACCGTGGGAATCGCTGCCGCCAGCATGTCGGCCGCCATGAGCCCGGCCGGGCCGCCGCCGATGATGGCGACGCGCTGGGTCACTTGTCGTCCGCGTCGGCTTCCGGCGCCTCGGGCGTCTCGGCTGATTCGTCCTTTTCCGCCTCGAGCAGTTCTTCGGGAATCTCTTCCTCGTCGAGCGGAATCACCGTCACGGCGACGTCCGGCTCGGTGCCGCCGCCGCCGAGAATGATGCCGCGCAGCGGCGAAATGTCGGAGAAGTCACGACCGAAGGCCAGCGTGATGTGCTCGGTGTCCGGTAACAGGTCGTTGGTCGGATCGAAATCGACCCAGTCATTGTCGCTACCGGGCGCATAGACCGAAACCCAGGCGTGCGAGGCATCGGCACCGATCAGACGCGGCTTGCCGGGGGGCGGCCGGGTCAGCAGGTAGCCGCTGACGTAGCGGGCGGCCAGGCCGAGGGCGCGCAGGCAGGCGATCATCAGGTGGGCGAAGTCCTGGCAGACGCCGCGCTTGTTTTCGAGCACTTCGAGCACCGGCGTCGACACCGTGGTCGCCTCGGGGTCGAAAGTGAATTCGCGGAAAATCTTGGCCATCAGCGCCTGGGCGCCGACCAGCACCGGCGTGTCGGGCGGAAAACAGTCGGCGGCATAGACGGCCAGCTCGTGTTTGACGCGGACATGCGGACTTTCGAACAGGAAACGCGTGGCGTCGAGATCAGCCGGGATCGGGTCGGTCGAATCGTAGGCCAGCCGGTCGCGCACCTCCTCCCAGGGCAGCGAGGCCTCGAGATCCTTGGGCAGGTGCGGCATGACGGCGACAGTCATGGCCGAACTGATGAACAGCTCGTCATGCGGCGTATGAAAGGCCATCCAGGTCACCGGGTTGCCGAAGGCGTCGCGGCCGTCACGACGCCAGGTCGGCACCGGCGTGATGTCGATGCACTGCTCCTCGACCTGCTGCCAGTCGAGAACACGGGGCGACAGGTGCAACTGCTGCTGCGACAGCGAAACGTTGCTGCCATAGTCGTAGCGGGTTTCGTGCAGGACGCGGTAGCGGACGGGTTCCATGATCAGACCGCCATCGTCTGCCGGCTGACATCGCCGACATGGGTGAAGTAGCGCATGCCGAGTGCCTCGGAGAGTTTGTTGGCGGCGGCATCGAGGGCCTGCAACAGATCGGCGAGTTCTTCGCAGGCCGAATAATCGCGCGCGCTGTCGAACTGGATGTTTTCCAGACGATGCAGGCCAAAGGCCTGCAGACGCGCCAGCGCAGCGGCCAGACCGGCGCCAAAATCGTCGCCGAGCTCGCGCTGCATGCGCTCGAGGTAATTGCCCAGTACGTTGGCCTGGAACACCACGCCGTGCGGGTTGCTCTCGTCGAAAACGAGCAGGTCGACGACCGGCAGCAGCTCCGGCTGGCGCGAATAGCGCGAGCGGTAGGTAATGATCGAGTCGGCCAGTTCGAGCAGCCATTCGAGCGAGCCCTGACTGCGCGCCGCCGGCATGCGCAGGAAATGGGCGAGCATCATGGCCAGGAAGGACAGCCGTTCGAGCCGGCGGCCGATGAACAGGAAGCGCCAGCCGTCGTCGCGCGTCATGTTGTCCATGGCGAAGCCGGTCAGCGACGACGAGACGCCGAGCACGCGGTCGAGAAAGGCGATGGCCTCGGTCAGAGTCGGGTGCGTCTTGAGCGCCGCCTGCTGGTCGCGCTGCAGGCGGTTGAGCGAATGCCAGTGGTCGAGCGACAGGCGTTCGCGGACATGCGTCGCCGACCACATCAGGGCGCGGATGTTGCGGGCCAGGCTGCCCGGCTGCTCGGGGTCGTAGATCGCCTCGAGCAACTCGTGCTCGCTGCCTGCCTTGACTTCGGTGTCCTCGCCCGGCTCGGGCAGCACGCCGAGGCGCCGGGCCAGTTCCATCGCGGCAACGACCAGGTTCGTTTTCTGCCCGCCGCCGACGACGACGCGCGACAGGGCGACGCGCAGCATGCGGGCGCTGTCGTCGAAACGTTCGGAATAGCGGCCAAGCCAGAACAGGTTTTCGACGACGCGCGAGGTCAGATTGGCGCCGGCGCGCACCAGATCGCGCACGCCAACCGACGGCTTGAGGAGCGAAAACTGGCTGACCGGGCCGTTGGTCAACACCCAGCAATCCTTCGATGCGCCGCCGCGCTGCATCGAAATGATGCGCGCGCCGGCGGCGGTCGTCACCCGGGCCAGACCGCCCGGCATGACCGAATAGCCGTCCGGCGTCGTCACCGCGTAGGCGCGCAGGCCGACCGGCCGGGCGAGCAGGCGACGTTCGTGCGCCCGGCTCCAGGTCGGCGCCTGCGACAGGTTGATCATTTCCTGGGCGACATAGGCGTGCGGCCGTGCTTCGATCCGGCGCAGCATCTCGGCGCGCGCCTCGCCCTTCAGTTCGTTGCCGAAAATCGGCTCCATCTGCTGGGTCGGGTAGGCCGGCTTGATGACCAGATCGTCGAAGTTTTCCTTGACGTAATCAAGCGCCGGCTTCTCGCCGCACCACCACGTCGCGACCGACGGCATGGCCAGCTTTTCGCCGAGCAGGTGGCGGCAGATGGCGGGCAGGAAGCCCATCAGGGCGCCGGAAGCGAGCAGGCCGCTACCCAGCGCATTGGCGATGACGACACGCCCGGCGCGCGCCACGTTGAGCAGGCCGGGAATGCCGAGCGCCGATTCGCCGCGCAGTTCGAGCGGATCGCAATAGGCATCGTCCTGGCGACGCAGGATGACGTGCACGCGCTTCAAACCGCGCAGGGTTTTGAGATAGACGGTTTCGCCGCGCACCGTGAGGTCCTGCCCCTCGACCAGCGGGAAGCCCAGGTAGCGCGCCAGGTAGGCGTGTTCGAAATAGGTTTCGTTGTACGGCCCCGGCGTGAGCAGGACCATGTGCGGCTGCTCGTCGCCCTCGACCGGGGCCAGCGCGGTCAGGCCGTCGAGCTGGTCGCGGAAGAAGTCGGCGACGTGCTGGACGTGCAGGTCGCGGAACATTTCCGGAAAAACACGCGAGACGATGAGCCGGTTTTCCAGTGCATAGCCCGCCCCCGACGGCGCCTGCGTGCGGTCGGCGATGACCCACCAGCGGCCATTCGGCGAACGCGCCAGATCGACCGCGTAATGGTGCAGCCAGACCCCGCCCGGCGGCTTGACGCCGCGGCACGGCCACAGGTAGCCGTGCTGGCCATAGACCAGGGCCGGCGGCAGCAGGCCTTTGGCGAGCAGCGTCTGCTCGCCGTAGAGATCGTCGAGAATGGCATTGAGCAGGGTGGCGCGCTGGGCGACCGCGGCCGACAGTTCGGCCCATTCGTCGGGCGGAATGATCAGCGGCAGCGGATCGAGCGCCCACGGCCGGTCGGCCCCGTTCGGATCGGCGTAGACGTTGTAGGTGACGCCGTTTTCCTGGATGCGCTGCTCGGAAAAATCGAGCCGACGGCGCATTTCCTCGGGCGTCACCGCATCGAGATGCGTCAGGAACTGGTTCCAGTGCGGCCGGACAGACCCGTCCTTGGCCAGCATTTCATCGTAGCGGCGGGGACTGTGGGGGTAGATTGCGAGGAGGGTGCGCGCCATTTATCTTTGTTCTAGTAGAAAAAACAGGCCGTTTCCGGCCTGTTTCCACGGTCAACCCGATTTTTTGGTCAAAACCTGCGCAAGTCTAGCGTAAACGGGTGCTCGGCGCTGACCTCCGGCGCCTTGGCCTGCAGCTTGCCCGGCGTGTGGCCGAAGCGGAAGAAGCGGGCCAGACGACGGCTTTCGGCCTCGAAGGCATTGACCGGGAAGGTGTCGAAACTGCGCCCGCCCGGATGCGCGACGTGGTACTGGCAACCGCCCAGCGAACGCTGCATCCAGGTATCGACGATGTCGAAAACCAGCGGCGCATGGACGCCGATGGTCGGGTGCAGGCAGGACGCCGGCTGCCAGGCGCGGTAGCGCACGCCGGCAACGAATTCGCCGTTGGTGCCGGTGTTCTGCAGCGGCACCGGAACGCCGTTGCAGGTCAGCACGTAGCGGTCGGGCGCCATGCCCTTGATCTTGACCTGGACGCGCTCGACCGACGAATCGACGTAGCGCACCGTGGTCCCGGCACTGCCCTCCTCGCCCATGACGTGCCAGGGTTCGAGGGCGTGGCGCAGTTCGAACTCCATGCCCTTGACGGCGAAATCGCCGTATTTCGGGAACCTGAATTCGAAGTGCGGGGCGAACCATTCAGCCTTGAAGGCAAAGCCGGCCTCGGCCATTTCCTGCATGACGTCCTTGAAATCCTGATCGGCGTAAAAGGGCAGCATGAAGCGGTCGTGCAGTTCGGTGCCCCAGCGCGCCAGGCGGGCCGGCTCGTAGGGCGTCTCCCAGAAGCGGGCGATCATGGCGCGGAGCAGCAGTTGCTGGGCGAGCGACATGCGGGCGTGCGGCGGCATTTCGAAGGCGCGCAGCTCAAGCAGGCCGAGGCGGCCGGTCGGGCCGTCCGGCGAGTAGAGCTTGTCGATGCAGAACTCGGAACGGTGCGTGTTGCCGGTGACGTCGGTGAGCAGGTTGCGCAGGATGCGGTCGATCAGCCACGGCGGCACGACGCCACCCGGCTGCGGAATCTGCTTGAAGGCGATTTCCAGCTCGTAGAGGCTGTCGTTGCGGGCTTCATCGACGCGCGGCGCCTGGCTGGTCGGGCCGATGAACAGGCCGGAGAACAGGTAGGACAGGCTCGGATGGTTGTGCCAGTAGGCAACCAGGCTCTTGAGCAGGTCCGGCCGACGCAGGAAGGGCGAATCGTTCGGCGTGGCGCCGCCGAGGACGAAGTGGTTACCGCCGCCGGTGCCGGTGTGGCGGCCATCGACCATGAACTTTTCGGTGGTCAGGCGCGCGTAGTAAGCCGATTCGTAAAGGTGCGTCGTCTGGTCGACCAGTTGATCCCAGGACTTGGCCGGGTGGATGTTGACTTCGATGACGCCGGGGTCGGGCGTCACCCGGAAGTGGGTCAGGCGCGGATCGGACGGCGGCTCGTAGCCTTCCATGATGACCGGCATCTGCATCTCTTCGGCCGTCGCCTCGACAGCGGCAACGATGTCGAGATAGTCGTCGAGCTTTTCGGTCGGCGGCATGAAGACGTAGAGCCGGCCATCGCGCGGCTCGGCGCACATGGCCAGGCGGGTGATCCAGCCAGCCGATTCCTTGAAACGCGGCATCGTCTCGGTCGGCTTTTCCCATGGGCGCAGCTTGCCGTCGCCGGACTCGCCGCTGGCGGCACCGGCACTGGCCGGACGGCGGCTCTGCATCTGCGGCTCACGGGCACCGGTTTCACCGCTCACGCGGTTGCGCAGGGCAGCGTAACTGGCCAGCGGATCGGTCGCCGTCTCGGCATCGGGCACATTGACGTAGGGGTAGTCGCTGGTTGCCGTCCACGGCTGCGAGTCGTACGGCAGGCGGTAGCCCATGGCCGAATCGCCGGGGAACAGGTAGCAACGCTCGGCACGCAGGAACCACGGGCCGGTCTGCCACTGATTCCAGACATTCTTCATGATCGGCAGGACGTGGCCGACGGTGTAGGTCATGCCCTGGGTGAACACCTTCATGAGGCGTTCGCGCTCCAGCGCGTCATCGACGCGGGAGTCGAAGGGATCGACGTTGCCGGGCAGACGACGCTCGCGCCACAGGTAGTAATAAACGTCCTCGAAGGCCGGGAAGACGTAGTCGGAAGTCATGCCGAGGCGTTCGGCGACGCGCTTGAGGAAGCGCTGGGCGTGTTCGGCCGTGGCGCCGTAGTTCACGCTTTCGTTGGCGTACAGCTCGGGGGCATTCCAGATCGGCTCGCCGTCCTTGCGCCAGAAGCAGTTCAGCGACCAGCGCGGGAGCTGTTCGCCGGGATACCACTTGCCCTGGCCGAAGTGCATGAGGCCGTTCGGGGCGTATTTCTGGCGCAGGCGGTGGAAAATGTCGGCGGCAAACAGGCGCTTGGTCGGGCCGAGGGCGGCGGTGTTCCATTCGGCGCCGTCCGGGTCGTCGACGGCGACGAAGGTCGGCTCGCCGCCTTGCGTCAGGCGCACGTCCAGCTTGCCCAGCGTGTCGTCGATCTGGTGGCCGAGGCTCTCGATCTCGACCCACTGCTCGTCGGTGTAGGGCTTGGTGACGCGCGGCGCTTCCCAGATGCGGGTGACCTGCATGTGGTGCGAAAACTCGGTTTCGCATTCGTCGAGGCCGCCGGTAACCGGCGCGGCGGAACCCGGTTCCGGCGTGCAGGCGAGCGGGATGTGGCCTTCGCCAGCGAACAGGCCGGAGGTCGGGTCGAGGCCGATCCAGCCGGCGCCCGGCAGATAGACTTCGGCCCAGGCATGCAGGTCGGTGAAGTCGGCTTCCGGGCCGGAGGGGCCGTCGAGCGACTTGATGTCGGCGGTCAACTGGATCAAATAGCCGGAAACGAAACGCGCGGCCATGCCAAGATGGCGCAGGACTTGAACCAGCAGCCAGGCCGAGTCACGGCACGAGCCGGAACGCATGGTCAGCGTTTCTTCCGGGGTCTGGACACCCGGTTCCATGCGGATGGTGTAGCTGATGGCCTTTTGCAGATCGGCGTTGAGGGCGACGAGAAAATCGACGCTGCGCAGCGGTTCGCGCGAAATGCCGGCCATGTACTTCTTGAGCTCCGGCGTTTCCGGCAGCTTGTGCAGGTAGGGCGTCAGTTCGTGGCGTTCCCAGTCCTCGTAGGCAAAGGGAATTTTCTCGGCGTGCGGCTCGAGGAAGAAGTCGAAGGGGTTGATGACCGACATCTCGGCCACCATGTCGACCTCGATGCTGAATTCGCGGGTTTTTTCCGGGAAGACCAGGCGGGCCAGGTAGTTGCCCTGCGGGTCCTGCTGCCAGTTCACGAAATGCTTGTCCGGGCCGACCTTGAGTGAGTAGGACAGGATGCGGGTCCGCGAATGCGGGCAGGGGCGCAGGCGGACGACCTGGGGACCGAGATTGATCAGGCGATCGTAGTTATAGCGGGTAAGGTGATTCAGCGCGACATGGATCGACACGAGCTTGCTCCAGACAGAATGATTGAAAGCTTAAAAGCAAGACACGAACCAGCTTGCAAGCCATTGTTTTTTCAACAAACCGAATCTTCACACGCACCCGATGAAAGCCTGATGACAGGACGTGCGCACCAAAAACGTGCGGCACCGCCCCGTGGTACCGCAAGAGAATTTATGGCAGTTTAACGAAACCTTCGGCATCAAGCGGCACGAAGGGGTTGAAGCAGACTTCCCACAGAAAGCCGTCCGGGTCGGCGAAATAACCGCGAAAGCCGCCCCAGAAGACCTTGTCGGCCGGCCTGACCAGCGTCGCGCCGACAGCTACCGCCTCCTCCAGCGTGGCGATCACCGCCGCCTCGGAGGGTGCGTTGTGGGCCAGCGTAAAGCCGGAAAAACCGCTGCCCTCGGCCGGCACCGCCGCATCCTCGGCCAGGGCCTCGCGCTGGAACAAGGCAAAGGCCACCGACCCGGCCTGAAAGAAGGCAATCGCCTCCTGGCTGGCTGACGACTCCTGCCAGCCCAGCGCCTTGTAGAAGGCCCGGCTGCGAGCCAGATCGGCGACGCCGAGGGTGATGAAGCTGATGGTCTGGTTCATGGCTTTATCCGGGCAGGTTGGAGAATGAAGTTCCCACTAAGGGTTCGTAAGGAAATAACTTGGATATTTGGCCGCTGGATTGGGATGCGATGCAAGGCGCGGAGCGCGCCGTGTGGCGAGCCACACAAGCGATTCGCAACGACGCAGCGCGCCCAAGACCAGGGTGCCAAATGTTCAAGTTATTGACGAACGAGCCCTTATGCCAGTTGATGCTTTCGCAATTTTGGCACGCTGGGAATGCAAATCCGCTTTCCCTCGACGACGATCAGCCGAAGAGCGCTCAGGTCGTGCAGGATGCGCGAGAAATGCTCCTGGGTCAGATTGAGACGGGAGGCAATCACCCCTTTGTTGGCAGAAAGCTCAAGCACGACATTCTCTTCGCCATGCTGGCTTTCAGGCAGTTCGTGCAGGAGGTAACCGATGACGCGCTGCGTTCCCGAATGCAATGAGTAGGCTTCGACATCGGTCATCAACTGATGCAGGCGCATCGCCATGCCGGCCAGCATTTTTCGGACGAAGGCATGGTCGCTCTGCAACTCCTCATCGAGGGCAGCCTTCGAGACATGGAGGACCAGCGAGTCGCTCAGCGCCTGGGCAAAAACGAAATACGGCTTGTCCATGAACATGATGGCTTCACCGAAGCTCTGTCCCGGCTGAATGATTTCAACGACCTTCTCGGTCCCCTGCGCGGAGGAGAGCGCCAGTTTTATCTGGCCATAGACCAGGACATGAAATCCGGTGCAGGTATCGCCGTGGCGAAACAGCGTATCTCCCTTGCTGAGACGCACTTCATGCGTGCCTTTTGCCATTCTGGCGAGTTCATCCGGCGCCAGCCCCTCGAACAGGGGGATGCGACTCAACAGACTCTCGATTTGTACCGGCTGAAAATCCCGCATGCTGCCTCCTCGCTAGTTACCGTACTCGCCGCCATTTATTTGGCATTTACTGGCGGCATTGTGACTTTTGACATGAATCAAATCAAGCCATGATAACCGCAACCAATGCCTGTGCACTTCTGAACCTTGAAACCTCAGTTGGACGCGGCTGATGGTGCGTCCGGACGGGATGGCCGGCGCGAAGCGACGCTGCAGCAGGCGCATGCCAGCAAGAAGGCTTGTTTATTGCGACACAGGCACGGTCGCAGCAATCAGCGCAGGCCGCCGTAGTCGTCGGCCAACTGGCTGCGCGCCGCCACCCGGATTTCGATGATGCGGTCGATATCGCGCAGGACTTCCGGCGTCGCCGGCTTGCCCTTGAGTTTGAGCTTGAGGAACGTAAAAATCGGCCAAATTTGAAATCCGTCTTCGCTGCCTTGCCGAGTGCGCCATGCAGCGTCCCTCGCGCGCAGCCCGTATAATTCGCGCTCCCGGGCCCTGCCCTGCTTCCGATCGCCAGCATGTTCCAGCATTTGAAATTTCCCCTTTTTTTCCTGTTGACCGTAGCAATGCTCGCCGGCTGTGGCGAAGTCGAAGATACGCGGCCGGGACAACCAGTGAAGCACCGGCAGGTCGCCTTCAAGGAAATCGTCAAGACTTTCGAGCCGATGGGTGTGATGCTGCGCAAGGGCACCTACGATGCCGACAAGTTCCTGCCGCTGGCCGAAGCCCTGCTCGCCAAACGGGATGGTCCGTGGGCGTATTTTGGCGCGGATACCAATTACCCGCCGACCAAATCAACGCCTGATGTCTGGAAGCAGCCGGACGAATTCGAGAAGAACAAGAAAGCCTTCATCGCTGCCACCGACGCCCTGCTCGCTGCCGCGCAGAGCAAGGACAAGGCGCAGGTCGACAAGACCTATGACGCCGTGCATGAGGCCTGCAAGACCTGCCACAAGCAGTTCAAGGAACGCTGAGATTTCCGGAACACCCGCATGTTGAGACTGACCGAACTGAAACTGCCGCTCGACCACGCCAGGGAGGCGCTGCGGCCGGCCCTGTGCCAGCGACTGGGCATTGCCGATGGCGAGCTGATCGATTTCACGATTTTTCGCCGCAGCTACGATGCGCGGAAAAAATCGGCCATCACGCTGATCTACACGCTGGACTTCAATGTCCGCGACGAGCCGGCGCTGCTCAGGAAACTGGCTGATGACCGCAACGTCGGGCCGCGACCGGATACGAATTACAAGTTCGTCGCCCAGGCCCCCGCCGACCTAAAAACCCGCCCGGTCGTCATCGGCACCGGCCCTTGCGGCCTGCTCGCCGGGCTGATCCTCGCCCAGATGGGCTTCAAGCCGATCATCCTCGAACGCGGCAAGGCCGTGCGCGAGCGGACCAAGGACACCTGGGGCCTGTGGCGCAACAACAAGCTCAACCCGGAATCGAACGTCCAGTTCGGCGAAGGCGGCGCCGGCACCTTCTCCGACGGCAAGCTCTACAGCCAGATCAAGGACCCGCAGCACCACGGCCGCAAGGTGCTCGAAGAGTTCGTCAAAGCCGGCGCGCCGGACGAGATCATGTTCGTCAGCAAGCCGCACATCGGCACCTTCCGGCTGGTCAAGATGGTCGAGAACATCCGCGCCACGATCACCGATCTGGGCGGTGAAGTGCGCTTCGGCAGCAAGGTTGAGCGCCTCGTCATCGACGACCATCAAGTGCGCGGTGTGGTCATGGCTGACGGCGAAACCATCGCCACCGACCACGTCGTCCTCGCCGTCGGCCACAGCGCCCGCGACACCTTCCAGACGCTATACGAACAAGGCGTTTACATCGAGGCCAAGCCCTTCTCCATCGGCTTCCGCATCGAACACCCGCAGGCCATGATCGACCACGCCCGTTTCGGCCCCAATGCCGGCAACGAAATTCTCGGCGCCGCCGACTACAAGCTGGTCCATCACTGCGGCAACGGCCGCGCCGCCTACAGTTTCTGCATGTGCCCGGGCGGCCAGGTCGTCGCCGCCACCTCGGAAGAAGGCCGCGTCGTGACCAACGGCATGAGCCAGTATTCGCGCGCCGAACGCAACGCCAACGCGGCGCTCGTCGTCGAAGTCAAACCCGAGGATTTCCCCGGCGACTACCGAACCAACCCGCTGGCCGGCATCGACTTCCAGCGCCAGTGGGAATCGGCCGCCTTCGTCGCCGGTGGCAGCAACTACGCCGCGCCGGCCCAGCGCGTCGGTGATTTCCTCGCCGGCCGGCCATCAACCGCCCTCGGCGAAGTCGATCCGTCCTACCAGCCCGGCGTGCACATGACCGACCTCGCCAGTTGCGCTCCGACCTACGTCATCGACGCGCTGCGCGAAGCGATCCCGGCCTTCGACAAGCAGATTCGCGGTTTCGCCATGGCCGACGCGGTGCTGACCGGCGTCGAGACGCGCACCTCGTCACCGATCCGCATCAAGCGTGGCGCCGACTACCAGAGCATCAACACGCGCGGCCTCTATCCGGCCGGCGAAGGCGCCGGTTACGCCGGCGGCATCCTGTCGGCCGGGGTCGATGGCATCAAGGTCGCCGAGGCGGTCGCGCTGGCGATGAGAGCGCGCGCCTGACCGGCTGCGTTTCGGCCTTATGGATCGCTCCACACGGGGCGACTAGAGGCCCCGGAACGTTCTCGATCAATTCAGGCCGGTTAAGCTTGAAACCTCAGCCGCGTCCACCTGAGGTTTCAAGGATTAAGCAAACGCGAATCTGGTGACGCCTTTCACCCCACTCTAATTGAACGGAATATTATTTCCGCGGTCGACTAGCTGAGCTTGGCCGGCTTGCTGGCGTCGATTCCTTGGCTACCCGCCGACTGAGCGGCTTTGGCAAATCAACGGGTTTTCCGGTTTTTCTGGCCTCGCATCGGGGAGAAGGAATGACCGATATATTCCTGAGTTATACCGAGCGGGACCGGGACACGGCGCGGCGGATTGCCGAGGTGCTTGGTTCGGCCGGCTGGAGCGTCTGGTGGGACCGGCGGATTCCGGCCGGGGAAACCTGGCGCAGCGTGCTTGAGCAGGCGCTGGAAGACATGCGCTGCATGGTCGTCTTGTGGTCGGCCAAGTCGATCGAAAGCGAGTGGGTTTACGAGGAAGCCAGCGAGGGGCGCCGGCTGGGCAAGCTGGTGCCGGTGATGATCGAAGCCGTTCGCCCGCCGGCCGGTTTCCGCGAGATTCAGGCGGCCGATCTGACGGCTTGGGATGGCTCGCCGGATTTCGATGGCCTGCGCATGCTGCTCTCGGATCTGGAGCATCTGCTGGGCAAGCCGGTGGTGAGTGCCGCTGATAGTCCATCGTCGGCCCGCCGGCGCCCGATCGAGCCTGCCGATGCTGGACATGACCCTGACCCGCCCTACGACACGGCCGATTTACCCGGCCGGGCCAAGCCGGCAACCCATGGCGCCAGAGCGCGCTGGTCACTTTGGGCGCTGGCTGGTGGCGTGCTGCTGGCGGGCGCTGTTGCCTTCATCGGCCTGTCGTCGCGCCAGCAACCCGTTCCCGCGACCCCTGCACCGGAATCTGCCAGTCGGCAACCGGAGCAAAGGGTGCCACCGATTGCCCCCGCTGCCGTTCCGGCCGCCCCTTCCCCGCCAACGGCAAGCGCCCGGCCGGAAATTTCGCGTGACTCGGGCGCTGCGCTGGAAGCTTCGACGGCGCCTCTGTCGCGCAGCAGAACCGTGCCCGAGTCTTCCACCGCCATCAAGCGGAGCGATTCGACCCGCCTGTCCAGCGCTCGTTGTGCCGATCTGCTGGCCCGCATCCAACTCGGCGAAACGCTTTCCGAAGCAAGCCAATCCAGATTCGACAAGGAGTGCCGACAATGAACAATCGATCTCCCCGCCTTTCGCCTTCAGCCTTGTGCACTGCGGCTTTCGCTGCCTTGCTGCTGATCGCCGGCTGCGACAGTCTCAAGGAATTCAGCGCTTCGCCGACGCCGTCTGCTACCGCCTCATCTCCCTCATCGCCGCCGGCCGCGGTCAGCCCGCCGCCACCGCCCGCCGCGCCAGCCCCGCCACCGCCGGCCCAGCCTTACGACCAGGCGGTATTGAGCGCCGCCACGGCCTTGTTCACCAATGCCAAACTGCCGCCGGCCGGCACCCCGGCCCAGCCGAAATACGCGCTGGTGATCGACCCGCTGATCGACGGCATGACCGGCGCCCAGTCGGTAACGACGCGCTCGATGGGCCGGCGGCTGGCCGATCTGATGCATGAGCGCTACCCGCAGTTCGACGTGCAGGCCTTTTCGCCGGCCAATGTGGCGCGCAGCCCGCTGGTCCTGATCGGCACCTTCACCGGGGTCAATGCCCAGCGCAAGACGGCGGGCACCCGCGAGGCCTACCGCATCTGCTTCGCGCTGGCCGATCTGCGCAGCGGCAAACTGGTCAGCAAGGGCCTGGCCTTTGCGTTGCCGGCCGGCGTGGACCCGACACCGCTAGCCTTTTTCCGCGACGCCCCGGCCTGGTCGGAAGACCCGGCGACCGAGGGCTACATCAAGACCTGCCAGGGTACCAAGGCCGGCGACCCGATCAACCCGCTCTACCTCGACCGCATTCTGGCCGCCTCGGTGGTGGCCGAAGGCATCGAAGCCTACGAGGCCGGCCGCTATCGCGAAGCCCTCGACTTTTACAGCAGCGCCCTGGCCATGCCGACCGGCGACCAGTTTCGCGTGCATAACGGCATCTATCTCGCCAACTGGAAACTCGGCCGCCGGCAGCCAGCTGAAGCGGCCTTTGCCAAGGTCGTCGACTATGGCCTCGAACACCAGCGGCTGGCCGTCAAGTTCCTGTTCCGCCCCGGTTCGACGGCTTTCATGGCCAACCCGGCGCTCAGCGGCCCCTATCCTGGCTGGCTGAAAACCATCGCCAGGCGCACCGGCGAGAGCGGCAAATGCCTCGAAATCACCGGCCACACCAGCCCGACCGGGCCGGAGCCCCTGAACGAACGACTGTCGCTGCTCCGGGCCGAATTTATCAAATCGCGCTTGGCCCAGACCTCGCCCGGGCTCGACAAGCGGATGATCGCCAACGGCGTCGGCTCGCGGCAAACGATGGTCGGCAACGGCCGCGACGATGCGAGCGACGCGCTGGATCGGCGGGTGGAGTTCAGGGTGATCGGGTGTTGATGATCTGATTGCGGCGGTTGCTACGGTCAACCGGAAAAAACAGCTAAAAATGAAATGGCCGGCTGCGTTGGAACTCAGCGGCCCGCTATCTTTATAACAATTTGAAATAACAAGATGCGCACTTGTTCTTAAAACAATATTAAGCCCTTGCTACAATGGCGCTCATTCGACAATCCACGCGGATTACCCAGCAATGACCCAAGGTTCCACCCTCTCTCACCTCGACTGGCTCGAAGCCGAAGCCATCCACATCATGCGCGAAGTGGCCGGCCAGTGTTCCAATCCGGTGCTGCTCTTCTCCGGCGGCAAGGACTCGATCTGCATGCTGCGCCTGGCCGAAAAGGCCTTCCGCCCGGGCAAGTTCCCCTTCCCGCTCATGCACATCGACACCGGCCACAACTACAAGGAAGTCGTCGCCTTCCGCGACAAGCGCGCGGCCGAACTGGGCGAGCGCCTGATCGTCCGCTCGGTGGAAGACTCCATGGCCCGCGGCACCGTGGTGCTGAAGCATGAAGGCGAATCGCGCAACAAGCACCAGTCGGTGACGCTGCTCGAAGCCATCGAGGAATTCGGCTTCGACGCCTGCATCGGCGGCGCCCGTCGCGACGAGGAAAAGGCCCGCGCCAAGGAACGCATCTTCAGCTTCCGCGACGAATTCGGCCAGTGGGACCCGAAGAACCAGCGCCCGGAACTGTGGAGCCTGTACAACGCGCGCAGCCACAAGGGCGAAAACATCCGCGCCTTCCCGATCTCGAACTGGACGGAAATGGACGTCTGGCAATACATCGAGCGCGAAGGCCTGGAACTGCCGTCGATCTACTTCGCGCACAAGCGTCCGGTCGTCATGCGCCAAGGCTCCATCGTGCCAGTCAACGTGCCGCTGGTCGGCGGCGGCATTGCCAACCCGTCCAAGGACGGTGAAGAAATCATCGACCTGCAGGTGCGTTTCCGCACCGTCGGCGACATCTCCTGCACGGCGCCGGTTGAATCAGACGCCGACAACGTCAGCAAGATCGTTTTCGAAACCGCCACCACCACCATCACCGAGCGCGGCGCTACCCGTCTGGACGACCAGACCAGCGACGCCTCCATGGAACAACGGAAAAAGGAAGGCTATTTTTAATGGCCTACAAAAAGGCGCCTGTCACTAAACCACTTCTTGCGGAAGAAGCGAAAGCGATGTACATTGAAAAAACAAACAATGTACAACAGGAGCCAGCCATGCTTTCCGCAACCACCAGTTACGGCCTTTCCGCCCTCCGTGCCAATCTTTTTCAGATCGCTGATGCCGCCCTTGAAAGCGGGGAACCAGTGCCGCTTGAGCGCAACGGCCAGCGTCTATGGCTGGTGCCTGAGCGCCGCGAAAGCCGCATCGATCGCCTGCCGGTGCTCGACATCATCGTTGGCAACCCTGACGATCTGGCCACTTTGAATGTCAGCGAATGGAACGAAACCAAGAACCTCGACTGACCTTCATCGACACTCACATCGCCATCTGGCTGTGCAGCGAAAAGCGGCGTAGCTTCCCGACAAAAGCGAGGGCGGCGATTGAGGATGGCTGGCTGGCCATTTCGCCGATGGTTGAACTCGAATTGCAGTTTTTGCAGGAAATTGGCCGCATCAAGCTGGGTAGCGACGGGATTTTGAATACCTTGAGCGGACTGCCTTTGCATATCGATCAGACCCCGTTTCATGCAGTGAGCAAGGCAGCCGGCACGCAAACCTGGACACGCGATCCGTTCGACCGCGTGATCGTCGGCCAGGCGCTCGCTGCGGGTGGCTGGCTAGTGACCGCCGATGAAAAAATTCGTGAACATTTCCCCAGAGCAATCTGGGACTGACCTTGAAGAGACTGACCTATGTCCGCACCCGAAAAATTCGAAGACCACGGCCTGCTGCGCTTTTTGACCTGCGGCAGCGTCGATGACGGCAAGAGCACCCTGATCGGCCGCCTGCTGTTCGACACCAAGACCATTCTCGCCGACACGCTGAGCGCCATCGCCAAGACCTCCGAAAAGCGCGGCATGGGCGCGGTCGACCTGTCCCTGCTCACCGACGGCCTGCAAGCCGAGCGCGAACAAGGCATCACCATCGACGTCGCCTACCGCTATTTCTCGACCGGCACGCGCAAGTACATCATCGCCGACGCGCCGGGCCACGAGCAGTACACGCGCAACATGGTCACCGCCGCGTCGACCGCCAACCTCGCCATCATCCTCATCGATGCGCGCAAGGGCGTCCTGACCCAGACCCGCCGCCATTCCAAACTGGCCTCGCTGGTCGGCATCCCGCACCTGATCGTCGCCATCAACAAGATGGACCTCGCCGATTACTCGCAGGAAACCTACGAGCGCATCAAGGGCGAATACCTTGAATTTGCTGCCAAGGTCGGCATCGAAGACATCCGTTTCATTCCGCTCTCGGCACTCAACGGCGACATGATCGTGGACCGTGGCGACAAGCTGAACTGGTACGACGGCCCGACCCTGCTCGACATGCTCGAAGTCGCGCCGGCCGCTCACACCGAGCACACCGAGAAATTCCGGTTTCCGGTCCAGTACGTCTGCCGCCCGCAGGATTCGGCCAATCCGGAGCTGCACGACTACCGCGGCTTCATGGGCCGCGTCGAAGCCGGCTCGATCAAGGTCGGCGATGCCGTTACCGTGTTGCCCTCCGGCCGCGAGTCGACCGTCAAAGCCGTACAAATCGGCGGCGTCGATATCGGCGAAGCCTTCTGCGAACAATCCATCACCCTGCTGCTGGCCGATGAAATCGACACCTCGCGCGGCGACATGATCGTCAAATCGAGCGAAGTGCCGGCGGCAGTCAAGCAGATCGAAGCCACCGTCTGCTGGATGGCCGAAGCGCCGATGGACCGCGCCCGCACCTACCTGATCCGCCATACGACGCGCGATTCGAAAGCCAAGCTGGCCGCCATCGATCATCGTCTGGATGTGAACACGCTGGAAAAAGTCCCGGCTGAAAAGCTGGCGATGAACGACATCGCGCAGGTCACCTTCAAGCTGGCCCAGCCGCTATTCGCCGATCCCTACCTGGAAAACCGCGGCACCGGGGCTTTCATCATCATCGACGAAAGCAATAACAACACGGTCGGCGCCGGGATGATTCTGTAGGGATTCCCACGGTCAACCGGAAATATCGGCTGAAATTGAAAACGCCTCCGCTCTGGAGGCGTTTTGATTTGTCTCTGTCCATTTTTTCCATTTCACGGCTAACATAAGCGTCGCAAGCGATTTGACCGAATCGCACGAAATCCGGACATAACGAAACTGCTGGGAAGTTCTGAATGCGCGTTCTGATTGTTGATGACAATGCCTCGATGCGAGACCTGCTGACCGCCCTGCTCTCCAGCCAGGGTTACACGGTGGTGGGTGCGCTGGAAGACGGCAACGGCATCATGGATGCCATCCGCAAGCTGGCGCCGGAAGTTGTCTGCCTCGACTACCAGTTGCCTGGGCGGGATGGCCTCGACATCCTGCGCGAAATCAATTCGCTGTTTCCCGAAATCGACGTCCTCTTCATCACCGCCTCGGAAGCCCCGGGTCTCGAAGCCAAGGCCGCCGATGCCGGCGCCGCCGGTTTCCTGCGCAAACCGTTCGGTCAGAAACAGGTGATCGACGAGTTGCGCGCGGTATGCGACACGCGCAATCGCGCTTCCGAAGCGAACAACCCGGCCGGCACCGCGAAATCGCCACTGCCGCCACCCACGGCCACTGGCACCAGCGCGCCCAAAGCCTCCGGCCGGCAACAGCCAACCGCCGTCATTGTTGACGACAACAGCTCGGTCCGCCTGCTGCTCAAAGGCCTGCTCAGCGAACTGGGCCTGCAGGTCGTCGGCCAGGCAGCCAATGGCGAGGAAGCCATCCGCGCCGCCAAGAACCACCAGCCGACCGTGCTCTTTCTCGACGTCAACATGCCCATCCTGGGCGGCCTCGAAGCGCTGCCCAGAATTATAGAGGCCAGCCCGAAAACGGCCGTGGTCATGGTCACCGGCGATACCTCGCGGACCATCGTCCAGCAGGCGGCCGGCCTCGGCGCCCGCGGCTATGTCGTCAAGCCGGTGCGCCCGGCCTATGTCGAAAATTTCCTTAAACAGCTATTCAACACCTGAACCAAGAAAGGTTTCCGGCCATGACCTTGATGATCGACTTCCCCTTCCCGGGCGCCGCCCCCTGGGTCGATCATTTCAAGACCATCGAAGTCCCGGTCCTGCGCCATACGGTGCACCAGCTCGACGAGCTGCGCGAAACGGCGGATACGATCAACACCCGCAAGCTGGCAACGGTCATTGCGCACGATCCGCTGATGACCCTGCGCCTCTTCCAGCACATGGAGGCCAACCGCTCACGCCGGCAGTCGGCCGACATCACGACCATCGAACGCTCGCTGGTGATGATCGGCACGCAGAATTTCTACAACAGCATCCAGGATCCGCCCATCCTCGAGCAGCAGCTCAAGGGCTACCCGAAAGCCATGCTCGGCCTGCTCAAGGTCATCGCCCGCTCCCGCGTCGCCTCGCAATGGGCCCGCGACTGGGCCTTGCTGCGCCAGAACGTGAGTTTCGACGAAATCGCCATGGCCGCGCTGCTCCACGATCTGGTCGAAATTCTCATGTGGTGCTTCGCCCCCAACCTCGCCATCCGGGCCAAGGAGCGCCTGGCCAGCGAACCGGGGCGGCGCAGCAGCCAGATCCAGCAGGAGGTTTTCGGTGCCCCACTCGATGAAATCGCCGTCGAGCTGATCAGCCACTGGGGCCTGCCGCCCCTGCTCTGTTCGCTGCTCAAGCCGGCCGATGCCGAAGTGGCCAATGTCAGGAACGTCGTGCTCGCCGTCGATCTGGCCCGGCACTCGGCCAATGGCTGGAACGACCCCGCCCTGCCCGACGATTACCGCGCCATTGAAGCCCTGCTGCACATCGGCCACAGCAATCTGCTCGAACGCATCGGTGCCCCCGAAGAGCAGGTCGAGGCAGCCCGCCAGGCCGAGGCCGAAGGCGACCCGCTGGCCTCATAGAAAAGGCTGCAGTCACACCCTCCCTTTCAAGGGGAGAGCCGGGGTGGGGATGGGTCACGACTCTTCGCTGCCGACAACCATCCACCTGATGAAGCTACCAAGCAACCGACTAAGCCGCCAAACAACGGCGGCCAAGTCTCTGCTTATCCCAACCTCAAAGATCGACGTTGAGCTGGAACCAGTAGGTGCGCCCGTCCATGCGCAGCGAGTCCTGCGCCAGACCACTGGCGGGACGCCAGTCGAAGGGTGAGACCACCTCGTACTCGCGGTCGAACAGGTTGCGAATGCTGAAGGAAGCCGACAGACCATGCCACTTGCGCTCGCTCGAGAAGGTCAGGTTGGCCAGCGCCACACCATCGAGCCGGCGCCGTTCCAGCGTCAGACGGGAACCGAGGTATTGCGCTTCGAGCCCGGTGCGCAGCCTATTGTCGAACATGGGAAAGCTCAGATTGAACTTGCCCAGCACGTGCGGCGAATTGACCGCTTCGACCCCATAAACGTCCCGCGCGTTCTGCCAGGCCATGCTGCCACGCGACCGAATGCCTTTTCCCCACAGGCGCTCAAGCTCGACTTCCAGCCCCTGGGCGCGGCTGTTACCTGCGGGCACATAGTCGCCGAGCGCATCGCTATAGATCAGCAGGCCACTTCGGTCGTAGTTGTATACCGAAGCAATCAGGCGCGTGTCGCGAGTGAATTCGTGCTGCAGCGCGAATTCGGTAGCCGCCACGTATTCGGGCGCTGCCGCCGCTTCGTAATAGAAGCGTTCGTAGGCATGCGGCATGCGAAAGGCTTCGCTGTAGGAGGCTTTCAGGGTCGTCTGCATGCCTGGTTTGTAGATCACGGCCAGACGCGGGCTCCAGTTGCCCGAGAGATCGCTGGCGCCGTCGTAGCGCGCCCCGACGTTGAGCGACCAGCGCTCGTTGATACGGTACTCGTCGGTCAGGTAAAAACTGGTCGTGCGCCGCGACAGCGAATCGCTGAGCACGTCGACAATGGCTTTTTCGGGAGACAAATACGTCCGCCGGAACTGCTGCCGGTAATCGTTGCGGAATTCAAAGCCGAAGACCATTGTGTGGTCGACAAACCAGTTGCCGACAAATTTCTGGTCGACGCCCCACCATTGGCCATGATATTCGCGCCGCTGGTATTTTTCGCCATCGCTGAAATCGGCAAATTCGCGCCATGAATCGTAGGCATAGTGGCCGGAATAGAAGCGGGACAGCGAACCCAGCGTAGAACCCAGCGTCGTCTGGTAGGCGAGATTCAGGAAAGCGTTTTCGTCGCGGACCGAAAATGGCGTATTGAAAGTCGTCGACGCGCCGGGATTGGTCGGCAGCATCTTCTTGCGGTCGACATAGCCGCCTTCGACGGTCAGGCCCTGGTAGGCGAACTTGCCGAAAACCCGCTTGTTGGTCTCGCCATCGAGGTTTTCGGCGACACCACGGTTGGTCGTCGGCGTGTCGTAGGCGGGGAAATACAGGTTGCGCCCCTTGACGTCGAGCGCCGACACCGACAGCAGCACGTCGGCCCCGTTGTCAAAACGCTTGCCGTAGGTCGCCCGCTGCTTCTGCCCGCCATGACTGGAAACCTCGCCGGACAACTGGGCGGCATTGAAATCGCGCCCTTTTTTGGTCACCACGTTGATGATGCCGAGCATGGCGTTGTTGCCGTAGGTGACCGAGCCGGTGCCCGGCACGTATTCGACGCGCTCGACCAGTTCGAGGTCGAGCAGGCCGGATTCGTCGATGTAGGCCTGGTTGAACAGGCTGTCCTGGGTCGCATAACCGTCGATGAGCAGCATGATGCGCCCGGCGTAGTCGCCGGGTTCGCCGAAGCCGCGGCCGCCCAGGTACTGATAGCGCCGGTCGTAGGTGGTGCTCAGGCCGCGCATGCTGTTGATCACGTCGGCCAGCGTCCGGTAGCCGTAGGCGCGGATATCGGCCGCCGTGACAATGCTCACGGCCGACGGGGAAGCGCTGACCTGCTCGGCAATTTTCGCAACCGGCACGGCCTCGCGGAGCATCAGTTGCTCCAACGGCAGTTCGGTCAGATCAAGCGCCGCTTCGGCCGGCGCCGCGCCGGCGAGAAATGACAGGCAAAGCGCAGCATTCAACCGTTTCAGCCTGCCAAAACTCATCCCGCCAATTTTCCCCGTATCGTTGCCAGCGCCTGCACATGCAAGACGCATGTCAAGGCCGGTATTTTAGCTGACTTTATCAAAAGCAAAAACCAGCAACCAGGCAAAACATTTTTGTTATTTTATTCAAATAATACAAATAAATAGGCGCATTGCATCGGCAACCCAGAACGCCTGCGGAGAACCCTCGCTGCTGCCCACCGAATGCATTTTTGGTGAATAATCAGGCCATGTTGAGAATTTTCATCGCCACCGCTGCCCTGATCTCGCTGACAGCCCCGGCCAGTGCGGAAATCTACAAGTGCCGCCTGCCCAATGGCAAGACCGAGATAACCAATGCTCCCTGCCCGACGGGCAGCGGCACGGTAAGCGTGCGACCGGACGAACCTGTTTCCGAAACCTCTCGCCGGGCAGCCGAGCAGGATGTCGAGCGCATGCGCAATTACGTCGAGAAACGCGAGGCGCTACAACGTGCCGAAGAGGCGGCGGAACGGGAGGCGCGGGTTGCCAGCCAGCGCCAGCAAAACACGGCCAGTCGCGCCCCCCGCCAATACGGCAACACCGGGGAATGCCTGCGCAACATCGAGCCCATGGTTCTGGAAGCGAGCCAGCGTGCCCAGATGGAGGCGGAATGCCGCAATTTGGTCAGCCCGCAGCCGGTTTACGCGCCCGTCGGCGTGCCCGTCTATCCGCAACGTCTCCACGTTCATCCGCAACCGGCGCCGCCACCCAAGGCCGAACCACCCAGCGCGCCGACAATTTCGGTACAACCCCTGAAAAAATAGCCGGACATATTCACGGCCAGATTTTCCCGGAGCCCCACGGTCAACCGGAAATTTTGCCCAATTTTGAAATACCCCGAGCGGCGTCAGCGTCGCCTTAACGCACCCAAGGTACGCCATGACCGAGCTTCTCCAGTCCTACCCCGACACCGCTGCCGGCGAGGCAATCATTGCCAGCACGAAAGTCTGGCTGGAACGCGCCGTCATCGGCCTCAACCTGTGCCCCTTCGCCAAAAGCGTCTTCGTCAAGAAACAGGTCCGCTACGCCCTGACCGCGGCCAGCACGCCCGACGAACTACTGGCCGAACTGGAACATGAACTGGCGCTGATGGTCGAAACCGATCCGGCAAAACTCGACACGACGCTGCTCATCCACCCGCTGGCGATGACCGATTTTCTCGACTTCCATTTTTTCCTCGGCGAAGTCGATGCGCTGATCCGCAACCTCGGTTACGAGGGCGTTTTCCAGATCGCCAGCCTGCACCCGCAATACGAATTTGCCGGCAGCGAGCCGGACGACATTGCCAATTTCACCAACCGCTCGCCCTACCCGACCCTGCACCTGCTCCGCGAAAGCAGCATCGACCGCGCCGTGGCGGCCTTTCCCGAGGCCGAAGCGATTTTCGAGCGCAATATCGAAACGATGGAGCGCCTCGGCCACGAGGGCTGGAAGAAGCTCTGGCTGAGCTGATCAAACGGCAATTTCGTGCCCTTTGTTGCTGTTCGAGAGTGCCAAGGTTCAACGGCCGGTTTCTGACTCGAGCAGTCGTACATCGTCAAAGCTGACTGAGAACAAATCGGCCTGAGCGGTCATTGCTCCGAAGTGCTAAATAGGTCCGAAATCAGTCCATTACCTGCCGCTCAGGTCGACGGATATTGATCCACTGAGACCGGGACGATTCAATCGTTAGCTGGACGAACGTCTAGTCCATCGAATGTCACCACCGCCTCAAATGGCGTGTTGCACTTAGAATTACGAATTCCGCGGGGCATAGCCGCGCTGCCGCACGCAATATTCAGATTCAAGTCACTTCCACCAGCGATGGAATGGCCATTAAAGCCCGATAAAACAGGAACAACACCATGACCAGTAGCCAACAACGCGCCGCACTCCAACGTCAGATATGGCAAATCGCCAACGATGTACGGGGTGCTGTGGATGGCTGGGATTTCAAGCAATATGTGCTGGGCACCCTGTTCTATCGCTTTATCAGTGAGAACTTCGCTACCTATATCGAAGGCGGCGACGACAGCATCGACTATGCAAAACTGGACGACGCGGTGATCACCCCGGAAATCAAAGACGACGCCATTAAAACCAAGGGCTACTTCATCTACCCCAGCCAGCTGTTTGCCACTATCGTCGCCAGCGCCAACACCAACGAAAGCCTGAATACTGATCTGGCCGGCATCTTTTCCGCTATTGAAAGCTCCGCCAACGGCTACCCGTCGGAGCAGGATATCAAAGGCCTGTTTGCCGATTTCGACACCACCAGCAACCGCCTTGGCAATACGGTAAAGGATAAAAATGCGCGTTTGGCCGACGTGCTCAAAGGAGTAGCCAAGCTAGAATTCGGTGATTTTGAAGACAGCAAAATCGATCTGTTTGGCGATGCCTACGAGTTCCTCATCTCCAACTATGCCGCCACCGCCGGGAAGTCCGGTGGCGAGTTTTTCACCCCGCAGCATGTGTCCAAGCTGATTGCCCAGCTCGCCATGCACAAGCAAACTAGCGTCAACAAGATTTACGACCCGGCCTGCGGTTCCGGCTCCCTGTTGCTGCAAGCCAAAAGACAGTTTGATGATCACATCATTGAAGACGGTTTTTTCGGCCAGGAAATCAACCACACCACCTACAACCTGGCGCGGATGAACATGTTCCTGCACAACGTCAACTACGACAAATTCGACATCCAACTGGGCAACACCCTCACCGAGCCGCATTTTGGCGATGAAAAACCCTTCGACGCCATCGTCTCCAACCCGCCCTATTCGGTGAAATGGATAGGTAGCGACGACCCCACCCTGATCAACGACGACCGCTTTGCTCCAGCCGGCGTGCTTGCGCCCAAGTCCAAGGCCGACTTTGCCTTCGTGCTGCACGCGCTCAGCTACCTCTCCGCCAAAGGCCGCGCCGCCATCGTCTGCTTCCCCGGCATCTTCTACCGGGGCGGTGCCGAGCAGAAAATCCGCCAATACCTGGTGGATAACAACTATGTCGAAACCGTGATTTCGCTGGCGCCCAACCTGTTCTTTGGCACCACCATCGCCGTCAATATTCTGGTGCTGTCCAAGCACAAAACCGACACCCGAACCCAGTTCATCGACGCCAGCGGACTGTTCAGGAAAGAAACCAATAACAACGTCCTCACTGATAACGACGACGAGAAAAATCCCGGCCACATACAGCAAATCATGCGGGTGTTTGATAGCAAGGCGGATATTGATCACTTTGCCAAAGCAGTGAGCTTTGATGCCATCGTTGCCAATGATTACAACCTGTCGGTCAGCAGCTACGTCGAAGCTCGCGACAACCGAGAAGTGGTAGACATTGCCCAGATCAATACCGAACTGAAAACCACGGTCGCAAAGATCGATCAGCTCCGCAAAGACATCGATGCCATCGTCGCCGAGATTGAAGGCGAGGAGCTTGAGGCATGAGCAGCATGAACTTTCTAAGAAAACTGGACGGCGTCGCTGTGGAGTGGAAGACACTCGGGGAAATTGGCGAATTCGTCAGAGGAAAAAGATTTGTAAAAACGGATATTGTTTTAGAAGGAATTCCTTGCATTCATTACGGGGAGATGTATACGCATTTTGGTATTTTCGCAAAAGAATCAAGATCATTTCTTGATGCTGAATTGGCTTCAAAGTTGCGCTTTGCAAATCATGGCGACGTTATTATCGTTGCTGCAGGTGAAACTATCGAAGACATTGGCAATGGGACGGCTTGGATTGGCGAAGAGGATGTTGTAATCCACGATGCTTGTTTTGCGTACAAAAGCAAATTAAATCCAACGTATCTATCTTATTTCTTAAGAACAACAGCCTTCAAAGAGCAAATAAAAAAGTACGTTTCTTCGGGCAAGATTTCGTCGATAAATTCGAGCGCCCTTGGTAAAGCAAGCATTCCAATCCCCTGCCCAGAAAACCCCAAAAAATCGCTTGAAATCCAAGCCGAAATTGTCCGCATTCTGAACGCATTTACCTCCCTTACAGCCGAGCTTACAGCCGAGCTTACAGCCGAGCTTAACACCCGTAAAAAACAATACAACTATTATCGTGACCAGTTGCTGAGTTTTGAAAACAGCGATGTAGCCTGGAAGGCTTTGGGAGAAATCGGCGAATTTATTCGTGGAAAACGATTTACCAAAGCTGATTACGTCGAAGAAGGTATCAGTGTTATTCACTATGGTGAGATATACACTCGATATGGCGTTTTTACGACCCACGCGCACTCACAGGTAAGAAGCGACATGGCTGGATCACTACGCTATGCGGAACCGGGCGATGTAGTAATGGCGGGCGTTGGTGAAACTGTTGAAGAAGTTGGTAAGGCTGTGGCGTGGCTTGGCAACAAAAAAATAGCCATCCACGATGACAGCTACGCTTTTCGTCATTCAATAAACTCAAAATTTATCTCCTATGCAATGCAAACAGCAGCATTCATCGATGAGAAGGCAAAACATGTATCTCGGGGGAAACTTAATAGATTATTAATTGACGGGATTGCCAAAGTCAGAATACCAATTCCATTCCCGAACGACGCTGAGAAATCGCTTGTAGAGCAAGCCCGCATCGTTACCATCCTCGACAAATTCGACGCGCTGACCAACTCCATCACCGAGGGCCTGCCCCGCGAAATCGAGTTGCGCCAGAAGCAATACGAGCATTACCGCGATATGCTGTTCAACTTTCCCAAACCTGAAAAGGTAGCGGCATAACATGAGCAAGACACTGAACCAGATTGCCCTGCAACTGCGAGAATCTCCGAAGAAGGTTCAGTTGATTTACGCCTTCAACGGCACGGGAAAGACGCGTCTCTCGCGCGAATTCAAGGATTTGATCGCGCCGAAGGAGGATGGTGAAGAGGTACAGCAATCCACCTTGGCACAAAAGAAGATTCTTTATTACAGTGCATTCACCGAAGACTTGTTCTATTGGGACAATGATCTGACGCTTGACGCCGAGCCGAAGTTAATAATCCAGCCCAATTCGTTCACCAAGTGGGTTCTAGAAGAGCAGGGGCAGGACCAAAATATTACTGCCACTTTTCAGCATTACACCAACGAAAAATTAACGCCCCACTTTAGTCCGGATTTTTACAAAGTCAGCTTTTCGTTTGAGCGTGGCAATAATCAACAAGAGCCAAACATCAAGATTTCAAAAGGCGAGGAAAATAACTTCATATGGAGTGTATTTTATTCGCTGATAGAACAAATGATTTCCGAGTTGAATATTGCGGAAGTCGAGAGTCGATCAACTGATGTGTTCAATAATCTTGAGTACGTTTTTGTTGACGATCCCGTCAGTTCTCTGGATGAAAATCATTTGATCGAGTTGGCGGTAAGTTTGTCCGCCTTGATTAAATCCTGTACATCAAATATCAAGTTCATTGTATCGACGCATAATCCGCTTTTTTATAATGTTTTGTACAGCGAGCTCGGCGCAAAATCCGGCAGCATTCTTAAACGTAAGGAAGACGGTTCATTTGATCTTGAGGAAAAGAAGGGGGACTCCAATCAGAGTTTTTCCTACCATTTGCACTTAAGGCAAACCCTTGAGCAGGCAATTGCTGAAAATCGAGTACAAAAATACCATTTCACGCTGCTGCGTAACCTGTATGAGAAAACAGCTACTTTCCTGGGTTATCCGAGATGGTCCGAGCTATTGCCCGATGACAAACAGGCCTATCTGAACCGCGTCATCCAATTTACTAGCCATAGCACCTTATCCAATGAAGCTGTTGCAGAGCCAACGGCACAAGAAAAACAAACGGTTAAGTTTTTGTTGGACCATCTGCTTGCCAATTACGCTTACTGGCAACCGGTGTCGAACCCTGCTTGATTGTCCCAAGAAAAATGCCACGTACCCTACTGGCATGATGGATACGGAGAAAGCCATGTCTAAGCACCAGCTCACATTGCGCGATCAAACTACTGAATTCCTGCTCTATTCCGCGCCCAATGGCGCAGTCAAAGTGGAGGTATTGCTCAGCAATGAGAACATCTGGCTAACTCAGAAACGCATGGCTGAACTGTTTGGTGTGGGCGTTCCGGCCATTTCCAAGCATCTGAAAAATATTTTTGACAGTGGTGAGCTGGATGAAAAAGTGGTTATTTCCATTTTGGAAACAACCACTGAGCACGGCGCCGTGGCGGGCCTCACCCAGACCCAGCAGGTCAAGTATTACAACCTGGATGCAGTGATCTCGGTTGGGTACCGGGTGAATTCGACGCAGGCGACGCAATTCCGCATCTGGGCAACGGCCTTGATCAAGGAGTACATCATCAAGGGCTTTGCCATGGATGATGAGCGCCTGAAAAATGGACGCTTCTTTGGCAAGGATTATTTCCGCGAATTACTGGAGCGGGTGCGCTCGATCCGCGCCAGCGAGCGGCGGATTTATCAGCAGATTACGGATATTTTTGCCGAGTGCAGTATCGATTACGACCCGAAGTCTGAAACCACCCGCCTGTTTTACGCTCATGTGCAGGACAAGTTTCATTTTGCGATTACCGGCCACACGGCAGCCGAAATCATTTCGCTGAAGGCCGATGCCAGCAAGCCCCTGATGGGCATGAGCACTTACAAAAATGCACCGGATGGCCGGGTCCTGAAATCTGATTCGCTTGTGGCGAAAAATTATTTGAGCGAAGAAGAAATCCGGAAGCTAGAGCGGACCGTTGCCGCTTTTTTCGATTACATCGAGGGCATTATCGAGCGGCGCAATACCTTCACGATGGAGAGCTTTGCCGAAAGCGTGAACAAGTTTCTCTCCTTCAATGAGTACCAGATTCTGGAAGGGTTCGGGTCAGTCAGCCGAAAGCAGGCCGAGCTGAAAGCCGTTGCCGAATATGAAAAGTTCAACAAGCAGCAGCGTATCGAATCCGATTTTGACCGCGAAGTGAAAAAGCTGCTGCAAAAGAAGGACGCTGAGGAATGAGCGACTACAAGACCATTGCCGAATCGAAAAACTTCATCGTCCTGGATAAATACACCAAGGAATGGCAGGCCAATGAAAGCTACCAGAGCGAATACGATTTGGAGCGGGAGTTCATTCAGGATTTGCAGAATCAGGGCTACGACTATGTGCCTGACCTGAATACGCCGGAGAAGCTGCTGGCCAATGTGCGCGAAGCCTTGCAGGCGCTGAACAATTTGCAGTTTTCCGACGGCGAGTGGCGGCGTTTTGTGGAAACCTGGCTGGACAAGCCCAGCGACGGCATCGTCGAGAAAACCCGCAAGATTCACGATGACTATGTTCACGACTTCGTCTTTGACGATGGACATATCCAGAACATCTACCTGCTGGATAAAAAGAATATTGCCCGCAACAAGGTGCAGGTCATCAGGCAGTTTGAGCAAAAGGGCAGCCACGCCAACCGCTACGATGTGACCGTGTTGGTCAATGGCCTGCCGCTGGTGCAGGTGGAGCTGAAAAAGCGCGGCGTGGCGATTCGTGAAGCCTTTAACCAGGTACACCGCTACAGCAAGGAGAGCTTCAACAGCGAGTATTCCTTGTTCAAATATTTGCAGCTGTTTGTGATCTCCAACGGCACCGACAGCCGTTATTTCGCCAACACCACGCAGCGCAACAAGAACAGCTTCGACTTCACCATGAACTGGGCGAAGGCGGATAACAGTTTGATCAAGGACCTGAAGGACTTTACCGCCACCTTTTTCCAGAAAAAGACCCTGCTCAATGTGCTGCTGCATTATTCGGTGCTTGATGTCAGCAACACGCTGCTGGTCATGCGGCCCTACCAGATTGCCGCCACCGAACGCATTCTGTGGAAGATCAACTGCGCCTGGCAGGCGAAAAACTGGAGCAAGACGGAAAGCGGCGGCTACATCTGGCACACCACCGGCTCAGGCAAGACCCTGACCAGCTTCAAGGCGGCGCGTTTGGCCACTGAGCTGGATTTCATAAATAAGGTGTTTTTCGTGGTCGACCGCAAGGATCTGGATTACCAGACCATGAAGGAATACCAGCGTTTTTCACCGGACAGCGTCAATGGTTCGGACAGCACGGCTGGCCTCAAGCGCAACCTGGACAAGGACGACAACAAGATCATCGTCACCACCATCCAGAAGCTCAACAACCTGATGAAGAGCGAAGGCGACCTGCCCATCTACGGCAAGCAGGTGGTGTTCATTTTTGACGAGTGTCACCGCAGCCAGTTTGGCGAAGCGCAGAAAAATCTGAAGAAGCGGTTCAAGAAGTTCTACCAGTTCGGCTTTACCGGCACGCCGATCTTTGCCGGAAAGAATGCGCTGGGCGCGGAAGACACGGCAAGCGTATTTGGCCGGGAGTTACATGCCTATGTAATCACCGACGCTATCCGCGATGAAAAGGTATTGAAGTTCAAGGTGGACTACAACGATGTGCGTCCACAGTTCAAGGCCGTTGAAAGCGAGCAGGACGAGAAAAAACTCAGTGCGGCGGAAAACCGGCAGGCCTTGTTGCACCCCGACCGTATCCGCGAAATCACCCAATACATCCTGAATAATTTCCGGCAAAAGACTCATCGCCTGCAAGCGAGTGCCAAAGGCTTCAATGCCATGTTTGCGGTTAGCAGCGTGGATGCCGCCAAGCTGTATTACGAGTCCTTCAAGGATTTGCAAAAGAAGAGCGACAAGCCGCTGAAAGTGGCCACCATCTTTTCGTTTGCCGCCAACGAGGAGCAGGAAGCGGTAGGCGACATTCAGGATGAGAGTTTTGAAGTTTCAGCCTTGAGCAGCAGCGCCAAGGAGTTCCTGGGCGCGGCCATCGCTGATTACAACACGCTGTTCAAAACCAATTTCAGCGTGGATAGCAACGGATTCCAAAACTATTACCGCGATCTGGCCAAGCAGGTTAAAGCCAAGGAAATCGACCTGCTGATTGTGGTGGGAATGTTCCTGACCGGCTTCGATGCGCCGACGCTGAACACCTTGTTCGTCGATAAGAACCTGCGCTACCACGGCTTGATGCAGGCCTACTCGCGCACCAACCGAATTTTTGACGCCACCAAGACCTTCGGCAATATCGTCACTTTTCGCGATCTGGAGCAGGCGACCATCGATGCCATCACCTTGTTCGGTGACAAGAACACCAGGAACGTGGTGCTGGAGAAGAGTTACAAGGAATACATGGAAGGCTTCACCGATGTGCTGACCGGTGAAGCGCGGCGTGGCTTTGTGGACGTGGTGCGAGAGTTGGAGCAGCGTTTTCCCGACCCCGCCGCGATTGAAAAGGAGTCCGACAAAAAGGCGTTTGTGAAGCTGTTTGGCGAGTATTTGCGCGTTGAGAACGTGCTGCAAAACTTCGATGAATTCGCCAGCTTGAAGGCTTTGCAAGGCGTTGACATGAACGATCCTGCAGCGGTCGAGGCATTCAAGGCCAAGCGTTATTTAAGCGATGACGACCTGGCTGCGCTTCAGGCAATCAAGATACCGGCGGAACGAAAGATCCAGGATTACCGTTCAACCTACAACGACGTTCGCGATTGGCTGCGCCGGGAAAAGTCTTCCGCCGAGAAGGAAAAATCCACCATCGACTGGGATGACGTGGTTTTTGAGGTCGACCTGCTGAAGTCGCAGGAAATCAACCTGGACTACATTCTGGAATTGATTTTCGAGCACAATAAAAAGGTCAAGGACAAAGCTTCTCTGGTTGAAGACGTGCGCCGGGTGATTCGTGCCAGCCTGGGCAACCGAGCCAAAGAAGGCCTGCTGGTCGATTTCATCAACCAGACCGATCTGGACCAGATAGGCGACAAGGCCAGCGTGATTGACGCCTTCTTTACCTTTGCTCAAGCGGAACAGCAGCGCGAGGCGCAAGAGCTGATTAGCGACGAGAACCTGAATGCTGAGGAGGCCAGGCGTTACATCACCGCCTCTCTAAAACGGGAATTCGCCAGTGATAATGGGACTGAACTCAATGCAATTTTGCCAAAGATGAGCCCGTTGAATCCGCAGTACCTGACGAAAAAACAAAGCGTCTTCCAGAAAATCGCTGCTTTTGTCGAAAAGTTCAAAGGCGTGGGCGGGCAGGTTTAATGGGATTGTGGCCAGCGCCAGGGTTCAATCGAGAGGATCGGGCCAACTTGAATACGGCAGCTGCTGTCGTTTGTATCATGTGCCCCCAACGACCGCTTCGGCCGAGTAGTTTGCGTAGGGCGTCCGGCAGCTCTCCGAGTACAGCGGTCGTTCAGACGGCGGCTATCAGGAGAAATTGTATGACCGCAGTTGGCCGATTTTTGCCTTATGACGCAAGCGTGGAAGGTGCGCTATCCCCCACCTTCCACGGTCAACCCGAAAAAACGGCCAAAAATGAAATGCTGATCAGGCCGTTTCGTGCCCGGCGCCATCCTTCTCCTGGCGGCCCAGCGTCAGTTCGGTGTTTTCGCTGAGGGCGAAGAAGAAGGCTTCGACGGCTTTTGGCTCGCCGGAGGCGGCGAAGGTGGTCTGGCCGCAGTCGCACTGGCCGACCCAGATCGCGTCGATGCCGCGCAGACCGCGCGTGCTGACCGGGTTGATGCTCGTCACGTCGCCGCCGCAGCCGTTGCAGACCAGCTTTTCCGGGCGCGTCGACTCGAGTTTGGCTTGCGCCTGAGCGATGCGTTCTGCCTGCGAGCCCCGATTTTTGGCCTGTCCCATGTCTGCTCCCCGCGATTTTCAAAGGCTGGCAGGATACAGGAATTCAAACCCGGACGGCTTACTGGGACAGGTGAAAACGCCGCTTGCCGGCGGCCTTGGCTCGGTACATCGACTGGTCGGCGCAGCGGATGATCGCTTCGGGCGTGCTTTCCAGCCCCATCTGCGGAAACAGGCAGATGCCGATACTGGCGCTGATCGGGGGCATATCGGGGAGATTGGCGACCGGTTCCTCGATGATCCGGATCAGCTTTTCAGCGAGATGGGCGGCGGCATCGCAGGAGCCGATGTCCTGCACGAGCAGGAAGAATTCATCGCCTCCGAGGCGCGAAATGGTGTCCGTTTCACGCGTCGCGGCAACCAGACGGCGGGCGATTTCACGCAGTACCGTGTCGCCGACTTGGTGCCCGAGCTGGTCGTTCACGTTCTTGAAGCCGTCGAGATCGACGAAAAATCCGGCATGCCGCTCGGAATCCCGCCGTGCCAGCGCCAGCGCCTGATTCATCCGGTCGTCGAGCAGGTCGCGATTGGGCAGGCCGGTCAGCCGGTCATGCAGCGAGCGCTGGAGATGCAGGCGACGCTCCCGATCCAGTTGCATTTCGCGCAGAAAAAGCTGGCGCCGCTGGTATTCGACCAGGTAGCCGGCGGCACCGCCGATCAGGTTGGCCGAGATCATGAAAAAATTCTGGCTGAGCAGCATTGGGGCCGGATAGGCATTTACGAAGCCGAACAGCAGGTTGTAGAGCAGCAGCACGAAAACGTTGATGCCGAGCGCCTGGATAAACCGGGCGCCAACCAGGTTGTAGGTATAGAAGGTGGCCAGCATGAGCCCCGGGTAGTAGTAGGCGCTGCTCTCGACGGGCAGGTGCCAGAGCATGGCGATCAGGCCGAGCGAAGCCGACAACCCGACCTGGGCGAGCAGGAACTGGTTGGCTTTCTCGAACCACGGCGTGAAGGTCAGCACAAGAACCGACAGCGGCACGGCCAGCGCCAGCATGCGGATGACCCAGACCAGCCCGAGCTGATTGGGCGGCACGAAAAGGTGATCCAGCGCGCCATAGACAAAGTACACAAAAACGCCAACGACGATCGCCGCCCGGCCTTGCAGACGCAGGCGCGGCAATAGCTGCCGGAGGAAGGCACGCTCGGTTTCCGGATCATGGAAACGCAAAGTGAGCGGATGCATTCTGTTCATTGATGGAACGCCTTGAAAATACTTCGCGTCGGCAAAATGAAACGGATATCGGGCAATACGACCCGGGTATGACTTTGAGTCCCAAATCAAGGTTCCTGTCGGCGACAACAAGGGATTACGCGATGTCGCAAGCGCCATGGGCTATGGCAATATGCCCGGATGCATGCCCTGCCCCACCTTTCAGTGATCGACTGGATCTCGCTGGCCATCTTCTTTGCCAGCTGGGCCGGCTACGCCTGGTATTCCGAACACAGCCGGCGCGGCGCCAACGGCCTGATCCACACCGCCCAGCGCTACCGCCTGCAATGGGCCTACCGCATGCTCGAACGCGATGTTCGGGTCACCGATTCGACGCTGATCGGCAACCTGGTGACCAGCGTTTCCTTTTACGCCAACACGACGATCTACATCATCGCCGGCCTTGTCGCGGCGCTCGGCGCCTCGGACAAGCTGCTCAGCTTCACGGCCGACCTGCCTTTCGGCGGCGCCGGCAACCGCGAGCTGCTCGAAATCAAGCTCATGCTGCTGCTCGCTTCGTTTGTCTTCGCCTATTTCAAATTCACCTGGTCGCTGCGCCAGTTCAACCTGCTGTCCATCCTCGTCGGCGCCGCGCCCCTGGGCAAGACCGGCGAACCGGGCATCGACACCTACGCCAAACGCGTCGCCGGGGCCAACAACCTGGCCGGCGACGACTTCAACCGCGGCATCCGGGCCTACTACTTCGGCCTCGCCGCCTCCGGCTGGCTGCTCAACCCGGCCATCCTCGGCGCCTTCGCCGTCGTCGTGCTGGTCGTGCTCTTCCGCCGCGACTACCGCTCGCCGGCGCTGCAACTGCTGCGCGACTGAGCAAGTGCAGCCAAAAACCCAACTGGCCGGCATCGGCTTCGGCCTGCTCGCCTACGGCATCTGGGGTTTCTTTCCGCTCTATTTCCGCCAGTTGTCGGCCATTTCGCCGATGGACGTGCTGTCCAACCGCGCCGTCTGGGCCTTCGTTTTCGTCGGCCTCCTGCTCACCCTGCGCGGCAACTGGGACAAAGTCCTTGCCGTCTTCCGCACGCCACGCCAGTTCGCCATGCTGGCGCTGGCCGCCTTGCTCGTCGGCAGCAACTGGCTGATGTTCCTGTGGGCCGTCGCCCACCAACAGGTCGTCGCCTCCAGCCTCGGCTATTTCCTGACGCCACTGGTCAACGTGCTGCTCGGCCTGATCGTGCTCAAGGAAAAGCTCAACCGGCTGGAATGGATAGCGGTCGGCCTCGCCGTCGCCGGCCTGGCCAACGAAGTCATTTCGCTCGGCAGCCTGCCCTGGGTCTCGCTCTTCCTCGCCGCCACCTTCGGCACCTACGGCCTGGTCCGCAAGCAGGTGCCGGTCGATGCGCTGTCCGGCCTGTGGCTGGAAACCCTGGCCATGCTGCCGGTGTGCGGCCTTTACGCGCTGTGGATGGCGCAGAGCGGCCACCTGGTTTTTGCCGCCCAGGACACGTCCTCCGCAGCACTGCTGGTCGGTGCCGGCATCATGACCGCCCTGCCGCTCATGGCCTTCGCCGCCGCCACCCAGCGCCTCGACCTGGCCACCGTCGGCATGCTCATGTACATCAACCCGACCATGCAGTTCGCCACGGCCATCTGGATTTTCGGCGAACCGCTGCAGACCGAGCGCCTGCTCAGTTTCGGACTGATCTGGCTCGGGCTGGGTTTCTTCAGCGTCAGCATGTGGCACAAGTTGCACCGCAACTGAACGGCAAAGGGGCCTACGCGGCATACTTCACCACCCTGCTCGCCCCGCATTTCGCCAGCCCGGACACTGCCGGGACGCTGGCTAGCGTGCCAGCGGCCACGTAGCGCTGTCACCCAACGGGTGAATGGCCTCGAAGGGGCAAAGGCCGGTATTCATGCGACTGGCTGAGGATGGATGAGCGGTCAACTGAGGTTTCAAGGTTGATGTACATGCTGCGCAAACTGCCCAAACGCACCGGCAGCGTGGTGCATGGCGGCCTCAAGTTCGAGGTCAAGCGGCGACCAGTTCCGCCTGAAAACTGTCGAGGCTCGACGGCCTAGCGCAAACGCCCGTTCAACTCGTCGATGACCGCTGACCAGTCGGCATCCTCGATGATTTCTTCCTTGAGGAAGGTACGTTGCGCTTCGCTCCAGAAGGGTGCGCGGTAGAGGGGGGTGTCGTTACTCAGCGGGCGGTGGGTGGCGATGAAGTTCTCGAGCGCAGCCTCTTCGCTGGGCAGTCCGAGCTGGGCAAACAGGTTGCTCATGGTGTGCAGTTGAGCTTGCATGGAAAACTCCTTTTGGCGCGACGGTGTGTTGGTTCGACGAATGCCGGCGGCAACAGTTCCGTCGGCGATTCTTTAGAGCAGCGCCTCGACTGCGTCCATCAGTTCGTCCGGTCGGGTGGCCGGGGCGTAGCGATGAATGACCTTGCCCTCACGGTCGACGAGGAATTTGGTGAAATTCCATTTGATCGCCTCGGTCCCCAGAATGCCCGCCGCTTCGTGCTTGAGCCAGGCGTAGAGCGGATGGGCGCTATCGCCGTTGACGTCGATCTTGGCAAAGAGCGGGAAAGTGACATCGAAACGGCCCTGGCAAAAATGGCCGATGGCTTCGGCCTCGCCTGGTTCCTGCTCGCCGAACTGGTTGCAGGGAAAGCCGAGGACGACAAAGCCCCGCTCCCTGAACAATCGGTAGAGCTCCTCGAGGCCGGTGTATTGCGGGGTGAAGCCGCACTGGCTGGCGGTGTTCACGATGAGCAGAACCTTGCCGCGATAGGCGGCGAAGTCCTGCTCATCACCGTTCAGGCGCAGGGCGCTGAAATCGTAGAGGGTCTGGCTCATTCGCTCGGCTCGCTCCGCTTTCAGTAAGTGGACTTCGGCGGCATCAACTGGCCGCGGATCTCGCCCGGCTTGAATTCGGCGCTATGCACATTGACGTACAGCTCGCCGGCCTTGTAGGCCTGATATTGCTCGGCACTGAGCTTGCTGCCCTCGGGCACCATCCAGCCATTGTCGCCGCTCTTGTTCAGGGTGATGACGACCGGCCCGTTGGCGCCAGCCTTGCCGATGTGGATATGCGCCATCGTGGCGACCAGCCCGCTGGTCATGACCTTGCCGCTGACGCTCATGTCGGGCTTGATGCTGATCATGCCTTCACCGCTGGCCTTGGTGGCGACGGGCGGCACTTCCATGGCGCCGGAGAGTTTGAATTTGATGTCGTCGGCCAAGGCCGGCATGGAAAACGTGGCCAGGGCAATGGCGGCGACGGCGAGGATGCCCGGCAGGGCCAGGCGGCGGTTCGGGGATGTGTTCATGGCAAGCCTCTCATCGTTGAATGGATGTAGCCAGGAGATGGGCGTCGCATGTTGTGGGGTTGTGGAACTGCGGCGGCTACATGGCGTTTGAGTGACGATCCCGACATTGGTTCGACCTTGGCTGTCGCAAAACCGGCAATGGCGCCGGACGGAAAAATTTAACCCGCCGAATCAATGACCTGGCCTTGGGCATCGCTCTTGCATGAACCTGAACATGCACGCCCATGCCCATCTCGCCAAACCTGACATCGCCACCATGGTGCACGACGGGCTGCTCGATGGCTTCACGCTGCGCGAGTTGCCCAAAGGCCATCTGCTGTTGATACCGGAGTCACCACACAATCAGGTGCTGATGATCCGTTCCGGGCGCCTGCGCGTTTAAAACTGGAACGATGGCGAGGCACCGAGTCTCCTGCTGCAGATCGAGGAAGAATGTTGCTGATCCGACGGTCAACCGGAAAAATTGGCCAAAAATGAAATGTTGGCGCCGTAGCTGGCCGAATTTGCACGCCACCTGTCTACCGCTACAGTGGCCGCCGCGCGAGGGCTGGCCTACGATGCCGTTTTGCCAATAACAAGGAGAGCGCATGCCGGCATTTCAGGGCTACTACCCGGAGAACCTGGCCCATTGCTACGGCTGCGGCCACAACAATGCGCACGGCCATCAGATCAAGACTTTCTGGGAGGACGACGAAACCGTCACCCACTTCCAGCCGCGCCCGGAACACACGGCGATCCCCGGTTTTGTCTACGGCGGCCTGCTCGCCTCGCTGATCGACTGCCACGGCACGGGAACGGCCGCCGCCGCCATGTACAAGGCCGAGAACCGCAGCATGGACAGCCTGCCGGCCTTTCGTTTCGTCACCGGCTCGCTGCAGGTCAGCTACCTCAAGCTAAGCCGCCAAATAACGGCGGCCAAGTCTCTGCTTATCCCAACCTCCCCCTCGAAGGGGGAGGAGTAGAGGCTACCCGATACGCTTTCATTGAATTATTCGGGGCGATGCAGTCGAAGTTATCGCCTGCCACCCCGGGCAGCGTATCCTTGCCGCCCACGCCGCCTTTCCCGCCCCCATGTCCACCGCCCTTTCGCCCCGCACCGAACGCTTTTTCCTGCTGACCCTGGCCGGCATCCAGTTCAGCCACGTGCTCGATTTCATGATCATGATGCCGCTCGGGCCGATCCTCATGGCGGCCTTTGGCATCGGCACGCACGAGTTCGGGCTGCTCGTCGCCTCCTACAGCTTCAGCGCGGCGCTGTCCGGGATTCTGGCGGCGACCTTTGTCGATCTCTTCGAGCGCAAGCGCCTGTTGCTCATCGTGTTCACGCTGTTCGGCCTGGCGACGCTGGCCTGCGGCCTGGCGCCGGGCTATTCGACGCTGATCCTGGCGCGCGGCATGGCCGGCGTGTTCGGCGGCATCATGGGGGCACTGGTCCAGACCATGATCGCCGACGCCATCCCCTTTTCGCGGCGGGCGCGGGCCAGCGGCGTGGTGTCGAGCGCCTTCTCGATCTCGACCATTGCCGGCGTGCCGCTCTCGCTGTGGCTGGCCAACCACTTCGGCTGGCGCGCGCCCTTCGTGCTGATCGCCGGACTGACCGTGGTTTTCCTCGCCATCGGCCTGCGCTTCCTGCCCGAACTGCGCCACCACCTCAGCGAAGAGAAACGCGCCCACCTCCTCTCGGCGACCTTCAGCGTGCTCGCCGACGCCAACCACCGGCGCGCCCTGCTCTTCTCGGCGCTCATCATTTTTTCCGGCTTCACGATCATTCCGTACATCACGGTCTATGCCGTCAATAACGTCGGCATCGCCCAGACCGACATCCCCATCGTCTACCTCGTCGGCGGCTCGGCCACCTTCATCAGCGCCCGGCTGATCGGGCACTGGGCCGACAAGCACGGCAAGGTCGAGGTCTACCGGCTGGTCGCCCTGCTCGCCATGATCCCGACCCTGGTCCTCACCCACGCCGGCGTCCTGCCGCTGTGGATCTGGCTGATCGTCTCGGCCAGCTTCTTCGTGCTCATTTCGGGGCGCATGATCCCGTCCATGGCCATCATCGCCTCCTCGGCCCAGCCCAAACTGCGCGGCACCTTCATGTCGCTCAACGCCACCGTCCAGTCGCTGGCCATGGGCCTCGCCACGACGCTGGCCGGCTTCCTCACCTCGCTCGATGCCAGCGGCCGCATCGTCGGCTATGCGCAGGTCGGCTACGTCGCTGTCGCGGCCAATCTGGTCGCCATCTGGTTCGTCTCGCGCATCGTCATGCACGGCAGGAACGCCTAGAATTCAGTCCTTCGCCGATCAGGCGGCAGCATTTCAGCAAAGGCAAAGACATGTTCGACAATCTGGCGGGATTTTTCATCCAATGGGCCATCACCGCCCTGTCCCTGTGGGGCGCCAGCCTCGTCTTCAAGGGCATCCGCTTTTCGAGCACCTCGGCGCTGATCGTCGCGGCGTTGCTGCTTGGTTTCGCCAACGCCGTGCTGCGCCCGCTGCTCGTTTTCCTGACCCTGCCGTTGACCCTGCTCACCCTCGGCCTTTTCGTGCTGGTCATCAACGCCCTGCTGCTCATGCTCGTCGCCAAGGTGGTCAGCGGCTTCACCATTTCCGGTTTCTGGACGGCCTTCTTCGCCAGCCTGTTCATTTCCATCCTGAGCATTGCCCTCGGCACCCTGGCGCCGAATGCCGAAACGACGATCTACCGCCTGCCACCCAATCCGTCGGCGCAGACCATTTCCGCCTGAGCCATCGCCATGAGCCAAGCCGCCTACTGGATTCTGCGCTGCGAGCATCGCCTGCTGACGATCAGCGGAGCCGGATCGGTCTTCCCCGCCGGTCTGGCCGGCGATTTCGGCCTGCCCGAAAATGCCCTGCGCGTTGGCGACTTGAACGGCCTGCCCTGCCATGCCGCCGATGTCGCCGACTTCCCCGAACTTCCCGGCGGCGAAGCGACGCCGCTGCGCGCCATATTCTCGATCGCCGGCCCCGACACCTTCGCGCTGGCCGGCCGCGCCACGCAGTTGCTCGACTGGCGGGCCAACCACCGTTTCTGCGGCAAGTGCGGCACGCCGACGGCCATGAAAACCGGCGAACTGGCCATGCACTGCCCAAGTTGCGGCCTGCTCGCCTACCCGCGCATTTCGCCGGCCGTCATGGTCCTGGTGCGCGATGGTGACAAACTGCTGCTCGGCCGCAGCCCGCATTTCAAGCCGGGCGTCTTCAGCGCCCTGGCCGGGTTTGTCGAACCCGGCGAAACGCTCGAGGAATGCGCCGCCCGCGAAGTGCGCGAGGAGGTCGGCATAGCAATCGCCAACCTGCGCTATTTTCACAGCCAGCCGTGGCCCTTCCCCAATTCGCTGATGGTCGCCTTTTTGGCCGACTACGCCGGCGGCACGATTACGCCCGATCGGAACGAAATCGAGGCGGCAGCATGGTTTTCGCCCGACGCCCTGCCGATTCTGCCCGAGCCCATCAGCATCTCCCGCCGGCTCATCGAAGCGGCGCTGCACGAGCACTGAAGCCGGCACACAGACTTTTCATTTTTGGTCATTTTTTCCGGTTGACCGTGACGAGCCTTCACACCTGCGTAACCAACGCGACATTATGTCGTTCCGTGCCTGGCGAGAAAAATCCATGCCATTTGCACGAAGTGGCACGCCACATTCCGGTGCATGACAAGGCGAATGAGAACCGTTCCTAATTAATTGTAATTAAAGAACTTTTTTCACAATCTTCCTTCTAATATCAGGCAAGCCAACTTAAAATCGCGGCATGGGCAAGCTAGCTGTGGCCCGCCAGCCAGCCCGCTACCCACCGAACCTTACGGAGAAAAGCCATGAAGGGCGACAAGAAAATAATCGACATCCTCAACGACCTGCTGACCGGCGAACTGACTGCCGTCGATCAGTACCTGATCCACGGCGAGATGTATGCCGACATGGGTCTGAACCAGCTGGCCGAGAAATCCATCCACGAGTCCGATCACGAGCGCCAGCATGCCCGCGCCCTGATCCAGCGCATTCTCTTCCTCGAAGGCAAGCCCGACCTCAGCAAGCGCGAAGCGCTGAAAATCGGCAAGACCGTACCGGAAATGCTCAAATCCGACCTCGCCGTCGAGTACAAGGTGGATGGCGACCTCAAGAAAGCCATGGCCGCCTGCGAAAAGGCCCAGGATTACGTCAGCCGCGACCTGCTCGGCGTCCAGCTCGAAGACACCGAAATGGACCATGCCTACTTCCTCGAAAAGCAGATGAAACTGATCGAACTGGTCGGCCTGCCCAACTACCTGCAGAGCCAGATGGGCTCTGGCAGCCCGGCTTAAGGAGCGACGACGATGAAAGGCGACAAGAAAGTCATCGAAGCCCTCAACAAGGTGCTCAAGAACGAACTGACCTCGATCAACCAGTATTTCCTGCATGCCCGCATGTTCCGCAACTGGGGCCTGGAAAAGCTCAACGACTACCAGTACAAGCAGTCGATCCGCGTCATGAAGGAAGCTGACGAGCTCATTGAGCGCGTGCTTTTCCTCGAAGGCCTGCCCAACCTGCAAAACCTCGGCAAGCTCATGATCGGCGAGCATGTCGTCGAGTGCCTGCAGGGCGACCTCAAGTACGAGCGTGAAATCCAGCGCCCGCTACTGGTCGAGACCATCGCCCTGTGCGAAGAGTTGCAGGATTACGTCAGCCGCGACCTGCTCGAGGAACTGCTCGAACATTGCGAGGAAGCCATCGACTGGCTGGAAACGCAGCAGTCGCTGATCAAGGATGTGACCCTGCCGAACTATCTGCAGGCGCACATGGAGCCGGGCGAAGGCTAAGCCTCTCCGCCCAGCCCCCCAAAAGCCGCAGCCAGCCTGCGGCTTTTTCGTTTCTGCGCCTGCCCGGCCAAGGCTGGCTTGCGAATTGCTCAGCAACACGCAGGCCGGACTCGACTGTCGACTATGCGACAAAGCCGGGCGCCCGACCAGGCGTGCCAGCGGCCACGTCGCGCTGTCAGCCAAGGGGTGAATCGCCTCGAAGGCGCAAAGGTCTGTATTCAGGCGGCTGGCCAAGGCTGGATAAGCGGTCAACCGAGGTTTCAAGGATCATAGTTGTTGACAACCGTTCTCAACGCCGTAGAATACGAATTGTTCGCATTAACAACCGCATCAGGAGGCAGTCCATGTACGTCTGCGTCTGCAAAGCAGTCACCGACACCCAGATTCGCGAAGCCGCGCAGGATGGCGCCCGCACGTTGAGAGACTTGCGACGCGATCTCGGCGTCACCCGCGATTGCGGCCGGTGCGCCTCCTGTGCCCACGAATGCCTGCGCGAAGCGCACGGCGAGCAGCCCAAGCCAGGCAAGATATTGCGCAAAGCTGCTTGAGTTTCACCCTTTTCATAAACAGCAAGCCACCGCCAGCCACCCAGGAACTCCTCAGGCAGCCCGCCGGCACCATCCGGGAGTTTCCATGTCGTTCCAGCACACCCTGCCGGCGGTTTTCCGCCATCGCCCCCTTTTTGCCCTGATCGCCGCCCTCCATGTCGGCCCGGCCCTTGCCGCCGAACCACCGGCCACCAGTGAAACCGCCCTTTCCGCCATCACCGTGACCGGCAATGCCGACAGCGCGGCGAGCACCGAGAAAACCGGCCTGTACACCACGGCCCGCAGCAGTTCGGCGACCAAAATGAATCTGTCGCTGCGCGAAACGCCGCAGACGGTTTCGGTGCTATCGCGCAGCCAGCTCGACGATTTCAAGCTCGACAATGTCAATGATGCGCTGGCCGCCACGTCCGGCATCGTCGTCGAGCGTCCGGAAACCGACCGTACCTATTACACCGCCCGCGGCTTCGACGTAACCAATTTCCAGTTCGACGGCATCGGTGTTCCTTTCGTCTACGACATCGTCAACGGCGACATCGATACCGCCATCTACGACCGCATCGATGCCGTCTATGGCGCCAATGGGCTGATGTCGGCCACCGGTTTCCCGTCGGCCACGGTCAATTTCATCCGCAAGCGGCCGACCGTCGATTTCGCCGCCTCGGCCGGCCTGACCGCCGGTTCGTGGAACAAGTACCGCCTCGATGCCGGTGTCTCCGGCGCCCTGATCGACTCCGGGCGGATCCGCGGCCGACTGGTCTTCGCCCACGAAGACAAGGACTCCTACCTCGACCGCTACAGCCGTGAGAAGACGGTGTTCTACGGCATCGTCGAGGCCGACCTGGCCGAATCGACGCAACTGGCCATCGGCCACCACACCCAGATCAACAAGCCGAAGAGCCCGCTGTGGGGCGCCTTGCCGCTCTACTACACGGACGGCAGCCCGACCAATTTCGCCCGCTCGACGAGCACGGCCGCCGACTGGGCGGTATGGGACTCGAAGACGCAAAGCACCTTCGTCGAACTGAGCCATCAATTCAACGCCGACTGGATGGCCAAGGCCGTCGTCACCCGCCAGGAATTCACCAACCAGTCGTCGCTGTTCTACGTCTACGGCACGCCGGACCGGACGACCGGCCTCGGCCTGTTCAGTTACCCGTCGCAATACGACATGACCAACAAGCAGACCATGGTCGACCTCTACGCCACCGGGCGTTTCGCGCTGGGCGGCCGCAAGCACGACGTGAGCTTCGGCGCGAGCTGGGCCAGATCGGCCCTCAGCGACCTGTCGCGCTACGGTCAGGGCATCGGCACCGCGCTACCGCGGCTCGAGGGCTGGACAGGCAATTACCCGATGCCGACCTTCGACGCGTCCACCAACGGCAGCGACTTCACCGACCAGCGCAAAACCGCCTTCCTCGCCACTCGCCTCAACCTGCGCGACGACCTCAAGCTGATCGCCGGCCTCCGGGCCACGTCGGTCGATGTCCGCGGCACGTCCTACGGCCAGAGCCGCCAATCCGACACCAGCAAGCTCACGCCGTATTTCGGCGCCATTTACGACCTGATCCCGGCCCTCTCGGTCTATGGCAGCTATACCGAACTGTTCAACCCGCAGCACCAGGTCGATGCGACGCTGACGCCGCTCGACCCGGTGCGCGGCAATAGCAAGGAAGTCGGCCTCAAGAGCGATTTCTTCAACAAGCGCCTGAACGCCTCGCTCGCCTACTTCCTGACCGAGCAGAAGGGCCTGGCCGAAGCTGCCGGCTATGTCGGGCCGGTCGCCGTCTATCGCGCCATCGACGCCGAATCGAGCGGTGTGCAGCTCGACATTTCCGGCGCGCTGACCGAGCGCCTGCAGGTCAATCTCGGCTACACCCAGCTCACGCTGACCGACCCGCAAGGCAAGGACGTGCGCACCTACACGCCGCGCCGCCTGCTCCGCCTGAGCGGCACCTACCGCATCCCGATGATCGACAAGCTGAAGGTCGGCGCCAACGTCAGCTGGCAGGACGATATCCACCGCGTCGACATCTACAACTTCGGCACCGGCGCCACCACCCGGACGACCCAGCCGTCCTATGCCCTGGTCAACCTGATGGCGCGCTACGACATCGACAAGCATCTCAGCGTCAGCGCCAACCTCAACAACCTGACCGACGAGAAGTACTTCACGAGTCTGATGTGGGGCCAGAGCTATTACGGCGCGCCGCGCAATTTCAGCGTCTCGCTGAACTGGAAATACTGAGCGGAGCCGGCCGATGCGCCCCCTGCTTGTCTTGCTGCACCGCTGGTTCGGGCTGTTCGCCGCGCTCTTCCTGTGCATCTCCGGGCTGACCGGCGCCGTCATCTCGTGGGACCACGAGCTCGACGAATGGCTCAACCCGCAGCTGTTCGAGGCGCCGGGGCGGGGCCAGCCCCTCGTGCCGCTCGAACTGGCGAGCCGTCTGGAAGCCGCCGAACCGCGCCTGCAGATCCGCTTCATGCCGCTCGCCGTCGAGCCGGGGCATGCCTTCGGCGTCTTCGTCGATGGGCGCCTCGACCCGGCAACGCAACAGCCCTACGAACTCGGCTACAACCAGGTCGCGCTCGACCCGGTGAGCGGCGAAGTGCTCGGCCGGCGCGAATGGGGCAAGGTCTCGCTCGACCGCGAGAACCTGCTTCCCTTCCTCTACAAGCTGCACTACAGCATGCACATCCCGGATGCCTTCGGGCTGCAACTCGGCACGCTGTTCATGGGCATCGTCGCCATCGTCTGGGTCTTCGACACCCTGCTCGCGCTGTGGATTTCCTTTCCCAGCCGCCATACCTGGCGGCAATCCTTCGCCTTCCGCTGGCAGGCCGGCGGCCATCGCCTGAACTTCGACCTGCACCGCTCGGGCGGGGTCTGGCTCTTCCTGATCGTCCTGATGCTGGCCGTCACCTCGGTCTCCATGAACCTCAAGGAACAGGTCATGCGGCCGGTCGTCGGCTGGTTTTCCGAGCTCTCGCCGTCGCCCTTTGCCGCTGCGGCGAATCCCACGGTCAACCGGAAAAACGAACCAAAAATGAAAATGGACGAAATCATTGCCATCGCCGAACAGGAAGCGCGGCGCCATGGCATCGCGGCGCCGGCCGGCGGCATCTTCCACGAACGCCTGGCGGGCGTTTATGCGGTCGGCTTCTTCGAACCGGGCAACAGCCATGGCGATGTCGGCCTCGGCAATCCCTGGTTCCATTTCGACGCGGCGACCGGCACCCCGCTCGGCCGCGACATTCCCGGCACCGGCACGGCCGGCGACATTTTCCTGCAGCTCATGTTCCCGCTCCACTCCGGGCGCATCGCCGGCCTGCCGGGACGCGTCCTGATTTCGCTGTGCGGACTGGCCATCGCTGCGCTGAGCATCACCGGCGTGCTGATCTGGGCCCGGAAACGACGCGCCCGGCAACAATCGTCGCTGCGCCAGCAGAGGAAACAAGCGCCATCCTTCCTGTCACAGCATGAGATTTCATCCCCCCTCGAGAAACCTGCGCCAGGCTATCGAGCGGCCAGTCAATCCGACGTAAAGTAACGAATGCCCGGCCTTTGCCGGACATTCGCAACACCTGAAACGATAGAACGTGACCACCTCATCATCCACCGCCAACGCCATCGTGCTCGTCGGCCACCCCAACGTCGGCAAATCCGTCCTCTTTCATCGCCTGACCGGCGCCTACGTCAACGTTTCCAACTACCCCGGCACCACCGTCGAAGTCACCCGGGCCAGCGCCCGTTTCGACCGCGAGGCGATACTGCTCGACACACCCGGCGTGCTCGCCCTGCCCTCGCGCAGCGATGACGAACGGGCGACCATGCGCGCCCTGCTCAACGAGTCGTCGCGCTGCCTGGTGCAGGTCGGCGATGCCAAGAATTTGCGCCGCACGCTGACCCTGACCGCGCTGCTGGCCGAACTCGGCGTGCCCATGGTACTGGCGCTCAACATGCACGACGAGGCGGCGGCACGCGGTGTCACGGTCGATATCCCGGCACTCTCCGAAGAACTCGGCATCCCGGTGCTGGCCACCATCGCCACCGGTGGCAAGGGCATCGGCGAACTGACTCACGGCCTTGACCACGCCCGTCCGGCCGAAGCCCTGCTCCGCTACGACCCGAAAATCGAGGCCGACATCGCGCGCCTGGCCGAAGCCATCGCCCGCCTTGCGCCGCACCCGCACATGGCCGCCCGCGGCCTGGCCATTCTCTACCTCGGCGGCGATTCGGTGGTCGCCGACTGGCTGGCCGAACGCGCCGGCGAATCCCACGGTCAACTGGAAATTTTGCGCAAAAACGCAATCGACCGCGCCGACGGCGACCTCCCCGCCCGGCTCGCCCGCGAGCGCACCGAAGCGGCCGACGCGCTGGCCGCCAGCCTCATCCAGCGCACCGTCAGGAGCAGCCCGCTGCTCTCGCAACGGCTCGGCCAGTATGTCGTGCATCCGGTCTGGGGCGGCCCCATCCTGCTCGGCGTGCTTTACGCCGTCTATGAATTCGTCGGCGTTTTCGGCGCCACCACGCTGGTCGGGCTGATGGAGGAAGACATCTTCGAAGGCATCCTCAACCCGGCCTTCACCGCTTTCGTCACCGCCACGATCAGCACCCCCTGGCTGCAGGAACTGCTGGTCGGCCAGTACGGCCTGTGGACCATGGGCATGACCTACGCGCTGGCGCTCATCCTGCCCATCGTCACGACCTTTTTCGTCGCCTTTGGCGTACTCGAGGATTCGGGCTATCTGCCGCGCCTGACGGTCATCGCCAACCGGCTGTTTGCGTTGATCGGGCTGAACGGCCGGGCGGTTTTGCCGATGGTGCTCGGCCTCGGCTGCGTGACGATGGCGACGCTGACGACGCGCATCCTGCACAGCCGGCGCGAGCGCATCATCACCATTTTCCTGCTCGCCCTGGCCATCCCGTGCTCGGCGCAGTTGGGCGTCGTCCTCGGCATGCTCGGCGGCTTCTCCTTCACCGCCGTGCTCATCTGGGCGCTGGCCATGGTCGGCGTCCTGCTGCTGGCCGGTTTTCTGGCGGCCAAGCTCATTCCCGGCCGGCGCATCCCGCTGGTCACCGAACTGCCGCCGATGCGCCTGCCCATCATCGGTAACGTGCTCAAGAAAACCGGCGGCCGGCTCAAGTGGTACCTCATCGAGGTCATCCCGCTCTTCCTGCTCGGCACCTTCATCATGTATTCGCTCGACAAATCCGGCGCCCTGCCCGCCATCATCGAGGCCGGCGAACCGCTCGTCTCGGGCTGGCTCGGTTTGCCCAAGGAAGCCTCGGCCGCCTTCGTCATGGGCTTCCTGCGCCGCGACTTCGGTGCCACCGGGCTGTTCAGCATGGCGCACAGCCTGAGCCCGATTCAGGCTGTGGTCGGCATGATCACCATCACCCTGTTCATCCCCTGCTTCGCCAGCCTCATGATGATGGTCAAGGAACAGGGCGCCAAAGTCGCCCTCGGCATGGTCGCCGTCATCGTCCCCTTCGCCTTCCTCGTCGGCGGCCTGTTCAACCTCCTTCTCCACGCCGTCTGGTCATGAGCCCCACCCACGAAGCCCGCCTCCCCCTCGCCTTCATCCCGCCCGGCAGCGAAGTCCGCCTCGCCGCCCTCGGCCCCGAAATCGACCCGCTCCAGCGGGAGCAACTGACCGCCTACGGCCTGGCCGAAAATCGCCCGATACGCGTGCTGCAGCAACGGCCAATGACGGTGATTCTTGCCGACGAGGTTGAACTGGCGCTGGAACACGCGGTGGCGCGGCATATCTGGGTGGAGAAGTCGCCGGCCGCCGCCTGATTTTGGCTTGGGTTCCCATCAACCTTGAAACCTCAGTTGACCGCTTATCCAGCCTTGGCCAGCCGCCTGAATACAGGCCTTTGCGCCTTCGAGGCGATTCACCCCTTGGCTGACAGCGCGACGTGGCCGCTGCCACGTCCAACTGAGGTTTCAAGGTTCAAACAACATCAACCCCCGGCTCACCCTCAGCAATTTCACCAATCACCGAAACATGCGAGAACCCCTGCTGCAGGAACAGTGACAGCACTTCCGTCACCGTCTCTGGCGTACATGAAACCAGCAACCCCCCCGAGGTCTGCGGGTCGGTGATCAGCGTTTTTGCGGCACTTTCCAGGTTGACCGCAAGATTCACGTTATCTCCGTAGCTGCTCCAGTTCCGCCCCGAGGCGCCGGTCACGTAGCCGGCATCGACGAACTCGCGGGCGCGGGCAAGCAGCGGCAGGGCAGCGTAATTGACCGTGGCGCGCACGCCGCTGCCCTTGCACACTTCGAGCAGATGGCCGGCCAGGCCAAAGCCGGTGACGTCGGTGACGGCATGCACGCCATCGAGACAGGCCAGCATCGGCCCCGGCGTATTGAGCTGGGTCGTAGTATCGACCATGGCCTCGTAGTCGCTGGCGTGGAGCTGATCCTTCTTGAGCGCGGCACTATAGACACCGACACCAAGCTGCTTGCCGAGGATCAGCCTGTCACCCGGCTTGGCGCCCGAGTTGCGCTTGAGATGGGCCGGATTGACGATGCCGATGGCAACCAGCCCGTAGATCGGCTCGACCGAGTCGATGGTGTGGCCGCCGGCAATCGGAATACAGGCAGCGCGACAGACAGCTTCGCCGCCCTGCAGGATCTTGCCGATGGTTTCCAGCGGCAGCGTATTGACCGGCATGCCGACGATGGCCAGCGCGAAGAGCGGCGTGCCGCCCATGGCGTAAACGTCGGAAATGGCGTTGGTCGCTGCGATGCGGCCGAAATCGTAGGGGTCGTCGACGATCGGCATGAAGAAATCCGTCGTCGCGACAATCGCCTGCTGCGCATTGATCTGGTAGACCGCGGCGTCGTCGCTGGTCTCGGTGCCGACCAGCAATTGCGGCGGGATAATGCCCGACGGCGCCCCGGCCAGAATCTGCTGCAATACGGCGGGAGCGATCTTGCAACCGCAGCCGCCGCCATGGGATAGCTGGGTCAATCTGATTTTTTTTTCAGGCACGGCTGTTCTCTCGAAATCCTATTGTTGTTTGATTTTTTTATTCAGCGTCGAAGCCGGCATCTTCGATGGCATTGACCAGCGCCGCGCGCGTCACGGCCTGCGGATCGAAGGCTATTTTGGCTTCGGCCGCCTCCAGCGAGACTTCGGCGCTGGCCACGCCGGCCATGGCGCCGAGGACGCCGGCAATGTTCTTGACGCAGCCCTGGCAACTCATGCCACCAACCTTGATTACGGTGTTTTCCATGCCATTTACCTATTCACAAAGGGTTGGGCGCGCAGGATTTCCGCCATGCCGGCGGCCGAGGTCGGGCGGCTGAAATAGTAGCCCTGCGCCATATCGCAGCCCATTTTACGCAATTGCACCAACTGTTCACCAGTTTCGACGCCCTCGGCGAGCACGGTCATGCGCAGGCTGCGCCCCATGCTGACGATGGTCGAGGCGATGGCCCAATCGTCGGGATCGGTTTCCAGATCATTGACGAAGGAACGGTCGATCTTGAGCTTGCCGACCGGAAAACGCTTGAGATAGGCCAGCGAGGAATAGCCAGTGCCGAAGTCGTCGAGCGAGAGTTCGACACCCATGCGGTGCAGCGCCGACAGCGTGCCCAAGTTGATGTCGGCATCATGCATCACGGTGCGCTCGGTCAACTCCAGTTCGAGCAGGCTGGCCTCGAGGCCGGAGGCGGCCAGCGCGCCGGCGACCATTTCGACAAAGCCCGGCTGGCGGAACTGGACAGGCGCCACGTTGACGGCCATGACCAGCGAGGGCAGCCCCTCATCGCACCAGGCTTTGGCCTGCCGGCAGGCTTCGCACAGGACCCAGTCGCCGATCGGGTTGATCAGGCCGGTTTCTTCGGCGACATGGATGAAACTGTCCGGCATGATCGTGCCGAGTTCCGGATGCTGCCAGCGAATCAGTGCCTCGACGCCGACGATCACGCCGGTGCGCAGATTGACCAGCGGCTGGTACTGGAGAATGAATTCCTTCTGCACCAGAGCGCGGCGCAGATTGCTTTCCATAAGCAGACGATCGAGCGTCGCCGTGTTCATCTCGGTGGCGTAGAACTGGAAGGTGTTGCGGCCGATTTCCTTGGCCCGGTACATCGCCGTGTCGGCGTTCTTGAGCAGGGTTTCGAGATCCTGCCCGTCGTGCGGGTAGATGCTGATGCCGAGCGAGGGCGTCACCGTCAGTTCGTGCCCCGCCACTTCGAATGGCCGGGCAAAAACGTCGATCAGGCGACGCGCCACCTCGGCTGCGGCCGCCGTGTGAAATCCCGGCATGGCAAAGATGAACTCGTCGCCGCCGAGGCGGGCCACGGTGTCGATGCGGCGCACCACGGTATCGAGCCGGCGCGCCACTTCGACCAGCAGTTCGTCGCCGACGCTGTGGCCGAGCGAATCGTTGACCCGCTTGAAATGATCGAGGTCGAGAAAGAAGACGGCAATTTCGGTCTTGTCGCGCTCGGCCGCCGCCAGCAACTGGACGAAGCGCTCGCGCAGCAGGCGCCGGTTGGGCAGGCCGGTCAGCACGTCGTAATCGGCCAGTTCGCGGATGCGCTGTTCGGCCGCCTTTTGCGATGAAATGTCGAGCAGAGTGCCGACCGAGGCCGGACGGCCGTCAAAGACCGAGGGCGAACCGTAGATCATGGCCGGGAATTCCGAACCGTTCTTGCGTATCGCCGTAATCTCGTAATGATGCCCGCTGACCCCGGCAGCCCGGGCCTGCATCTGTTCGACGATGAAGGCGTGCTGCCCGGCCGCCACGACATCGAGCGGCCCCATGCGGTCCACCATCTCATCGGCACTGTAGCCGAAGAGACGTGTCAGATAGGGATTGACGTACTTGAAGTGCTGATCCTGCAAGACGAAGATGCCGACCTGCGCGGCCTCCATCGTCGTCCGGAACATCGCTTCCTGCTCCGTCAATGCCGGCGGATTTCCCGCGGACACAACGCAGCCTCTGCCATCCCCGGCATTAGCCTCCCCACCCCTCTTCCTGCTGCTCCCTGTGGTCATCGAACCCCTTGTTCCTGCTTCTAGCGCCCTGGCCGCCAGCGCTTCAACAACAGCGAGCTGGAGACGACCGATACCGAACTCATCGCCATGGCCGCACCGGCCACCACCGGGTTGAGCCAACCCAGGGCAGCGAGCGGAATCCCCAGCACATTGTAGATGAAGGCAAAGAAAAGATTTTGCCGGATTTTCCCCAAGGTGGCCGCCGATAGGGCGATTGCATCGACCACCCCCATCAGGTCGCTGCGAATCAATGTCAGATCCGCCGCCTCCACCGCCGCGTCCGAACCGGCGCCGATAGCGAAACTGACATCGGCCGCCGCCAGGGCCGGCGCATCGTTGATGCCATCCCCGACCATGGCGACCAGACCGCCGCCGGATTTCAGTTCGTTGATGGCCGCCGCCTTGTCACCGGGCAGAATGCCCGCCCGGAACTCGGCGATCCCCGCCTCGGCGGCAATCGCCGCGGCCGTTGCCGCATTGTCACCGGTCAACATGACAACCCGGATACCGCGCTGGCGCAGGCGCTCGACGGCCACCCGCGAGGTCGGTCGCAAGGCGTCCGCCACGGCAAACAGGGCCAGCGTGCTCTCGCCCTCGGCCAGCCCCACCACCGTCTTGCCGGCCTCCTGCAAGCCAGCCACGGCCGGGTCGACAGCCAGCCCCAGCCAGGTTGGCGAACCGAGGCGCAGCACCCGGCCATCGACCTCGCCTTCAACGCCGTGCCCCGGCAGGGATTTGAAATTTGCCGCTTTTTTCCGGTTGACCGTCGGAATGCCCGTAGCAGCGGCCGCAACGATCGCCCGCGCCAGCGGATGCTCGGAATTCTCCTCAAGTGCCGCCGCCAGACCGAGCACTTCGTCGCGCGCCAGGCCATAAGTAACGACATCAGTGACCTGCGGCGTACCGCAAGTCAGGGTTCCGGTCTTATCCAGCGCCAGCACCGTGATTTTCTCGGCCCGCTCAAGCGCCTCGGCATTCTTGACCAGGATGCCGGCCCGTGCGCCCTGCCCGGTACCGACCATGATTGCCGTCGGCGTCGCCAGCCCGAGCGCGCACGGACAGGCGATGACGAGCACGGCGACGGCATTGACCAGCGCCTCGGCAAAATCGCCGGCAGTCCACCACCAGCCGGCAAAAGTAACGAGGGCGATGATGCACACCGTCGGCACGAAAATGGCTGAAATCCGGTCGGCCAGCCGCTGCACCGGCGCCTTCGAGCCCTGCGCCTCGCCGACCATGCGGATGATGCCGGCGAGCAGCGTGTGCTCGCCAACGCCGGTCGCCCGGCAGCGCATCGCCCCCTGGCCGTTGGCCGTCGCGGCAAAAACCTTGTCGCCGGCGCGTTTACCTACCGGCATGCTCTCGCCGGTCAGCATCGCCTCATTGACGCTCGATTCGCCATCGATCAGCTCGCCATCGACCGGCACGCTTTCACCCGGCCGAACGAGGAAAACGTCTCCCGGCATCAAGGCCTCGACCGGCATGTCGATCCACTGTCCATCGTGCTCGACACGCGCCGTCTTCGGCTGCAGGCGGATCAGCGATTCGATCGCCTCCGAGGTCCGCGCCTTGGCCCGCGCTTCGAGCAGCTTGCCGAGCA